>DFKI01000033.1 GCA_002373325.1 Treponema sp. UBA3649
CATCAAGTACGGCGATGACATTAAATCAAGTCCGGCAATGACACTGCATCAAGTCTGGCGATGACATTAAATCAAGTACGGAAATGACCTGTCATCACGCTTGATTTTTATCTGGGACCGCTTTTGAATTCCTTCATAAAATCGGAAGGTCCGTTCTCCTTGTCCCTGCACAGAGCCGATGCGAATGGACGACCAATCAGCACAGTGGTGGCTCCGCATAATGAAGCTGCCATTGCGTCCGATGTCGTCCTGATTCCTCCGTCCACCCAGATTGTGCCGCTGTTTTCGGAAAGCACTTTTCTGTTCGTCCAGAGAAAATCCGCCGTACTCCCGATTCTGGTCTCAACTCTTCCGCCGTGGTTTGAGATAAAAGCAACGTCTGGTTTTACTTCCCTCACCAATTCCAAATCAGAGTCCGTGAAAATTCCCTTGATGATGAAGGGAAGTCCCTTTGCGTTCACCCATTCCTTCAGATGCCTGAGTTGTGTCGCGTTCTTTTTTTCAAGGCTCACTTTTTTCCGCATCGTGATGATATTGTAAGCGTCTATGTCGATTCCCAATCCGTCGGCAATATGGAAGGCCTTTTCGTAGCGTTCCAGGATTTTTTCGTCGCTGTACGGCTTGATGAACACGGCTGCCTTTGCCTCTGGAAAAGATGTCCTTAGATTTTCCACCGCCTGAATTCCAAAATACAATTTTTCATCCGGGCATCCGTCACCGATGGAAAGTTTGACTCCCGCTTTGTGGCAGGACTCAATCAGGTCGAAGTAAAAGGATTTCTCGTCATGGTAGCCCACGTTTTCCACCGCACCCGTCATGGGTCCGAGCCTTATCTCCGGCATTTCTTTTTTTTCAGAAAGCAACTCTGGATGAAATTTTTCTACCATTATATTTATCTTTTTCCATCCCTCGCAGTTGAGGATGAAATTCTTGCTTTCCATGGGACCGCCCATCCCCGGCATTTCGGAAATACAACCGCAACCGTCGCATACAGGGCAGAAATTGCATTTGAATCCGCTCATAGTGTTGCCTCCGTTGTATCCCTGTCTTTCCAGCTTTCCTTGTTTTTTCTCGCCTGTCCCTTTCCGCATAAAAATCCGAAGAGACTTCCGGCGGCTCCTCCTGCGAATGAAATCAGAACCGGCATGAACTGATAAAGCGTGTTTGTAAATTTTCCTGCCTCGGGATCGACATAGGATTCTTTTGAAATGAACGAGAGATAGCCCTGAAAAACGAGATAGAGCAAAAGCAGGATTGTGCTTGAAAAATAGATTGTGCCTTTGTTCTGTGCACCGTTCAGTGAAATCAGAATCATTGTGAAAATCAGCGGGGAAAGACCCTGTATCGTGCAGTTTCCGAAAGCTGCGTTGAGTACTCCCGAAACCAATGCGGAAAAAATCAGCATGAGCAAAAGGATTGTCGCTCCGTAAGTTTCCTCAATCTGCCTGCCGAGAGAAAGAGCCAAAAGTGATTGCGCGAAAAAAATCATAAAGCCGCTTTGTCCGAGGGGATGGAAAATCATTCTGAAATAATTAACCGGAAGGGTGAAGCGGAAGATTTCGTTTCCTTTTGCTGCGGGACATGAGAACAGTGTCTGAGTTGCTTTTCCCTTCAGAACGAACGAATCCAAAATCAGTATGGCGGCTGACACTGCTAGAATGATGAGCGTCACCGGGGATCCTATGCGGAATTGTATTTTCTTTTTCATGCATTTATTTTCGGCTGATTTTCTTCCATATTAGATTTATTTTGCAATATGATTTTTCTGAATTAGATTTATTTTGCAATATGATTTTTTTGAACCTATAATTCTTTTGTTTGAATAAAAAAATGCCGAAAAGAAAATGGATACCTATAAAAACTCTTGTTTGATGATTTTAGGTATTTTTGCTTATAATTCAAGGAGCGTATTTTTACTATGGCTAAAAAAACTGAATCCAGCAACAGAAAAAATACTAGACGACTGTTTTGGGGATCATTTTTACCGCAGGTGATAATTATTTTCATCGCTTGCAATCTCCTGTATTTTCTTCCAAACTTGATAATGAAGGAAGGAGTCAAGAGTGAGATTGGACTTGTTCAGGAGAAAGTGACCAGCAGCGTTATGAACATGGTGCATCCCGCGATACTCAGCGTGGACAACATCGTGAAGATTGCCGCGAAGGTTGATAACAAGCAGTCTTTGTCTGGTCTTGTCAAAAGTCTGGCTGAGAGTGCCGGCGGTGGTGATGTTTATTATGCGACAATCACTAAGCTCAGCGAGGGCGGAATCTGGGTGGACAAAAACAAATGGATTCCTCCTGCGGGGTGGGAGCCTTCATCAAGGGACTGGTTCAAGAACGCTGTTTCCGCTCCGATTCACGAGGGTGTTTTCAGCGAGCCATATATTGATGATCAGACACATGCTCTTTGCGTGACATATTCTAAGGCTGCCATTGACGACAGGGGAAATGTTGTTGGTGTTGGAGCCGTGGACATAATTCTTTCCTCCTTGAATGAAATTCTGAAGAATACGGATAGCACTTTGAAAAGCGAGAGGCACATAATCGACTCCAAGGGATTTTTTATGACCCATGACGATCAGTCCAAGCTCGGAAAGGAAAATTATTTTGCTGCATGGAATCTTGATGCCGCGACGATTGCCGATGTGATAAAGAACGCTCCGATGATTGACGCAAACTCAAAGACATACTATGGTGTGAGCCGCATAGGTACAACTCCTTGGTACGTTGCGATGAACGGGGACATGAAGGCTCTGAGCGGACAACTCTCAAGGCTTATTCTTTTGATTGAGGGCGGAATGCTTTTGCTCGGACTTCTTTTTTCAATCCTGAATCTTTCATCAATCCGCAGGATGAGCGAGGGACAGAGAATTCTCGGAGAAAAACTTTTCGGGGAAACTCAGAATCTTGTTGTGTCCACAAAAGAGACGGCGGCCACATCTCAGGATCAGAGCGCGGCGGTAAAAGAAATTGTCGCGACTATGGAAGATTCAAATGCTCTTTCTGAAAACATTTCTTCCAAAATCAAGGACGTGTCCAAAGTTGCTCAAAAAACATCCGCTGACGTTATTGAGGGTGTCGCGTCGATCGAAAAGAACGTTGAGCAGCTCCATGCAATCTATGAGGCAAACCAGCAGACTATCACCGGAATGAAAGACCTGAACGACAAGATTGAGAGCATCTGGGACATTGTTACGTTGATTAACTCCGTCGCCGACCAGACTAAAATCATCGCGTTTAATGCAGAGCTTGAGGCAACCAGCGCGGGTGAGGCGGGAAAGAAATTCAGAATCGTCGCAAATGAGATTCGTCGTCTTTCTGACGGCATCATTGACAGCATCCACGAAATCAAGGAAAAGATTACGGAGATTCAGCATTCATCCGACACACTGATTCTTGCGAGCGAAAACGGAACTGAAAAAATCACTTCGGGATATGAGACTGCGAAGGAGCTTGGAACGAAGTTTGAGAGCATCAAGAGTTCATCCGAAATTACGGCAACTTCCGCGGAGGATATCACCGGAATCATTCAGCAACAGACAATCGCATCCGAGCAGATTCTGATTGCGCTCAAACAGATTTCAGCCGGCATCGAGAACTTCACAGTTGCGACGGACAGCATTTCCGCATCGGCAGAAAACCTGAGAATCATGTCCGAGGATTTGAACAAGCAGGTGCAGTCCACTTCCAAGAACTCTGAAAAAAAATCTAATGCCTGAGGTGAACGATGGATGACATGGAAATTCCTGCAGAGTCTGCGGTCATACAAAATGAGGAGGACGGGGCTCAGGTTCCCGACAAGGACACAGTCTCGTTTTTGATTTTCTCAGTGAACAAGAACCGGTTTGCCATCGATATTTCTTTGGTGCAGGAAATCGTGAGGGACAGCAAGGTTCATTTTCTTCCATTTGTTCCAGAGTACATCGAGGGTGTAATCAACTATGCCGGAAAACCTTATACGGTTGTGAATCCGGTTGTGCTAAACGATGATGATGAGGCAAGTTTAGTCGATGTGGATAGTCCGACGTTCTTGCTTTTCAAAAGGGATGATGATCAGTTCTGCCTGCATGTTTCCATGGTCGAGGTTTTTTACGAGGTTCTGAAAGAGGATCTTGAGGAAGAGGATTGGGAAAATGAAATCACCTACAAGGGAAGACTGATTCCGCTTTTGAAACCGGATAAAATAGAAGAAAGATTACGGAGAGATTTGGGAAAAATCTAGGGTTGCTTTCAAATTTTGATGTGAGCCAGAATTTTGAAGAGGGGATTTTTGATGGAAAATTTGAAATACACGGTTGTGATTGCTGATGATTCGGCCATAATCAGGGGACTTCTCGAAAAGGCGTTCAAGAGTGAGAGCGATTTTGAGGTGAAGGAAACTGTATCAAACGGTCGCAAACTTCTTGATGCGGCAAAGTTACATGCTCCCGATCTTGTTGTGAGCGACATAGACATGCCTGAGATGGACGGTCTTGAGGCGGGCAGGATGATTGTATCTGAAGTTGGCTCGGCACTTGTGATTTTTTCAGAGGAAAAAGGGATGAAGGCACAGGCTCTGGATGCCGGAGCGATTCTCTTTGAGGTAAAGCCTGTCTTGAGCGAGCTTCGTAACGAGATGCTGAAATCATTCATCGCACGAATACGTGAGAAACTTTTGAAGAATGGAATCAGACCTCACAGAAGGGATGTGGAGCCTGAGAAGCATGAGAGTTTTTCTTCATATAAAATTTTGTGCATAGGAGCTTCCACGGGAGGACCCACTGCGGTACAAACTGTGTTGAGCAAATTGGGAAAAAATTTTTCGCTTCCCATAGTTTACGTGCAGCATCTTGATGTAGGAGCTGACGTGAAGATGGTGAACTGGTTCAACTCAAGTTGTCCTAATGTCAGCGTGGAACTTGCAAAGGACGGACAGGAAGCTTATAGGGGACATGTGTATCTTGCGCCTGCCGAACGTCATCTTGTGATAGGCTCAATCTCTCCTTCTGGAAATCCTATTTTAAAACTCAGCGACGAACCGGAGGAAAGATTTTTAAGACCTGCAGTGAACAAGCTTTTCAGGAGTGCTGCAAAACTCTACGGCTCATCATGCCTTGCCATTTTGATGACGGGAATGGGACGCGATGGTGCTGACGGATGCCAGATGATTGTAGAAAACGGCGGTCATACGATTGTGGAGGATAAATCTACCTGTGCGGTTTTTGGGATGCCTGCCGCTGCTATTGAACAGAATGCTGCGAACGAGATTCTTCCGAGGGACAAAATCGCCCGGAGAATTTTAACTCTTACCGGGAATGTTGGTGTATAGAATTGACGCAAGAAGAAATCGATAAAATCATCCAGCAGCTGACATCTTACTCAGGAATAGTTCCGCAGGATTCCCACAGGACCAGTCTTTCAAAATTTGTCGAGGAAAGGAAAACGAGTCTTGCAGAAGGAAACGAGGAATTCAATTACATCAACTATTTGTCGACGAACCCGAATGAGATGACGGAGCTGGTTGACCGCGCCACCATAAACGAGACATATTTTTTCAGGGAGGAAAAACAGTTTCATCTTTTAAAACAAAAAATCCTTCCTGAGATTTTCGGGAAAACAAAATTGCCCGTGAAAATTTGGAGCGCGGCATGTTCGAGCGGAGAGGAAATCTATTCGCTTAAATTGATATCGGACTCTTGTCAGATACCATGCGAGTGTTTCGGAAGCGACATCAACACGAAGGTTTTGAAAAAATGCAAGTCCGGAATTTACACGAAGAATTCTCTAAGGACAGTTGACGGATCCATGTTCCACAATCTCATCGCGAAATATAAAACGGAAAATGGCGGTGTTGAAATTCCAATGGAGATAAGAAACTCCGTGCGGATTGAAAAAATCAATTTGGCTAAGCTCCCGAATTCACCTTCGCTTTTTAATCCGGGCACAATCAACCTTGCTCCTAAAAATCAGGATGTGATTTTCATCCGGAATGTTTTCATTTATTTTTCAAGAGAGCTGCGGAAAAAAATCCTTGAGACACTGACGGAAAAATGTCTTTCGTGCGGAGGATATATTTTTGTCTCGATGAATGAAATTGCGTCTTTGGATTCATCGATTCTTCCGAAAGGACTTAAGAAAATCATGGACGGAAAAGTGTTCTATTTCCGAAAGGAAGAGTAGGAGGGACTATGGCAAAGAAACTGGATGTCGTGCGTCAGAAATATCTTTTGGAAACAAAAAATGTGGTCGCTGAAATCAAGCGCTCTCCTTCGCAGGTCAAGCTGATTCTTGAGCTGATTTGTTTTACGAAGGATCTTTCGGATATTTTGGGATTCTCGAAAATCTACAAGCTCTATTGCGGACTTGAAAAAATATATGTCAGTCTTTCGGAAAAGGAGATTGTTTATTCAGAAAACATCGAGTCACTTGTAAAATACGTTTGTGATGCAATCATACAGTGTTGCGTGGAATTGGAAAGCGACGACGAAGAGGACATGGATATTTCCTCTCTGATTCTTTATTGTGACAGAGCGGCTGCGGCGGAAATTTTTGATGCGGACGCCTTGAAGAAAAATGTCTCCGGAAAATCTTTTGATTTTGATTATGACGAGGAGATGCCGGACAAAATAATTTCGGTGAACACAAGGAACATCGCAAATTTGCTCAACGTTCACGAGGAGATGATTTCGAGAACTTATAAAATCTCAGGACTTCTCATGGCGATGCGGGCGAACCAGAAACATCTCACGAGCTTTCAGATTTCTGAATTTAACAAGCAGCTTCTCGGCGAACTCCAGATTCTCCAGAACTCACTTCTCATTGCGCACGATGGTGTTCTGGGCATGGTGAAGGACGAGACTTTTTTCTCGGAGCGACATCAGGACATTCACGGCTTTTTTGTTTTCGCTAACGGACACAAGTGCATGATTCCATCCGAATATATTGTGGACGTGACTTACGAGTCTTACATAAATTATGTGACCGAGCAGAACCAGCTTTATCTTTCGCGGACTGAGGATGAGGAGGAAGTTCTCATTCCAATCTATTCGCTCTCATCTCTTTTTCCTGGTCAGACTGCAGTGGAAAAAAGCAGCCTGGATACAATCTTCATTGCGGAATATATGGGGCAGCGTGTGGGAATCATCGTGGACAGATTGCAGACTTCAGTTTCCATCGTGAAAAAACTTTTACCTTCATCGTTCAGTAACTTCAAGATTTTGCAGGGAATTTGTTTTGATGAAAAATATGACATGATTC
>DFKI01000046.1 GCA_002373325.1 Treponema sp. UBA3649
CCATTGAAATGCGGTAGTGTCCGAATCCCATGCGGATGTTTCCGATGATGAGCGGTTTTTCACCAAGGGATTTTAACGGCGTGTCGGAAAGATGAAACACTTTCACTCCCATGTCGGGACCGAGCACTTCGTTTTCATCCGCCGAAAAATGATACGACTTGTTTCTGTCGTCCCCGAATTTTTTGATGTATTTTTTCTGAGCCCTTTCCGCCTTTTTCACGACTCTTGCCGGAATCTCATTTCCAAAAATCACCGAGCTTTTATCTTCCATAATCATTCTCCTTTCTCTGATTGGATTTCAAAAATCGATATGGTGTGTTTTCTTGCGGTGTACAAATCTCCCGCGACCACGCACCTGTCCACAACGGGTTTTAAAATCAGGTTGTCGCTTCCGGGTTTTCGTCTTGTTGCGGCGAAGGTCTGTGCAAGAATCTCGTCCATATATTTTGTGAAGGGTTTTTCGCTCAGATTTATCATTCCGCAATATTTTCCGCTGCGACTGAAAATCAGGTAGGTCTCGCTGCTGCAGTTTACAAGACCGAATTCCTCGCCTTCAAAAACAGAGTAGAGCGAAAGGATGTGCGATGTAAAATCTGCTTCCGCGCTTCCTGCATCAGAGGGACTGTCGGAGTACATAATCTGACTTGCGAAAAGTTTGTTCACAAGAGCGATGAGTTCCTTTTCCTCGTCATCCAAAGTGATGTTGTTAAAGCGCATGAAAATCACGTCGGGGTCGTTGATGAAAATTCCTTGGTCCCAGAATGCGTGTCCGAGCGTGCTTTGAAGATTCGGTTTTGCTCCCGTGCGTGCTGAAAAACGGATTCGGCTCATTGATTTTACGTCCCATGCTTCCTTTGTGTCCGGCCCGATTCTTGAGAGCGGAAATGTTTTGTATGAAGCTTCAAGCGGAACACCGCAACCCAGGTAAGCCACTCTGTCGCCCCGCACGTTTACCCATCGCTTCGTGAGTTTTTTTATGGCCCTCTCGTACCAGATGAAAGCTGCCCCTCCGTTTGAAAATCTTCCGTGAATCATTCCGGCGAACATGAAGTCCAGCTTGATGTAACGGAATCCCCAGCGGTTGATTATCTTCTCCATTAAATCATCCAGATGCTCAAGAACGTCGTCGCGGCTCAGGTCAAGGCAGTAAAAAGAGCAGGGATTTGAAATCTTGAATTTTCCCCAGAGCGGATTCATTCCTGCGGGAATCGGACTTCCGTTTTCTCCACGTAAAATCCAGTCGGGATGTTTTTTGGCGAAGTCGCTTCTGAGGTCCACGATAAAAGGTGCGAGCCAGAGTCCGGGAATGTATCCCTTTTTGGAAATTGCGTCGGAGAGCTTTTCCATGCCCGAGGGAAATCTGTCCAAGTTCGCGTCCCAATCACCAAGGGCTTTTTCCCATCCGTCGTCCACTTGAAAAACAACCGGCCTCTCTTTCCGCGAGTATTCCACGCTGATTATGTTGTCGCCTTTTCCAAGCTCGTCCAGATCGCGCATGATGGATTTTTCGTCGATGTCCGCGTAATGATTGTACCAAGATTCCCAGCCCGCGCTTTTGATTTCGTTTGTGTCGCTGCTTAAAAAATTCAGATAGTCGAACCGTGCGCTGGAGCTGTCACCGAAAAGATTTCTGATTCCGTTGCGTAATCCAAAATAGGAGCTTGCACTGAACACGCAGATTTGTGAAATCAACTCTCCTCCTGTCCATCGCTTTCCGTCTGAGTACACGCTTACCGCAATCTGCCTTGAGTCCCTGTCCACATAAAATTGTACCGGTGGAACGCTTCCGTTTTCGAGCTCAGTGCAGGTTCCGGTCGATGCGAGCACGAGATATGTGTTTTCCCATCTGAGGTAAATGATGAACTGTCCGCGAAGAAGTTTTTTGGACGATGATTTTTTTCCGAACACGGAGGCAGGTGCTTTTCCCGGAAATGTGATGTACTGCTTCCACTGGGGGATAAGCGGGATGTATTTTTTCAGGTATTTTCCCGGCTCAATCTCTCCGCCGAATCCCCATGACTGCCATCCGGAACCGTAGAAGAAAAAATCCTTTGTCGCGCAAATTTCTCGCTCTGATTCCGGCACGTTGAGTCTAATCAGCTCGTCAATGGAAAATTCTGCGGCAATCCGGTTTTCTGTGTCAGCGGTTGAAAGTCCGTCGTTTTGTGTTTTTCCTCCATAGCGGAATGAGTATTCAAAAAAAGTTCCGCATCCGTCTATGCTTTCTGGTCGCGCGCTCATGGATTCTGCCACGTCTGGGATTCTCATAGGCCACCTCGTAATATTAAGTGTGTCATACTGATAGATGTTCTATCATGCAGATATTCTTATTATCATCTGATTTGCTTTTTATGTCAAGAAGATTTTGTGTTCTTTCCGTGATTTTATGATTTTTTTTCGGGGGATTGACACAATTGACATATTGGACATATTTGTTTATGATGAGGAAAGTGAATCCTAATGAAAAAATGGAGGAATATAATATGAAGAGAGTTGCGATTTTTTTTGTCGCCATGTTTATGACGGCAGGACTTTTTGCACAGAATGCGGCGTATCAGAAAAAGCTGGCGGAGGCAAAATCCTTTGAGGCGCAGGGAAAATGGGTGAACGCACTTTCATCCTACTATGACGCGATGGAAGCTGAGCCGACTGAAAAAGCCCAGGATGCCTATGAGGCTTACGAAAAACTTGCGGATGCAATCAGGTCGGGAAAACCAGGTTATATGGAGTGTCTGGATGAGTTTGATGTTTACGACGGATGGATTTCAATTGTTGATGAATACTCAGAATTTTGGAACACGCACAATTCCGTCTCTTTCTGGACCAGCGGACTTATCAAAAAAGGCGTGGACATGAAGGCAAAGACCGCGGATTATTCCGTGCACATCATGCAGGGAGTCTCTCCGAAATACTTTGCTCTGAGGTCCGTGATTCTTTCCGGATGGCAGAGCGCATGGACTTCCGACTGGCCGGACTGCAACGGATATTCACTTCCAATTGAAGAGAACCCGGAGAACCGCAGGTACAGTGTTTCGGCGAAGGTTCTGAATCAGAAGGGACGGCTCTTGTTCAATCTTCCGGCTACGGAATTGAAATGGGGATTCGATGAGGTAAGCGATGAAAGACGCAACATGTACACATGGAACATCAAAGGAATCAGCCGTGAGAACATGAGACTCATTTCCAGCGGAAGCACATCCGTACAGATTTCTTCTTTGAGCAGAGTTGTTGGAGGGGAGCGAATTCCTATGACGATGGATTCATCTGAATTTGCAGTTTCCGACGGTTCTCCAAAAGTTGATGCCGTTAAGATTGTCGGAATGAAATTCAAGGCAAAGATGAAGTTCGTTTTCGTTGAGGGCGGCACATTCAGGATGGGATACGATGACGGAGATGATGATGAGGTTCCGATTCACTCAGTTACATTGGACAGCTTCTACATGGGAGCTACGGAAGTGACACAGGGGCAGTGGGAGGCCGTGATGGGAAACAGACCCAGCGAGTACGAGGGTGATTTGCGTCCGGTCGAGAATGTGAGCTGGTACGACATTCTTGTTTTCTGCAATAAGCTCAGTATTATGGAAGGACTTACACCCGTTTACACCATTGACGGCGTTACGGATCCCTCTTCATGGAGCTACACACCCTGCCGTGGAAATACAATCCGCGGGGACATCAGCATGGACCGAAGTGCCAACGGATATCGTCTTCCGACCGAGGCGGAGTGGGAATATG
>DFKI01000029.1 GCA_002373325.1 Treponema sp. UBA3649
AATTTGAACCTGTAACATAAACATCAACATTATCTCTTTTTAAAAGCGAGTTAAGGACGGAATAAAATGTAATTGGTTCTGCATCTGAAATAGATTCATCAGGATTTTTTATGCTTTTTACAAACTGTATTTCGTCTAAAAAAATGTAATACGGCTTTTTATCACGAATCAGTTTTTTAATATGTGAATCGAGTACAAGCGGATTATGAAGCGAAAAATTCTCAGTCTCCTCCAAGGAAATTTGGATTATGTGCGAATCCTCAATACCCAACTTGTTTAAATACTTCTTATAAAGTTTAAATAGCAAAAATGATTTTCCGCATCTACGGACCCCGGTAATAATTTTTATAAGTCCATTATCTTTGCGGGCAATAAGTTTATTCAAATAAATCTGCCGTTTATACATGATGCTCTCCTACATGCAAAAATTTTCCACTGAATTTTTTTTTGCGTACGCACATTTATTTTCATTATACAAATTTCCCGTCTCGTTTTCAATATGACATCAGATTTACACAGTAACTTGATAAAAAAAACGCTGATTGCGCACATCCACAACCAGCGTCTTCACTCAATCGGCGTTATGTCTTAGTTTCCAATCCCCTTCAGAATCTTCTTTGCCTTCACTGCATTCACATTGGAAGCCTTTTTCTTTTTGCCGTCGCTTTCATCTTCATCGGGAGCAAGAGCGGCCAAATCCTCCACAGCTTGTTTCGCACTTGAATAGCGTCCCTTCGCATATATGTCAAGTCCGGTTCCCTGCGTGGCGACATCCTTGCTCTTGATGTATTCCAAACAGATGTCCGCAAACTCAGGCTTTCCATACTTGGCGAATTCTTTTCCGAGCGCATAACGAAGGCTCTTCTGCTTGTCGCTTTTCAGTGTCTCACGAGCAAGCTCAATTATCTCCTGGGTTCCGGCACTTCCGTTCTCAAGCAATGCGGCGGCCACCTTTGCCTTCGCTCCATCCCCGGATTTCTTGTCCTTGATTACGCCCACAAGATATTCGTTTCCATCCGACGTGTTAAGTTTTGCGAGCACCTTGTAGCATTTTTCCTTAACAACATTTTCTTCCTTATGCTTGCAGTGGTAAATCAAATCCTTTGAGGCGGAAGTGATGTTCTGAGTTTCCACAGCATTGATTGCCTCAAGACGCACCCGGTAGTTGTCATCCTTGAGTGCCTGTCTGAAAACTTCCTGCACGGCAGAATCGGAGTAATGTGAAAGACCTCGGATTACAGACTCACGGACTTTCGGCTCATCAGCTTCGTAAAGCTCAATCAGGATGTCCTTTGACTCAGGAACCTCCATCGCACCAATGGCCTCCGCTGCGTAGGCACGAACATACATATCCTCGTTTTTGTCCTGCGCAATCTCAGAAAGCTGCTCCCATGTCTCCACGGCGTTGAGTTTTCCAAGCACACGCATCAGAGTTTGTCTCTGCGCAAGATTGAGCGTGTCATCATCAAGATAGGAAATGAGGTACACGGCCTCTTCATTACCACCGATTTCTCCAAGACATTCAAGGGCCGCATTGAAATATCCCAAATCATCCTTTTCCAAAAGCTCCACCACGGCAGGAATGGCATCCGGACTTTTTACGGCAGACACATAGGAAAAACAAGCATTCACCGTAGCAGTTCTTTCGTCATAGGGATCGTTCAAAACCTCAACGGCAAAATCCTCCAGGCACGGATCCTTGAGCTTTGCAAAATACGCGAGCAGTTTCTCACGCACCCTTGGACTCTTCGTCTCCTGAAAAAGATCGTAAGCCTCTTCCTTGAAACGGTAATCCTCGGCGGAAGTCAGTTCGTCAAGAAGATTGCAGATTTCGTCGGTCATTCCGTAGCTGAAAACATCGCGGGTCTCTTCCTCATACTCTTCCCCGGCCTTCTCCAGATTTTTCTCCCTTGAAGAATTGATTTGCTCCTGAGTTGCCGACTGAGGTCTTTTGGCTGAGGGCCACACCTTTGCCTTTTTTACGTACCCCGCTCCAATCTCAGAGTAAGTAGTCTCAGAGAAATCAGGCTCCGAAACATTGGACTGCGAAACCTCAGATTCAGAAACAGCAGGATAAACATCCCCGGTAAAATCGTCCAAATCAGACTGGGCAAACAAAGCGGCCCCTAAAAACAGAACAGAGCAAGCGGTGAAAAATCTTTTCATCTGAGCACCTCACAAATAAAATTCACGAAATTCCTCGTGTCCCACAACTCATTAAACAGCGTTTGAATGAAATTGTTTCAACCATTCTTCTTTAAAAATCGGAAAATTTCCCTCATTTATTGACTTTCTGGCATCTTTTACGAGCTGATTCAGGAAATAGAGGTTGTGATAGCTCGCAAGCATGGAGGAAAGAATCTCCTGTTCCCTGAAAATATGGCGCAAATATGCCCTTGAGTAGTTCCTGCAGACCTTGCATCCGCACTCAGAGTCCACCGGCAAAAAATCACGCTCAAAACGCTTCTGCTTGATTGAAAGCATTCCGTGGTGGGTAAAATAAAGTCCGTGCCGCGCGACTCTCGTGGGCTGAACGCAGTCAAACATGTCTACCCCGCATGAGATTGCCTCAAGGATATATTCCGGGGTACCGATTCCCATCACGTAGCATGGCTTGGTGCGGTCCACAAACTGAACCGTGTGACGCAGCATTTTCGTAAACATCTCAGGAGGCTCCCCCACGCTCAGTCCACCGATGGCGAATCCGGGCGTGTCAAGTGAAGAAACGAATTCCGCGCTTTTCTGCCTCAAATCCTCAAAGAAATTTCCCTGGATGATTGGAAAAAGAATTCCCTTATATCCTGCATCCCTTTGCTTTTTCCACTCACTGATTGCACGCTTAGTCCAGTCGCTCGTAATTCTGAGAGCATTTTCCGCATCCTTCCGCTCCACTCCAAATCCGGTACAGACATCAAGCTGCATCTGTATGTCGCTGTTGAGCTTCACCTGAGTCTGCACGACATTCTCCGGGGTAAAAAAATGCTTCGAGCCGTCAATGTCGCTCCTGAATTCCACTCCGTCGTTTTTTATCTTCCTGAGAGACGAAAGCGAGAAAACCTGGAAGCCGCCTGAATCAGTAAGGAAATTTCTGTTCCATCTTGTAAATCCGTGAAGTCCTCCGCCCTCCTGCACTAAATCCGCGCCGGGACGAAGATACATGTGGTAAGTGTTCGCAAGAATGATTTCAAAACCGATTTCCTCCAAATCATCCTTGGACACAGCCTTCACTGTTCCCTTGGTACCAACCGGCATGAAAACGGGAGTCCGCACGTCGCCATGTGGAAGATGCATCACGCCGCACCTCGCATTGGATGAGGAATCCCTCGCCGTTATGTCAAAAAAATTTTCTATCAAACTTCCCATCACACACTCCAAAAATCAAAGTAAAAAAATCATGTCCTTGCAAAACGCAAAAGAATGACGCTCACGAAAATAAAAAAGAAGACGGGGAACCACGCGCCGAACAAGGGAGGAATCACCTCGAACTTCGCCATGAGCATGGTTATCATCTGCATCACGTAAAAAAGAACCACCGCACCGATGCTCAGGGCAAGACTGATTAAAAGCACGTTCTTCCTAGTCTTTCCGCTCAGTCCCACGGCAAGAAACACGACGATGAAAACAACGAATGGAAAGGCAAACTTTTTGTAGTAAACTGATTTTGCCTCGGCTGCAGGAAGACCAGCCCTCTCCAAATGCGCGATGTAATCCCTGGCATCCCTCGTGTTCATTTCCTCCACCGAAAGATTCGAATTCTGAAAAGTCTCGGGAGGCTCGGTCAAAAGCGAAAGACGTTCCGAATCAGGAGCCACACGTTCCATAAATCCGTCCTTCAGAACATACATGCGGGCTGAACCAAGATTCCACGCATCCTTTTCCCAAATCGCGTTGTCCGTATAAATCATCGAATCAAAATTGCGCTCCTCATCCCGCAAGAGAACATAAAGCGAATAGAGCCGTTTCAAATCATCATCATAATAGTCGGCATAGTAGATGATTTTGCCGTGATCCGCCATGACCACGATATTCTCCCGGTTCAGCGACTGATTCTGATTCAGGGCCGCGTGCTGCATCTCCATCTTTTTTGAGTATGTTCCCGTCACCAGATTGTCCTCGAAAAAAAAGAGTCCGAAACTCATGGCCACACCCACAAGCAGAAGTGGAGCCGTAAACCGAAGAAGCGAAAT
>DFKI01000132.1 GCA_002373325.1 Treponema sp. UBA3649
AATAGTTTTTTTCTTCAGTACTTGTGGAGCCGGGAACAAAGACTGATTATAGTTTTAGGGGAGCTGATATCTGATGGAACTCTTTGGACATCCAATCGGTCTTTGGAAGAACATATCACGGTATTTGGACCAGGTATTTCAGAGAATTCACTAAGAAAAGAAAATGGATATAAGCCAAGGGGGATGTATTAATGAAAACCAGAGATTTTTTTTCCGTACTTATTTTATTATCGTCTATTTTTTTACTTTGTTGCAAAAATACAAGGATTGACTCTGAACCTATGGAAGAATCTAAAATCGAAAGAATGAGAAAAATCAAAAAGGGAACTACATATACAGAAGTAGTCTCACTTTTTGGGGAACCTGATGAAGATTTAGGGAGTGGATTGGTAATTGTTGGATATGATTTCCCTGAATCACAAATTGTATTACATTTTTTTACAGGTGAATCACTTCAAGGTTTATGGGAAATTAAGAAAAATGGTGAAAAGATTATTTATATTCCCTTACAATTGGATGAATAATTAATTCAATTCCACTGTTTAATTTGTATGGACTGAAGCATCGGAAGTTCTGCGAGAAAAAATTCAAGTACAGCCGTTTGCATGACTTCGCTGGCATTGCCGGCGACTCTTCAAGACAAACAAACCGGTATGCTATATGTACCACACACGGTTGACGAAAAGTATCTGGAGAATCTCAACCGATTGCTTGACAATAAAAATTAAAAGGTGTATAGATTGAGAAATGACCGACAGAGAAACGAAACTCGCGCATAGAAATATATATATGGGTGCACGGTACCTGGACCCCAAGTACTCACGCTGGATCAGCACGGATCCGGCTCTGGGGGAGTATGTGCCGCTTGCACCTGTGAATGATGATGCGAAAAAGCACAACCAGAACCTGCCGGGGATGGGGGGATTGTTTAATTCAGTCAATCTGAGTCTGTTCCATTCGGCAAGAGCAAAATATGTACCATTTATTACAAAGTTTTTGAACAACCAATAGGAGAAATAATGAAAAAGAAGATTTTTACAATTAGTTTGGGGATTTACTTTTTTGCATTGATTTTTTCATCATGCAGCACGTTGAAATCCAAGTACATAAAATATGAAGACCAGATTTGTGATGTCTGCTTTGTAGAGATTTATTCCATGACTCCGATGTGGAATATTGAAGGAGACGGAACGCCAGAGTTTTCCAGTTATGTCAATCTTATAACAGAAGAAGAAATCCGTACATCCGCTGATTTTAAGGCTACTCTTTCCCCAGGCGGTGCACAGTTAGATTGTTTTATGGCGTATTTATATTCGGCAGAAAAATGCGATATAAAAAGCAACAAAGTTAGGCTCAAGAAAATTGACGGCCTTGAGTGTTTTTGGCAGGACGGAATTGTGATTGATGTATACTATGATGATATAGACAGGGATAAAGATATTTATATAATGCAAAACGGAGAGCCGGTGTTTTACAAAAAAGGAGAGGAAAACATATATTATAAGATGCCTCGCCAAATTTTGGAAAAATACAGGTTTTACTGTGATAGAAGATAAACCACTTAAAAGGAGTCCCTGTCATAATCCTTGCACTTGTCATGTTCTTTACCCGCAACGTGGACTGGAGCTCTCTTGTCAAGAAAAAGGAACCCCTCCCGCAGCCCGAACCAGCCCAAAGTTGATGCCTTGATACAAAAACAAAACCCCACTGGCGAAAAACCAATGGGGTTGATGGAAGTACTTAGCATTTCATCACAAGCGATATGAGGCTCCGAAAAGGACATTGACAGGACGGAATGTATCGGAGTATCTGTAAAGGGCGGTCATGCAGAGCTCCCAATTGTTGTCCATAAGCCATGCGAAGGTGAGACCTCCTGATGCGCAGAAACTTCTATTCTTGATTTCTGGATATCCTTCGATTTTCGCAAATGTATACTGGAATCCTCCCATAACGAAAGGTCTCAGGAAGATTTTGTCGCTTATTTCTATGTTGTATTGAATTCCTGCCTGAATGTCCGGCGAGAACCATTTGACCGTTGCGCTCTCTCTCTCTATGTTTCCGAATGCAACGGACACATACATCGGAATCTCGAGACCGTTCCACACCGGGATGTCGGCTCCCAGTCTTACATCAATCCCCTCCTTGAGCGCGTTTCTGTTGCCGATCTGCACTGACCCTCCCACGTCCGCCCTTATTCTGACCTCTGCGGTTAAACATGAAATTGCCAGAACCGCAAAAAATATGGAAAAAGTTAATTTTTTCATTTTTGTCTCCCTTCAAAAAAAATTGTTTCATGCCCTGCCACATCATAAAATAGTATAACTCAAAAAAAAAAAAAACAAGTAAAAGTGATATTTTTTTCCGCATATTGGACGGATGACAACGGAACTCTGGACGCAATCCGTGACTGCCATGAGAAGTCTAAAATAAAGACCAGCAGCACAGCACCCTTGAAAAATCTTGCCGTGACAAATCTTCGGAATTAATGAGAAAAGTCATGGGGTCGGGGCAGGTGTCATCCTCAAAAAGCTCGTGGTCGGCAGCCTCAAAATTTATCTGGAGCAGGGTGGTGTCGTAGAATGAGCGGGAGTCCTCCGTCACTGTGGACTCTCTTGGATCAACGAAGGCAAAATCCGGGTGGCCCAAAATATAGCACTCGCTCTGGTAAAGCATCTGGCAGAGATCATCGGCGTAAGGGTTCATGTAGCAGTTCCAGCACCGGACGGCATCAAGCGCGGTAATCTCGTCCTGGGTGAGTTTTCCGGCTGCGTCCTTGAGCAAAGCGTCAAATTGAAAGTCCCTCGGCTTCATGTAAGACGTCTCTTCTGAAAAATTTATCGCGCAGGTCTTTTGCAGTATGGACCAGTCAAGAAAATCCGCGTCCGGGACAAGCTGCTTTACGTCGTCCTCGGAAATGCTCTCGTCAATCTCATCGTGGAAAACAATCCGCCAGTTTTCCTGCTCCACGTCGTTATGTATTGTCCAAAGATTTTCCGAATCCGTGGAGATGAAGAATTGCAGGATTCCTTTTTTCGGAAGCAAATCTTTTTCACCTCCCGGCTGAAAGTCCGTTTTCTCGTGGAGTTCCGAAAAGTTGATTTGGCAAAGAAGCTGCATTGCGCATCCGTCCCCGTCCTTGGGATATTCCATTTTCGGATTCCAGTAGGGGAGCCCCCCGAATTTCGAGTCCCTGGGTCCCGCGTCCCTTTCAAAATCAGCGTGAAGAATGAACGAGCTTTTTCCGGTTCTCTCCTTTATGTACTCCTTCAGAAAGTCCGTTCCCCCGCGCGTGGAAAAAAGTGTCTTGAGCGCGTTGAGGTTCTCAATCAAAAAATCAATCCCCGGATAGTAGTCCGGCACGGAAAATGATTTTGCCCCGAAATAGATTTTGT
>DFKI01000025.1 GCA_002373325.1 Treponema sp. UBA3649
GTCGTTCCATCCCCGATGAGTGCCGAACCGTATACAAAGAGTTTCGCACCGCTCGTGATATGTACACCACCGCCATAATATGAAGCCTCATTTCCAGCTATCACCACACCGTTTCCAAGTTTTACGGTCCCACTATTAACGCAAAGTCCGGCCCCGTAGTCAGTTTCTCCACCAGTTATCTTCAGGCTGGTTATTGTTACTGGAACTGTAGTTGACACCTTGAGCACAGGTCCTCTGCCGTCTCCGTTCAAAACAGGGGTTGACGCTCCTGTGAGCAATATGGATTTTGCCTTTGATGTCGTTACCGAGCTTGGAATTTCCTGAGTACCCTTCACTTCCCCCACAATGTTGATTGTATAATTCTTTGTTGAGTCCCAGCACTCGGAGGCTGCCTTGGAAATTGTCTTGTACGCATCGCTAGAAGTTCCGCCCTTTTTCGTACTGTCGTTACCGTCGTTTTTGACATACAGAGGGGCATCGATTTTTCCCTTTGAATCGTGAAGCACAACGCTCCATCCGTCTGCACTCACCTTGATTTTTCCACAGTTCGTGGTCGTGGCATTTCCAGAAAGAACCTGGGTCCCGCGCTTCCACTGATAAGGAGTGACCGTCGCGGCCGTCGTAGCACTCAAAGAATCAACTATATTTATATACTTTCCGCTTGGAAGATAAACATCATTATATTTCTCCGCGTTGCTTGCAGTATAAAGATTCACGCTGCCAGTCATGTTAAGAGTACCGCCATTATAGATTGCGCCTCCATAGTTCATGGCCCGGTTAGATTCCATCACGGTTCCCGAATCAAGCGTAACGGTAGCGGAAGAAGCTATATTGATTCCACCCCCCTGGCTTGCATTTCCGTTTTTAATCGTAAGGCTCTTTATGGTAACAGGAACGCTGCTTGTCACATTGAGCACGATTCCACTGCCATTTCCGTCCAGAATCCCGGTCGATTCCCCAATCAAAGTGAGTTTAGAAGCCTTTCCGTTGAGCGTGTTGCCTATGGTCTGATTTCCCGTCACTGTGCCCGACACATGAATCCTATAGTCACCCGAAGATTTATTATAAGAAGCAAATTCGCTCACAGCTTTTTGAACCGTCGCAAAAGGAGCCGCCGAAGAGCCGTCGCCCGTCGTATCATTTCCACCGTTACCCGCAGATTTCACCCAGATATCGCTTGAGAACACCTTTATGCGGTAAGATTTTTCCTCGGAGTCGTTGTAGCCGGTCTTGCTTGCCTTTACAGTAAGGAACCATTGGCCGAGAGTCGCAGAGTTAAGGCTCACTTCGCTTGTATCAGACTCTTCGTTTGTACCCTCCTCAATCGCCGTCCCCCTGTTGATTTTGTATTTGATTGTCGCCCCGGAAACCGATGTGCCGTCACTTGTTGCTGAAGGAGGAGAAATCTTCACAGTGGCATAATTTTGTCCGGAATCAAATTCCAGCAGATTGTTCGTGGGATTGAGAGAAAGCGCAGAGCCTCCCAGATTTTTTACCGACGGTGGATTTAGCGTCGCATACACAAGATTCACGCTGTACTCAAGAACCTCGGAATCCTTGTACCCAATCTTTTTTGCCCAAGTCCTGAGCAGATAATGTCCCTGTGACGGAACCCTGACAGAAGCATTCGTCGTGACAGGAGTTTCAGAATCTGATGACGGCGCGATTTTTGTCCTTGCACCGGTCGAAGTGTCCACGCTGTAAAGCTCCCAGTAGAGATCAACATTTGAAACGGCATTGTCATTCTCATCTTTTGTCGGAACCAAAACATCCAGAGTGCTGTACGCAATGTTGTCCCCGGAATCTATGCGGATTGTGTTTTCAGACTCTGAAGAAAGCGCATTTCCGGCGTTGTTCTTTACGCTCGGTGAGTTCAAAGCGGAGTACTCAAGATTTATCCTATAGTCAAGCACAGATGAATCCTTGTAGCCGCCCTTCTTTCCCCAAGTCCTGAGCCTGTACCATCCCTCTGTCGGAATTCTTACGGAAACATTCTCCGTGCTTGGAGAGTCAGAATCATCCGGACCGATTTTTGTCTCTTCGGCAGTTTCCTCATCAACCTGATAAAGCTCCCAGAAAAGACTCACGTCATCAACAGCCTCGTCAAGCTCATCCGTCGTCGGAACCTCAATGCTCAACGTACTGTACAAAACATTGTCACCGGAATCAATGTGGACGATTTTTGCGGAACCTGCGGAAAGGACAGTACCGTCGTTGTTTTTCACCACCGGAGCAGAAAGTCTTGGAACCGATGTGTCCAAAGAGATCGAGCTTCCCAATCCGGCTTCGTCATTAAAACCGACGGAATATGATTTTACCTCATCTTTCAGTTCCTCACCGCTTATGAAATAGACCGCAAGTGACGAATGGTCAAATTTTCGGTTTATGGGAACGAGAGTCCCGGGTCTTGTGCGTGTAAAACGTTCATCGGAAAAAGAAATCACTCCCTCGCTGGAAATGCTTACCGGAAATGACTCTCCGTTTATGGTGATTGAAACAACATCCCTGTCAACACCCTTCATCTCTGTAGAATAGAAAACATTCGGTCTGTGCTTGAACGCAAGTACATAAATCTGCCTTCCATCAGTCTCGGTCAAGCTCATAATAGCAGCGTCGGTCACTTCCAGGGGCGGAGAATTGCATTTCAGCTTGAGATCGTATGTGTCGGTAAATTCCCTCGGCGTAACGCTTTCCGTAAGACTGATTGTACCGCCGATGTCCTCACCGCAGTCATGTTTCTGCAAATAATCCAGGGTGTAAAAAAGATGGAGGATTGAAGGATCGTCACTGTCCTGTGAGATGCTTACCCCCGTTCCAGAAACACCGGACGCAACAATCGGGAAGTCTTTCGGATTCCTCATGTACAAAAGGATTTCCTTTGGATCCTCCCCATAGCACGAAAGGCAGACATTCCCGTCCTTGTCAATCAGATACGGCTGAACAATCTCATGCCTCTCAACGGCG
>DFKI01000168.1 GCA_002373325.1 Treponema sp. UBA3649
TAGGTAGCCGCCGGCTTTTTTTTTCCTTAAATTTTCAGATTGGCAACCATATTTTAAGAACAATGATGTCAATCAAAAAGAGAATTCAACTTGATTTAAGTTTTCCGATACAATAGCTACAATAATCTGTGGAGAAAATTCTCTGGGATGAGTTGTTTTGTGTGTGATGCTTGCTCCCCGAAATCTATTTTAACAGGAGGGAATAAGTCCGGGGAGAGTATCTTATAACATGCTATTTTGAGATCTATTTTGAGGTCATTGTATAAATACCTGTCCATGGGAGTATCTTGCCGGAATCATCCTTGGGAAGACCATTTTTGATAAATAACCGGCATCTGTCAATCATTTTCTGTTCCATGGAGAGAATCCCTTTGTCAGGAAAATCCAGAGGCTCGTAGCATTGGGACGCTTGTTCGAAATATTTGATGGCCTTGTAGAAATCTTGTATATCCTTTTTGCCATCGGGATCGTTTCGTCCGTTCAAGTAAAGCTCCATTCCCTTGTTGAAGATAGCCGCTGCCTCAATCTCCTCTGTCTTCATCTCTGAACGCAATCCCTGTATGCTGTAAATTTGGACGGGTTTTTCCACGTTGACAACCTTAACGCAATCAAGCATTTTTGAAATCAACTTTCCCTCATGAGTGCTGGAATTCGCTTCTTTCCATGTACTTTCCGAGCACATAATCCATGAATCGTAGGCTTTGTTGGTTCCTTCAAGACGGGACGCGAGGTTTACGTTGTTTCCCATTATCGTGTAGTTCAGTTTTTTTGCTGTTCCCATGTTTCCGACCGTCATGTCTCCCGTGTTGATTCCAACTCTGGATCTGAGGTAGAACGGCTCTCCCGTCCTTGGATTTATGGGCAATGTAGCGCCATATTCCTTGTTGAACCGGGATTCGGCTTGAAGCATACGGATTGCTGCGACACAAGCGTTCCATGCGTTGTCGGGATCGTCAATCGGAGCTCCGAAAAATGAGACAATCTCATCGCCCACATATTTGTCTATGGTTCCGTGCTCCATCATTATTGCGTCACTAAGCGCGCCAAGATAGTCGTTCAGGTATGATACAAGCCTGGATGCTCCATTTGCGGCTCCTTCCTTCTGTATCTCGTCCTCCGAAAGCACTGTCCCGGTAATTTCCCCGGACTTTATCTTCTCGTTACGGATCCTGACTTCCTCCGTGGTCATGTTGTTGACGGTCTCGGTGAATCCTGAGAAAGTTTTAACGTCGCTGAAAAGTGCCGTTATGTGCTTGCTCACTCCACCCAATCCGAGAAGACTTGGATTTTTTACGATCTCGCTTACGACCTCCGGTGTCACGTATGAGTCGAATCCGCGTCGCAGCGTGTTTTTGTCCCTTTCGGTGTCGATGAAACTCATGGCAAGCTCAATCAGATAGGTGACGACCAGCATGAGAAGCGGAGTGGTTATGGGCGTGTAGATGCGGAAAAGAACCATCATCAGAATCATGATGGCAAGGGGGGACGCCACGTATAGAATTCCCCAGACGCTTTTTTTTGCGGGCGAGAGATTTTTTGTGAGAAGAAGGACAGTCAGCGCGGAGATAAATGCAAATGCGATTCCGAACCATACGTCAACATAGCGGATGAAATCTTTCTGGATGATTGTGTTCGCGACGTTCGCATGGGTTCCAAGGTTCGCGTACCGGCGTTGGAAAGGCATGACTCCAAGATCCGTGCTTCCCGTGGCCGAGTTTCCGATTATGCAGAATGTTCCCTCCACCAAATCCCTCATAATGCCGTAGTTTTCATTATAAAGCGCGATTTCTTCAATAAATGACTGTGCGTAATCCTGCAAATCACCCTCCATTCTGATTGTAGAGAGCGAGTCTGCGAAATTCGTGCAGTATTCGAAGTATTCCCTCCTCATGTCAAAGTACTCGTCATAGTCGCTTTGGGAAATTCCCCCGCCTATCGCGTTTCCGTCATCATCGTATCCAAGGCAGAGTGAGAGCATGTGGGCTTTTTTTGCCAGAATCTCACCGTAAAAAGATGCGAGCTCACCGGCGTTGGATATGAAATCACGGTCCTCATCGCTCAGGGAGGAATCATCCGACGAAAGCAATCCAAGCAGGTCATAGTAAATCGCGTTCTCACTGTCATCGAGATATTTGAAGTTGAAGACCTCGGTGTGCGTGAAACTGTCGGAATAAATCTGGTGGAGCCAGTTGATAAGCATACGTCCGTGGTTGTCGAGCGGGATTGTTATGTCCTCACGTGTCTCCGATCCGGGAATAAGAGCTCCCTTGAGCTTAAGCGACCTGGGTTTTCTGATGATTTCCTGGACATCAAGTTCCCTGACAAGAGGCGCGAAGGAAAGCTGTCCCGTGTAAAGCCCGTTGTGATGGTTTAGGAGCTCCACCCTGCGCCTTGTGCCGTCCATGTCCACTATGACGTTCGTGAATCCGGCTCCCATTGCTGATGAGATGATTTTTCTGATTGCAGGAACGAAATCCCTGGTACTGCTGTCGGAATCCTCGTTCGCATTGTAGTTATTGTCACTCTCTATCCTGCCTTTCGGATCCCGCACGTTGGAAAAAAGAAATCGCTTTTCCGCGTATGCCTCGTCCTCATCGCTCACGTCAATCTTTATGTCCCTTGTGTTGATTGTGAGGGATGTGTTTCCGAAAAACTGTATGGCACGTGAAAAATACTCGTCGTTGTCCTTGTTGAGACCTGAGCTTATCTGCGTGTACATGTCGGAAAGTGTCGGATCCACTGTGTTGTCAATCAACTCTGCCGATGCCTCCACCACGTCGGAAATGGGGATGCTGCCGTCCGCAATCACCTCGGCGAAAGAGCTTATCGCACCGGCTATGTTTTCCTCTCCCTCGCTGAATGCCCTCTGAGTGATTTGGTTGATTCCGTCATCCACGGCAAGGGATGATTCCGAGAGATACTCAATATCGAAAACGGCTGTTTTTGCGCCCAAGTCCTTCATTCTCAGGAGCACGTCGGCCAAAATGTCGCGGGTCCAAGGCCAGGATCCGTATTCGTTCAGGGATTTGTCCCCTATGTCCACGAGCAGAATCTTTTCGGACGCTTCCGGCGGTTTTGTCCAGCCAAGGAGCATATCGTAAATCCTGTAGTCCAGTTTTTGGGTGATTTTGGACATTGCGAGAAGTATACAAACCAAAGTGACGGCAACCAGTATGATTATGGACTGCCTCTTCTTGAAAAAAGATGTTTTTTTCGTGTTTTCCATATGACAAAAATTATAACATATGTTATAATAAAAGACAAAGAGTTTTTTTGCGGGATTCGAAGGATTGCTTTTCAGCCCGCGGCCTTTAAGTCGTTCTCTTCTATTGTATGGAGTGGATTATGAGAAAATTTTTTGTTCTTTTACTTGTGTTTCTTGCCTTTCCGTTTTTTTCATTCGCTCAGTCGGCGGATAAAGTGACCGAGATTCTTGAGGCGGAGGAAATTACCTACGGGCAGCTGGGCTATCTTTCGGCTTGTGAGCTTTCTCTTGTGAATGATTCCGCGTCTTTCGTTGAGGCTTTTACGGCTTTGCAGAACGAGGGCTATGTATCCAAATCAGTTTCGGCGGGTGACAAGGTGACTTACAAGGGACTTGCGGGAATCTGCTCAAAGACTTACGGGATAAGGAAAAGTTTTCTTTACAGAATCACTTCGGCTGACAGATATGCGTTCAGGCAGCTGCAGTCTCTTGGCGCTGTTTCATCCTCCGCGGATCCTTTGTGGACCGTAAGCGGGTATGATGCCATGTGCGTGATTTCGCAGTGCATCGAGATTTCGGGACAAGGCTCTTCAAATGAGGGAGGTGAGTGAGATGGCTCTTTTTTCAAGGAAAACGATTGTTTCTCTTTTTTGCGCGCTTGCTTTGGGATCGTCCATTCATGCGCTGGATTTCGGCGGCATTTTCTCCAATGCTTCCAAACTCTATACGAACAGTTGGAATCCAATTTCGCTTTCCCAGCAGGACGGACTTACGGCCTGGATAAAATGTCCTCTTTCGGCGGACGGAAAAATCTATCTGGCGGGGGAGGGAACGGCTCTCTTCAAATTCGGCGCGGATGACATCACAAGGTTGGGGGAGGGCAGTCCTTCGTTTCATCTGGATCTCGGTCTCCTTAAGATGGGATATTCCCTGAGCATCGGGGATTTGCTTCTTGAAATCAATGCGGGACGTTTTTTTAAGAGCGACGGAAGCGGGCTGATTTTCTCTCAGACGGCGGATGGGGCTGACCTGAGCTTTTCGGGAAATATTTTTAGCGCGGGGGCCTTCGCTTTCTATACCGGGCTTACAAACGCACATTTTGTCTCAATGGTGAGCGACGCTGGCGTGGACGAGGGGTCAATCTACTCTTTCTCGTCTCCGTATATTGTGGCCGGGGCAAATGTTTCGTTTCCCTATCTTTTCGCAAATCAGACAGTGGGGGCTGAATTCATCGCTGCTTTGGGGATGAAGGGAATCGGCTCTGACAATTCGGGAAACAACTCATTTTACGCGACATTGCTTGCAAACGGTCCGATTGTGACGAATCTTTTCTATGATTTTTCCACCACGCTCGGGTTCGGCGACGGAGTGAGCAATCTTACCCAGCTCAACCTGAACTTCTATCCCCCGGTGATGAACTTGAGTCCTTCGGTGAGTCTTGGCATTCTTTATGCTTCGGGTGAGTCAGGCGCTCTCAAGGCTTTTTCCGGAATTACAAGCAAGGCTGTTTCCAACGCTTTTTCAGCTGCTGATTTGAGCTCTGTTTTCAAGGCTGGTCTCTCTGCCTCCGTAAAACCTCTTGATGAGCTTTTTGTTGGGCTCGGGACGGGAGTGCTCTTTGATTTGACCTCTGACTTCGCATACAGCGGGTTCGAGTGGTCGCTTTCGGCTAAGTATCAGATTTTTACGGACCTGCAGGTGGGACTTTCTCTTTTGCAGTATTATGGTGCGGATGAGTATGACAACAACTCCGCGATGACTCTGAATGTCGTCCTGGCATTCTGATGGATTTTATAATGGGATTTTCACAGGAGGTTTCGGTATGAAAGGTATAAAAAGAACGGTTGCTGCTTTTATGTTCGCGGCTCTTGCAGTAGGTTCGGTAAGTGCCCTTGAGGCGAAGGTGATTTCTGTAAGCGGAAAGGTTGAGGTGCAAAAAAGCGGCTCTTCCGCATGGACCCCGCTCAAATCCGGCGACACGGTTTCAAAGGGCTCCGTAATCTCCACCGGCTTCAAGTCCAGCGCGGAAATACAGATTGACGGTTCAAAGGTTTCTCTTGAGCCCCTCACACGCATCACGATTGAAAAACTTGCTTCAGGATCTGCGAAGGATGAGGCAAGTCTCTATCTGAACAGCGGAAAAGTCAACGCCGACGTGAAAAAAACATCGGGAAAAAAGGTTGATTTCAAGGTGTCTTCCCCTGTTGCGACGGCTTCTGTCCGTGGAACTGTGTTCTCATTCAACGCAAGGGGTGATTTGACCACCAGGGAAGGTCTTGTGAGCAAGGGACCCGGAGTTCCGAGAGCGAATGTTTCGGATTCCGATGAGACCGGGGATTTCGTGCCTGCTGACGGTGAGTCAAGCGTGACGACCTCCACCGAGAAAGTGAGCGGAAAAAGGGAGATTCCTGTAGCCGCAGGTCAGTCAAGCTCGGGAGACACTGTTACCGGAAGGTCTGGAAATCCTCAGAGGGAAAAAGCCGGGGCTTCAATGGGACCTCGCGGAGACGGTACTTCATCGCTTGCTTCAAAGGAGGCCGGAAAGACTCAGGCTGGACAAGGACCTGCTTTCGGGGGATCCGTGGACAAAAAGAGCGGAACGGTCATAATCTCAATCAGTATTGAGGACTGAAGAATCTGATTTTTCCGCTTTCCATCTGGAAGACGAAATGAAGAACATTTACGCCCTTATTTTTGCAGGCATGGGAATCGTGCTTGCGGCTTGCATCATAATCACATTTTTCAGTAGTAAAAAAAGAATCGCGTTTCTGTTGCGTTGCTCGCTTCTTTGCGCCTTGGTTCCTACGCTGGCAAATGTGGCCATACTGGTCTCCTCTTCTCCTCTTGTTTGCGGTTTTGCATACGCGCTTTTCTATGCCGCAATCAACTGGATGCTCATCTTCGTCTTTCATTTTTGTCTTGCGTACACTTCGACGAGACTAAGGTGGACTTGGTTTTTGAAGCTCCTCTACCTCATTACGTTTGTGGATTCCGTCATAATGATTCTGAATCCCTTTTTCGGAAAGGCTTTTACGGTCTATCAGGTTGTTGATGCCGATCACAGCGTGTATTTTCTGACCGAGGGGCATCTGCTTTTCAACCTGCATCTTTTGTTCTCCTATCTGCTTTCGGCACTGAGCTTCATCACCCTGATTGTCAAAATCTTCACCTCAGCGCTCGTGTATTTTCAAAAATATTTTATCATTCTGTGCAGCCTGCTCGTGGTGGTCCTTTGGGATGCCTTTTTCGTGGCGAAAAGAACCTACATCGACAAGTCAATCATGGGATTCGGGATGTGCTCCATACTTCTCACGTATTTTTCCATCATGCACAGGCCCTGGAGATTAATCAACGGTCTTCTGGGAAAAATCTTCGCAAAAAGCCCGAGGATGTTTTTTTTCTTCGACAGCGACGGGGAGTGCATATATGCGAATTCTCCCGCGAAGGATTTCTTTTCATTAAGCGACCACAACCTGAACTCGTGCAAGGAGCCTCTCAGGGAAATTCTCAAGGCTGATTTTTTTCCGATGAACAGCAGGTCATTCACGAAAATGTACATGGTCCAGAGAAACGGAAAGAAAATCTACCTTAAAATAGAGTACAAGGCGAACTACCACGGCAAGAGACTGGAGGGATGTTTCTACAGCATACAGGATTGCACTGAGATTGAGGAGAACTCTAAGCGTGAGAAATTCAGGGCCGAACATGACGAGCTTACGGGAATCTACAAGTGCGACGTGCTATATGAGAAGGTTGAGAGGAGGCTGCGAGAGAATCCCGACGTTGAGTACTATCTGATTGTCACCGACATAAAGGACTTCAAGCTCATAAATGATGTCTTCGGCGAGGAGGAGGGAGACCGGATTTTGGTACGCATCGCATCGACGATTTCCACGATGAAGATTCCGACCCTGCTTTACGGACGGCTGAGCGGTGACAGGTTCGGTCTGATGATGAGCCGTGAGGATTACGGGGAGAACATAAAGCTTTTCCGCTCATATTTCATAGAGATTTCAAACATTCTCAAGGACAGAAACTATTCGATTGTGGTCCATGCCGGAATCTACCGGGTGCAGAAAAATGATTTCGCCGTCTCCACACTCTTTGACAGGGCTAGGCTCGCAATCAACACGATAAAGGACGGATACAAAAGCGGGGCCGTTTTCTATGACGATTCAATCAGGAGGCAGATTGTCTGGGAGAGACGGATCGCAGGCGAGATGGATTCAGCTTTGAAGTCGGGTCAGTTCAAGATCTTCCTTCAACCGCAGGTGGACGGAGATGGTGTCATGCACGGTGCCGAGGCTCTTGTAAGGTGGGATCATCCGGAGAGAGGGCTT
Organism: Treponema sp. UBA3649; assembly: GCA_002373325.1. Classification (GTDB taxonomy): domain Bacteria; phylum Spirochaetota; class Spirochaetia; order Treponematales; family Treponemataceae; genus Treponema_D. The sequence goes on from DFKI01000168.1 coordinate 7,546, forward strand.
CTTCCGCCAAGCCATTTTATCAGTACTTTCGAAAAGAACGGTCAGATCGCACAGATTGACCTTTTCGTGTGGGAGTTTGCCTGCATGACTTTGCAGAAATGGAGGAGATTGGGACGCGGGGAGCTTTACATTTCGGTGAACGTTTCCCCGGTGGATTTTTACTATCTGGATGTTTACGAGGGAATTTCGGAGCTGGTCGCCAAGTACAACATAGAGCCGAAAAATCTGCGTCTTGAGGTGACGGAGGGAATGGTGGGTACTGACCTGGAGCTGAAACTTCCGGTGATTGAAAGACTCAGGATGGCAGGATTCGTAATTGTGCTGGATAATTTTGGAAGCGGAAACGCGTCTTTGAACACGCTCAAGAATTTGCCCATGGACGGACTCAAGATGGACATGGATTTGATGTACAAGACGAAGGATGTGGAGAAGAGCAAGACCATAGTGCGGTCGGTAATCAAACTTGCCGGGGACCTTGGGATAGAGACTGCCGGAGAAGGTGTGGGCGGACGTATGCAGGTGGATTTCCTGAAGAGCGTGGGATGCAATCTTTTCCAGGGATATTTTTTCGCCAAGCCCGTTTCAGTGCAGGATTTCGAGAAGGAATATCTTGAGCCAGGCTTTGTTTTCAATCAGGTTTAGGTCTAGCTCTAGCTAATCATTTCGTAACCCGCCGCTTTGACAGCCTCACTAATCTCCTCATCGCTGACAGGGTGGGTGAGTTTCAGGACGACCTGCTTTTTTTCATGGTCCGCCTTTGCCTCACTTACTCCGTCGATTTTTTCCAGGGCTTCCTTGACATGAGCCTCACAATGAGAGCACATCATGCCCTCAACTCCAATCGTCTTTTCTTCCATGATATTCTCCTTTTTTCCGTCCGTTGGCGTCGTTTCCATCGGTTCCTGGATTGTTTTCTTTTTTAGAGACCCGAGGATTTCCTCCACGGATTCGTCTTTTACGCGCTTGATTTTCCGGGGCTTTCTTTTTCCGCTTATGTCGGCAAGGTTCAGTCTGAGCGCGTTCATCACCACGCAGAAACTTGAAAGGCTCATCGCAGCCGCTCCCAACATGGGATTAAGCACGATACCGAGGGACGATAATGAGCCCGCCGCTACCGGGATGAGAATCGCGTTGTAGAAAAATGCCCAGAAAAGATTTTCCCTTATGTTTGTAAGACACTTCCTTCCCATGAGGATGGCGGATGAAACGTCGGTAAGCGAGCTGCTCGTAAGCACAACGTCTGCCGCCTCTATGGCAATGTCGGTCCCTGCCCCAATGGCGATTCCTGTGTCTGCTACGGTAAGGGATGGAGCGTCGTTGATTCCGTCTCCCACCATGCATACTTTTCCGATTTTCTGAAGGCTCCGTATGGCATCTGCCTTTTGGTCGGGAAGCACTTCGGGAATCACATGCTTTATACCTGCGTCCCTTGCCACGGATTTCGCAGTCCGCTCGTTGTCCCCGGTGAGCATGACAAGGGAAAGACCCATGGCAGAGAGGGACTCAACCGCCTTTCTGCTGTCGTCCTTGATTTTGTCGGCGACCGCAATCAGTCCCATGCACTTTCCGTCCATGCAAAAATAAACGGCAGTCTTTCCTTCCTCAGAAAGTTTTTCGCCCTTGCCTAAAAGCTCTTTGTCCAGAGGTGAAAGTCCCGCGATAAAAGCTGAGTTTCCGCCTGAAAGTTTTTGTCCGTCTCTTTCACACGAGAGACCTTTTCCCGGGATGGATTTGAAATTCCTGCAGGTGGATGCGCTCATTCCAAGTGAAAGACATTTTTCCATGATTGCCTTTGAGATTGGGTGCTCGCTCATGCTCTCCAAATCCATCGCAACCTGAAGGAGCTCTTTTTCGCTGAATGGCTTGAGCGAAATGATGTCAGTGAGGCTTGGTTTTCCTTGTGTGATTGTGCCGGTTTTGTCAAGGACCACAATCTCCGAGCGGGAGATTTCCTCAAGGGCAGCCGATGTTTTAAAAAGTATTCCGTTCCGTGCTGCTTTTCCGCTTCCAACCATGATTGCTACGGGGGTCGCAAGTCCGAGAGCACAGGGACAAGAGATTACCAGTACGCAGATTCCGCGGGAGAGTGCGAAACCGAGTTCCTTTCCGAGAAGAATCCAGACTGCGCATGTAAGGGCTGCGATTAAAATGACGGCGGGGACAAAAAATCCGCTCACTTTGTCGGCTATGCGGGCTATGGGTGCTTTCGTGGCTGTGGCGTCGCTTACCATACGGATGATTTTTGAAAGGCTCGTGTCCTCTCCGACCTTTGTTGCACGGCATCTCAGAAAACCTGACGCGCTTACCGTGGCCTGGAATATCTGGTCTCCCTCCTTTTTTTCAGCGGGGATGCTTTCTCCTGTGAGCGAGCTCTCATCGATTGATGCGTTTCCCTCAATGATGATTCCGTCGGTCGGGATGCTTTCTCCGGGACGCACGATGAAAATATCATCTGTCTGAATCTCATCGGCTGGGATGGTCTGCTCCTTTCCTTCCCGGATTACATTTGCTGTCTTCGGCGAGAGATCCATGAGCGATTTGAGCGCGCTTGTGGTGTGTCCCTTGGAGATTGACTCAAGCATTTTTCCTATGGTAATCAGCGTGACAATCATGGCGGCTCCCTCAAAATAGAGGTTTTCCATAGAATGTGTGACAGCCTGCATGTCGCCTCTCATGTGTGCGTCGCTCATCAAAAAAAGCTGCGCCGTGCTGTAGATGAAAGAGATTTCTGATCCTAAGGCTACGAGCGTGTCCATGTTCGGTCCCCCGTGAAGGACTGCCTTTGTGCCGCTTATGAAAAATCTGTTGTTTATGAGCATGACGATGGCGGAAAGAATCATCTCAAGAAGCCCGACGGCAATGTGGTTTCCCTCAAAAAATGGTGGAATCTTCCAGCCCCACATCATGTGGCCCATGCTGAAATACATGAGAATCAGAAGAAAAATGGATGAGAAAATCAAGCGTCGGATGAGAGGTGCCGATGTGTTTTCAATCAGGGACTCTTTTGGAGAGCCGGATTTGTTTCGGGATCCGCTTTTTTTCGCTCCGTATCCAGCCTTTGTGACCGCCCCGATGATGTCACTTTCCGACGCGGAACCTTCTACGGACATGGAGCCTGTCAGGAGATTTACCGAGCAGGATTTTACTCCCTTGACTTTTGAGACGGCTTTTTCGACCCTTGAGCTGCATGCCGCGCAAGTCATTCCGCTGACTGTGTATTTTTCCATGTACGTGTCTCCCGGATCAGATGATGGACTGGATTGATTTTACAAGGTCGTCAAGAGATTCCGTGTTGTTGTTGCGGATGTCTGTGGAGACATTGTTTTTAAGATATTCGGAGAGAATCTCCTTGCTGAATGACTTTAGGGCGGAAGTTGCGGCTGAGCTTTGAATCAGGATATCCGGAGCATAGCGGTCTTCCAAAATCATTTTTCGGACTCCGTTGATTTGTCCCTCTATCCGGTTCAGACGGTTGACGAGCTTTCTTTTTTCTGCATCACTTCGCTGCGTTGATTTTTTTATCTGCTGCTTCTTTTCCATTGCATGAACCTCGTGCAATTCTAGCATACAGGTGGAATCAAGTCAATATGGAACTCAAAACTGGTGGGACTCAGAGGAGTTTTTTCTTTCCCCACTCAGGGATGAGTCTCTTTGCGTCCTTTGTGAGTAGAATGGATGCAAAAAGATTTTGTGTCTGTGCGAAAATCTGGCTCAGGGTGATTTTTTCATCCGCCGTGAATGATCCCAGCACATAGCTTGCGACATCCCCGTTCGAAGGCTTTCCCACTCCGAAACGCAGCCTCCAGAAATCTGCCGTGCCCAGGGATGCTTTTAATGAGCGAAGTCCGTTGTGTCCTCCAAGCCCTCCGCTCCATTTCAAGCTCACGGTTCCAAGGGGAAGCTCAATCTCGTCGTGTACAATCAGGATGTCCTCGTTCGGTATCTTGAAAAAATGTGCAGCTTCCGCTACAGCCTCTCCGCTCAGGTTCATGTAGGTTAGGGGCTTCATCAAATAAATCTTTTTCGGCGCGTCCTTCGGTATGGATGGGACCGTGCTCCCGTCTTCCTTTGTTTTAATCAGGGATGAGGATTTCAGCCACTCCACGAAATCTGGAAAATCCACGGTGGAAAAATCAGACTTGTATTTTGACTGCCAGGATATGCGTCCTGAAAATGGAAGGCTCTCCTCAAAAAGCCATGCTGTGTTGTGCCTCGTGTCTTCGTACTCTTTTCCGAAGTTTCCCAAAAATGCGACCAGCTGAATCATCCTGTCCTCCGGGAGCCTACATGATGTGAAGGTAATTTATGACAAAGAATGCAATCAATGCGATGAGCGCGACGTAAAAAATCACTTTGATGGCGGCGGAAAGAACCACGCCTAAAATCTTGAGCACAATCCGCAGAACGATGAGCGCGATAAAAATTACGATGAGTATGCCTAAAAATCCCATGTTGTCTCCTTTGTTGTTGCAAGAGTATATCACAAAAGGAAAAAAAATCCAATGCCCCCCAAGTGCTCAGCGCTCAGTTCCCAGCTCCCACCTCTCGCTCCTCACTCCATTCCTTGCTGTAGTCCACGAAATCCGGGAGGTTCTTCGCAAGTTCCTGCATTCTCAGGTCATTTGAGTTGATTGTGTCGGCGATTGATTTCAGCTCCTCCGCAACGTTATCCGGCATGACGTAATCTTTTTTGTAGTGGAGCTGGTGCTCAAGACTTGCCCAAAAATCCATCGCGATTGTCCGAAGCTGTATCTCCACCGGAATCTCCCGCTTTTGGTCGCTGAAATAAACTCCCACTTTCACAATCACGTGCAGGCTTCTGTATCCGCTTTTTTTGGGGTGACGGATGTAATCCTTTATCTCAAGGAGCTCCACGTCCTCCTGCTGCAAGAGCATCTGAGTCACATGATACACGTCGCTTATGAACGGGCATGTCACACGGATTCCCGCTATGTCGTAGAGGTGGTTCACCATGTTGTCTATGGTCACGGCAAGACCTTTGCGCTGTAGTTTCTCGGCTATGCTCATGGGGTCCTTGATTCTGCTTGAGATTGTCTCGATGGGATTCCTTATGTGCTTGCAGGAAAACTCATCCTCAAGAATTTCGAACTTTGTCGTTATCTGCTTGATTCCGCTCTCGTAAAGCATGAGAAGCTGCTGGAACTCCATTGCCGTGTTGAGTATGTCCGAAGGAGTCCTGAGCAGATTTTTGTTGTCCGCCGCCATTTTGCGTAGTATGATTTCGTTGTCCATGCATTAAAATATAATAATTTTTTCCGGAATCGGATAGAGGAAGAATGTGATTTAATGAAAGATGATTGCCTGAAGTCTCCCCATACCGAATTGATTGTCAGTGCCCAGTTCTCAACTCTCAACTCTCAATTCTCACCTCTCACCTCTCACCTCTCACCCCTATCCTCCCGAGTATCAGAAAAAGGACGGCTCCGATCACTGCTCCGAGAGTGTCCGCGCACCAGTCGAAAAAAGAGCAGCTCCTTCCGGGCACGAAGCTCTGGTGGATTTCGTCGATGATGCCGTAAATGGAAACGAAGAGTGATGGAAGAAGAATCCTTTTTGCCTTGTCCCATTTTTTTACCCCGGGTTGGGAGAGACCGAAAAAAGCGAATGCCGTGAAAAAGGAGAAGCCCGCGAAGCAAATCAGATGAACTACTTTGTCCGAGGATTTGAAATCTGGCATTGGAACTTTGGATTTTGATGAGAGAATCCAGCTGCAGCATCCGATGAAAAGGGAGGGAATCCACCGGATGACTTTTACTAGCTTTGAAAGGAATGATTTCATTTGGAGACTGGCTTGTAGTAAAGTGTCGCGCCGCGTCTTCCGTTCGGGGATGGCACACGCTGGATTTCAAAATCATCGTCGAGATACTCAATCAGGTCGGAGAGTTTTTTGAATCCGTAGTCAAGCGTGTCGAATCCGGGATCCTGTCTTTTGAAGAATGAGCCTGCCGCACTCACGTCCGCCCATCCGTTGTCATCAGCATAACGCTCGTAGGCAGTCATCAGAAGCTTGTAGATTTTTCTGAACTGTCTGTCCGTCATCGTCTCGTTCTGGTTTCTGTGCAGGAAAGCTCCGATCGGTGATTTTGCCTTCACCTTGCTTGCCCTGTGCTTGATTTGTGCCGGCTTGTCCTCCGCCACGTCAGCGTCATCATCATCTTCCTTCAGGTTCTCGATGTAGATGAAATTGTCGCATGCGTTTACGAAGGACGCGGGTGTTTTTTTCTGTCCCACGCCGAAAACAAAAACCTGACTTTCCTTAAGCCTTGTGGCGAGCTTGGTGAAATCGGAGTCGGATGTGACGAGTGCGATCGCGTCATATTTGTCGGTGTAGAGAAGGTCCATCGCGTCGATTATCATGGCGGAGTCGCTTGAGTTCTTTCCCTGCGTGTATGCGAACTGCTGTATGGGAATAATCGCGTTGTCGTTGAGTTCTCGCTTCCAGTTTTTCAAAGTGTCCAATGAAAAATCACCGTATGCCCTTTTTGTGATGATGTGTCCGTGCACGGCAATTTCCTGCAGGATGGGCTTGAGTTTTTTTCCGGGAGTGTTGTCCGCGTCAATCAGCACAGCGATTTTTTTCTGTTCGTCAATGTCTATCATTTTTTTCTCCGTTTTTCAATATGCGTTTATTGAGAGCCCTCTTCCTCTAAGGATTCCGTCACTTCCACGGGTGGCTCGAATTTCACGCTCAGGTCCGAGAGTTTTTTGATGAACTTGTCGGCGTTGTACCTTGCCACGTAGAACGGATATTTGTTCTGGTTGGATTTGCAAAGCATCTTTGACTCGTCATTCTCAAGCGCATAGAATTTAAGTCCGTAGACAGTTCCTCCCACTCCAATCTGGATTTCGGAAACCGGATTGCTTTCTTCCATATTAATCGGTAGATTTGTCTGCGCGTCGGTCCATTCGCTCACGGAAAGCTCCGCAATGGATGTTACCCAGCTTCCGATGTTTCCCTGGTCAAGTACCGGATCGATGAGCTCGGTTGTGTTTTCTCCAAGAGCCCACTGTGCCTGTTGGGATGAGACACCCGAAGAACTGTCCGCGGTAGGAAGTGGATTTTCGTTCATGGATTTCATCAGCGAGAATTGTCCCTCGTCATTTTTAACTATGATTGTGGAGATGCTGTCGGGAGAGACCGAGTAGAGCTGCTTGTAGCGTAGTGAGCTGAGCGTTTTGTTGAACACGGAATGGAGCGGTTTGTTCGCAATCAGCACAGAGGATTTTTTGTCGCTCTGTATGTAGGACTGATTTCCCGAGCTTGAGTCCTTTCCGACTTTCAGCACTCTCTGGATTTTTCCCTTTGAAGAGGCGCTTACGGTAATTCCCTCGTTTTCAGAAATTCCGTAACGTTCGCTTATGAATTCGTTCCCACGGACTCCGTTTCCACGGCTTGCGGTTCCGACAATCCTGATGTTTTTTACTGAGGACTCGATTGCGGAGACTGCGTTTTCCTCTGTCTGGAAAGTCTCGTCTGGATTTTCCCCGGATGCGACGCTCCAGTTTTCCCCGTCCTTTTTCAGAATCAGCGTCTTTCCGTTCTGCTCGATGCTGATTTCGTCAACCGGCTTTTTTATCTGCAGAGTGTACATCTTGCTGCGTCCCGTGAAAATCTGCTGGAAGATGAAAATCACAAAAAGCAGAACCACGGCGGAAAGAAGAATTGTTTTTCTGAGTGCGATCTTTGACATTTTCATTTTCGCGCCCCCTTGTCAGATTTTTTTTCAGAAGTAATTTCCCGGCTGTCGTCAGGATTGTAGCGGAGCATGATTCTTCTTTTTCTGCGGCTCCTCAGAATGTAGACGAAAAGTCCAATCAGCGCGCAAATCAGGGCAAGTCCAATCTCGTTGAAATACTTCACCGCATTTGCCAAAAATCCCTTGTTGGTTTTAAGTGTGTTCAGGCTGAGACCCTTTGTCCGCATCGTGCAGAGATCGCTCTTTCCGTTCATGTAGTCAATCGCGTTTTCAAGGAGAAGGGCTGTGGTCTGTGAAATCTGCTGGGAGAGAATCGGTCCCGTTATGCCGGATGTCGCGAACACCATGATTTTTCCGCTCTGTATGCTTTTCGAAAGATGGCTGTCCGACTCGTATGTCTCTTCCGTTGTGTCCTCTGTCTCAGATTTTTCGTCCTCGTTTTCTCCGCCCGTCTTTGATTTTTCTTCCTTGACGGCTTTGTCAAACGCGCTCGGAAATTTTCCCTCGACAAGAACGGCTATGTCCTCGCTTTTCATATCCTTTTTGTCCGGTGCCTGTATGAGTCCCGGCTGCAGTATGAAATCCTCCGAAACTGTCCATGACTGGGCTGATGTCCTTGCAAGAACCGTCACGTTCTCTCCGCTGATTTTTTTTGCCTCGGAAACGTCGATGGAACCCGGCTGCAGAATCAGTGTCTGTCCCAGATTTTTTGTGACCACATGTTTTTGGTTGAGCGAATGGTTGTCGAGAAGGGGAGCGTAGTAAATCTCCTGCCATCCCTGTTGTGTCTGTGCCCTCGCGCATTCCATGTCCATCGTGTATGATTTCTGGAGCTTGATTCCGTACTTCTCAAGGATTTTCTCAAGTCCCGTCTCAAGGATTGGGTATGTGGGCATGGTGTAGGGATTGTCCTGCTGCGGCTGTCCGAACGGATCCTGGAACACAATCAGGTTTCCTCCCCTCATCAAAAACTGGTCGAGTTTGTATAGCTCAATTTCCGAGAATGCAGATTGGGGGCCGTTTATCATAACCGACTCCACGTTGAGCGGAATGTCGCTTTCGGAAAGATTCACTTCCTTGAACGAGTAGCGGTCCTGAACCATGTAGCTCATCATGGCGGCTCCGTTCTCCTCGTCAGTGAGTGAGAGCTCCCCATGTCCCGTGATGTATGCGACGGTGGATATGTTGGAGGCGAGTGCCTTCAGACTTTCATCGAGATTTTCCTCAAGTCCGTCCAGATTCTGAATCGTGTAGCCTGTGGTTCCCCTCATCAAATCCAAGCTTCTTCCAATCTGGAAAGGAATGACCTTTGATTTCTCTCCGCTTTCCATCACGAGAGCAAGTGTTCCGTATGAGATTCTTCCGTCTGAACTTTCGAGCGGGAAGGTCGGCGTTCCGTATCTTTCCTGGAGTGAGGGAACTTCCGATGACTGGGGGTCCTTTACGCTTAGGCTCAGAATGCCCTCGTATTTTTTGTTCAGGCTGTTCACGCACTGTTTTGCGATGGATTCAATCTCGTCGTAGCCGGAGAGGTTCAGATCCTTCAGGTTCGAGCTTCTGTAAAGCGTTATCTCAACTCCGTCCGAAAGATTTGTGAGCGCGTTGGTTCCCGCAATCACTTTGTTTATGGCCGTGGTGATTTTGTATTCTATTCCGCTGGTCTCCGAAAGTCCGTTCAGTACTTCGGTCTGGTCGGCGTAGGAAACCACAAGTCCCATGAATGCGTTTTTGAAGCCCACCTCGTTGTTTTTGATTTCGCGTATCTGGAACTGCTGCACACCATAGCTTGCCGCAAGCTCCTGATTCTCTTCCTTGTCCATGTCGAAGTATTCGTAGGAAAAATTGCTGCTGCCTGAGTTCTTGTATTCGGAAAGCAAATCCCTCACGTACTGGTTCACGGTGGAGTAGGGAGCCTGAAGTTTGTCGGTGAAAAAGACCTTGATGCTAAGCGGCTCATCCAGTGTCCTTACGACTTCCCGGCTTGCCTGAGAGAGCGAGTATGATTTCGGACCCGTGATGTCCTTTCTGATGAATGTCCTTGACGCCACAAGATTGAGCAGGACAAGCATGATGACAAGCAGAGCAAATGTTCCGCTCGGATTTTCAAGCCACGAGTGAAATTTTTTCCCCGCGCCTTTGATTGCATTTTTTATGGTAGATCTTACGTTCATTTTTTCAGCCCTTCATGGATTTTTTTATGGCACGCACAGTCAGCACGATGAAAAGTACGGTGACTGAGACAAAATAAATCAAGTCCCTCGTGTCAAGGATGCCCCTGGAGATTGAGTCGAAATGCCTTGTCGCGCTCAAAAACGAGAACAGAGACACGAATGGTCCCGGAAGCAGCATGAGGAAGACGTGCATCATGGAAAGAGCAAGGCACAGGGCAAGGGATATGAGCAGTGCCAGAATCTGATTTTTTGTCTTTGCCGAGCAGTACACTCCGATCGCCGTAAAGGCCGCCGCAAGGAAAATGGATCCGACGTATCCTCCGATGATGGGGCCCGCGTCAGGATTTCCGAAAATGCAGCAGGCAATCACGTAGAAAACGGAGGGAAGAAGCATTGTCAGCGCAGAGACAAGGGACGCTATGTATTTGCCGGCAACCACATCAGAAACTGTTACCGGAAGAGTCAGAAGTGTCTCGAATGAGCCGCTCTTGTTTTCCTCCGCGAAGACCCTCATGGTGAGAGCCGGGATAAAAAGACTTAAGAGAAGCGGGAGAGTCTGGAAATAATCCCTGAGTTCCGCACGGTTGGCAAGAAAGAATGTCGAGAAGAACATGAATCCGGAAAGAGCGAGAAAGAGGGATGTGACGATGTATGCGATGGGACCCGAGAAATAGGACTTGAGCTCCCTTTTCGCGATGACAGGCCAGAGACTTTTTCTCTTTGCCCCACCCTGATTTGCAGGACCCTCGACTGCGGGTTTCTGCACCATTGCCTGAGTTTGGGTCATATCATCATCCGGAGATTTCTCTTCTTCCCTGGATTCTTCCATGCTGATTTTTTCATCCGTATCTTCTTGCTCTGCCTCATGATTTTCCGAAGCAGGATTTTCCGAAGCAGACTGATTTTCGGAAACTGAATCCCCTGCGTCCCTTTTCACGTCGCTTTCCGTGATTGACTCAGGCTCTGTCGCATCGGGGGTTTCCGCCTCCCTTGATTTTTTAGTCCTTCCTTTTCTTGCGGATTTTTTTACTTTTCCCGGAGTCTTTTCTTCGGCAAGAGATTTCTCACCCGCATCTTTTTCTTCATCAGCAGTTCCACCCGTGGATTTTTCACCGACGGAGGGAGCTTCCGAAAGCGGATCGGATGAGGACAAGGCGAGAAATGCCGCACGCAGGGCCTGACTTTCTGTCAACAGCTTCTCATAATCAGCCGCGGTACGTTTTCCCGAAGAGTTGTTTTCTCCGTTTATGTTTTCCTTGTTTTCTTCCATTATTCTTCACCTCCCGTCGTGAGAACCCTGAACACATCCTCAAGGCTGTTTTTCTGCATCTCAAGCCCGTAGAGCTCCCAGCCCCGGTTTACTACAAGCCTTGCGATTTCAGGTCTCAGATCGTTTCCCTCATCATCAGGATTTTTCAGTCCCACGCTCACCTTGATGAGTTTCTGATTTTTTCCGTCAGACGCTTCGTTTTCCTCCGTTATCTTGCAGGACTCCACTCCTTTCAGAGCCTCCAGAGCGAATTGAAGCTGTGTCTTGTTCGCCTTTCCGACCAAAAGACTGATTGTGCCGGAGCTTCCGTATCTTTCCCTCAGCTCGTCGGTGGGGGAGTCGGCGACTTTTTTTCCTCCCGAGATGATTATGACACGGCTGCAAAGTGTCTCAACCTCGCTCAGAATATGGGTCGAGATTATGACCGTCCTTGTCTCACCGATTTTTTTTATCAGGGAACGCACCTCGCTTACCTGGTTCGGATCAAGACCGCTTGTTGGCTCGTCAAGTATGAGAATCTCAGGGTTTCCCATGAGCGCATGAGCCAGTCCCACACGCTGCTTGTTTCCCCTTGAAAGCTCCGAGATGTTTTTGTGCATGATTTCCTTGAGTCCGCAGATTTCCGCAAGATGAGGAATCCTCTCGGACACATCCACGCCGTTCATCTCCGCCACATACTCAAGATAATCCTCCACGATCATCTCTCCGTAAAGGGGCGCGGATTCCGGCATGTATCCGATTTTTTTCTTGGTCTCCACGGGAAATTCCTTCACGTCCATTCCGTCAATCAGTACGAATCCTTCGCTTGGCTCAAGGAATCCCGTTATCATTCGCATTGTGGTGGTCTTTCCGGCTCCGTTTGGTCCCAGAAGCCCCACGATTTCTCCAGTCTTAATGGAAAAGCTGATGTTGTCCACCGCCCGGAAGGTACCGAACTGCATGGACACATGCTGAACTTCAATCATTTTTCTATTCTCCACACCGCAGGTTTCCCCGCATGATTTTCAAATCGGCAGGCATTAAAAAAAAATCATTTTAAATGAATTTTTCCGAAATGTCTGTTCTCATATTATAATAAATTCCGTCCCTTTCGGCTATAAAAATGCGGATAAATAACAGATTTTTTAGGAGAATCGGGAGCCTGACGAAACTTGAGAGACTTTTTAAATTCCCTACTATACTTCCATTGAAAAAAGTGATATAATGGAAGCATTATGGGAAAGGTTTTTGTTTTTGTTAACCAAAAAGGCGGCGTGGGCAAAACCACATCGGCAATCAATATAGGGGCCTACATTGCCAAATCAGGCAAGAAAGTTCTTCTCGTTGACTTTGACAGCCAGGGAAACATGTCATCCGGCGTTGGTGTCGGAAGAGGAAAACCCACTATCTATGAGCTGATGGCCGAATCCGCAAGCCATGAGAACGCGATAAGACACACGGCTTTGAAAAATCTGGATGCCATAAGCGCTGACAACGACCTTTCCGGGGCTGCCATTGAGCTTGTTGACGAGGAAAACCGTGAGTTCTTTCTTAAAAAAGCCCTTGCTCCGGTTAGGGAAAAATACGATTACATACTGATTGACTGTCCTCCGTCCCTTGGCATACTTACGACGAACGGACTTGCCGCAGCTGATGCAGTGCTTGTTCCCATGCAGTGTGAATTCTTTGCGATGGAAGGAATCTCGCTTCTTTTACAGACCGTGAAAAGGGTCCAGCAGAAGATAAATCCCAGCCTTGTAATCGGGGGAATTTTCTTCACCATGTACGACAGCAGGACGAGACTTGCCCAGGATGTCGTGATGCAGGTCAAGAGCTATTTCAAGGACGTGGTTTTCAATACGATAATTCCCAGAAACATAAGGCTTTCTGAGGCTCCCTCATACGGAAAACCAATCTGCCTTTACGATCCGAACTGCGTGGGTGCGAAGAGCTATGAAAAACTGTCTGAAGAGGTATTGAGCCGTGGCTAAGCAAAAGACAAAGGGACTGGGAAAGGGATTCAACGCCGTCATGGAGGAGATTTCCCCAACCGAAACAGAAAATACTCCTCAGCTTGTAAAGTCGAAACTGCCGGAAGGTGTGTCCGCTGATGACGACGGTACTTTGTGGGTGAATCCCAAGCTTCTGAAGCCGAATCCGTTTCAGCCCCGCCATTATTTTGACCAGGAGAAACTTGACGAGCTTACGGAGAACGTGCGGCAGGAGGGAATTCTTTCCCCAATCATCATCGAGGACGCGGGAGACGGTTCCTTCTATATAATAGCGGGTGAAAGACGAACCAGGGCTTCCATTGCGGCTGGACTTGAGAAGGTTCCGGTACAGCTCAGAAAATATTCGGACAGCAGAAAACTTGAGGTCGCTCTGATTGAGAACATACAGCGCACCGATTTGAATCCCGTCGAAGAGGCACAGGCATACTATCAGCTGATGGAGCTTGAGAACATCACCCAGGAGGAGGTCGCGAAAAAGGTCGGAAAAAACAGGTCCACAGTCGCGAACTCAATCCGTCTGCTCAAACTTCCGCAGGACATGCTCGATTCCCTTGCGTCAGGTGCAATCAGCGCGGGTCATGCAAAGAGCCTTCTTTCCGTAATCAATCCGTCGGACCAGAGGGTTCTTTACACGAGGCTTCTTTCTCAGGATCTTTCGGTCCGTGAGTGCGAGAGACAGGCCATTGAGATGAACGGAGGCGGCAGGGCTCTAAAAGACCAAAAGGACGGGAAAAAGCCGAAGAAGGACAACCGCGATCCGAATTACATCGCCATAGAGCAGCAGTTCGTGGACGCTCTCGGAACCAAGGTTCAGATGAAGGGAACGTTCGAAAAGGGAACGGTCACAATCACCTATTTTACTAAGGACGATCTGGACCGTATCTACAATGTGATTGCGAAACCCAAAAACGAGTAGATGAGGCAATTATATGGAAGATTTTGACTTGAACAGTGACCCGTGGAACGTAAGCGGAAAAAAAGATTTGAACGAAGGGACTTTTTCCTCTGAATCAGCGTCGGGAAGCGGGACTGAGCCTGAAAAAAGCGACGGGATTTCCTACTCGGTGATTGCTGTTCCACCCGGGGGAGACTGGAGCGGAACTGAAAAAACTGGGGATGAGCATATTGAGCATACTAGTCGTGTTGAGAACACTAATCGTATTGAGAATACTAGTCGTATTGAGAATACTGGTCGTACTGAGAATACTAGTCGTGTTGAAAAGGATTTTTACATAGAGGAAAAGAAGGATAGCGGACTTTCGGACAGGGATTCTGAGCTTTACAGGATTTTTGCGGTGATTTCGATGATTTGCGGCATACTTTCCATTATGGGAGGAATCTTTCCGTTCGGGATTGTCGCTCTGGTTTTAGGCATTCTCTCAAAAAAGGGTGGAAAGAAAACTCCCTATGCCACAATCGGAATTGTCTGTGCTCTCGTGAGCATAATTTCAACCATTTTGATTTGCGGACTGGCAATCTGGCTCATAACGCATGTGATGAACTACAGTCTGAACTTTATCTAGGAAAGATTAATGTCCTGGTCTTCCGAGGATTCGTCGCGGATGGCAAATAATTTATCGCTGGAGGGTTTAATGGAAAGCACTGATTTTGACAAAAACGACTATCACAGGATTCTCTGTCCTGATGTCCCGGATTTTCTTCACACATACACGAGGCTTTCTCTCCTGCAGAGACTTTCCGGTGTGGGACTTCTTTGCGGCACAGACTGGACTCCTCTTTTTCACAACAGGTTCTTTTACTCAAGGCTCGACCACTCCATAGGAACTGCCCTGATTGTCTGGAATTTCACCCACGACAAAAAGCAGACTCTTGCAGGACTCATGCACGACATCTCCGCACCCGCCTTCAGCCATGTGATTGATTTCAGGAACGGGGACACTGCGACACAGGAAAGCACCGAGGAACCGACCCGACGCATGATAAACGAGGACATGGATTTGAGCTCACTTCTTTTCAGCCATGGAATCTACAAGTATGAGATTGACAACTACCATCTCTACCCGGTTGCGGACAACGAGCTTCCGGGACTGAACGCGGACAGGCTTGAGTACATGTATCCTTCCGGAGCCGCTTTGGACGGAATCTGGACGATGGATCAAATCAGCAGGAACTATTCGCAGGTTACGGTCCTCAAAAACGAGAGGAGCGAGGATGAGCTCGGATTTTTGAGCATGGAGGCCGCCCGTGAGTATACGGAGAAATTCCTTGAGACATCCATGATTCTGCAGAAGAACGAGGACAAGCTTTCCATGCAGCTTCTTGCCGATGTGGTCGCACGTGCACTTGAATGCGGCTATATAATGGAAGAGGATTTATACACGCTCGAGGAAGATTACATAATCCGCAAATTCGATTCCATCGCTGAGAGAAAACTGGATGAGAAATTCACGAGGCTCTACAAGACTTTCCGCAAGATGAAAAAAATCACGCGCTCAGATTCCGCCTTGGACAACTGTTACTGCGTGTCCCTTAACGTGAAGAAGCGCTATGTTGATCCCCTTGTGAAAAATGATATAGGCGGAGCGTACAGGCTCTCTTCAATCTGTCCTGAGGCAAAGGCTTTCATTGATGATTTCCTTGCGTTCAAGGACAGTCCCTACGGATGCGTTCCCTGGGAGGAGTGATGTTTTCCCGGAAAAAGATTCTGATAATCGGGACTGATTCAAGGCTCGCTCCATTTTTTTCCGGGGACTGCGACATCGAGGTGATTTCCTCCCCCGCGTTCATTCCGGCCCTTCTCTACGGCTTCATCCCTGACCTGATTGTGGTGGATTCTGTTTACGACATTGACATCAAAGTCATCAGGGCGAACGAAAAGCTCATTTTCACCCCCATCCTGATTCTCGCGGACGACATGCAGATTTTCGCGAATCTTGGAAAAATTTCAGATTTCCCTAGAATCATGTTGTGCTCAACATCATTTCTGAAGGAGGAAAAGGTCCGAAAAAGGATAGGGGAGATTCTGGACGACAAGAAAAAATTCCTTCCTCCCAAAACAGGCGCGATCGTAAAAAGAATCATCGTCTACATCAGCATGAGCTATTCGAAAAATCTGACACGGGAATCCCTTGCTGAGGTGGCAGGAACTTCGGAGGACTATCTCTCCAAAATCTTCCGCTCCGAGATGGGGCTCTTGCTCTGGGACTATCTTACGCTCACAAGACTTCACGAGGCGGAGCATCTTCTTTCACAGACGGGTCTCTCCGTTTCTGAGGTCGCGGCAAAGACTGGATTCGAGGATCCCGCGTATTTCAACCGGATTTTCAAAAAGCATTTCGGTATGCCGCCGGGACAGTTTCGGAAAGGTGAGTGAAAAATCTAAAGGGATTCCCTAAAATCTCATGCTCACGTTCAGTCCGTTCGGAAGGGCTGTGAATTCCACGTCCATGTTTCCTGTTTTTCCCGCAAGTGATTTGTTGAGTCCTCCGAAGAAACTGTGAACGAATGGAATGAGAAGTCCGCATGCTGTTCCGATTCCTGCCCCTGCAAGAACGTCGGTGAAAAAATGGTTGCCGCTTGCCATCCTGAGAGCTCCTGTTCCCAAAGCTATTGCGTAGGATGTCGCTATGACGGGAAGCCTCCATTTTGATTCCGGGTAGTAGGCGCAGAATGTGTATGTCATAAAGGCGGCGCTCATGAATGCGTTCATCGTATGTCCGCTTGGCATGGAGAACTCAAAGTCGTGGTACTTGATTGCGGTCGCGTCGTAGCCGGGAAAATACATGTAGGGTCTTGCGCGCAGAAGGGAAATCTTCATGAAGTCCTTGATTGTCTGTGAGAGAAGGACTGATTCAAGATACATGACCGAAACAGCGATGCCGTCCTTTTTCGGAAGATTCCTCATCAAAAATTCGCCCCCGTAGACCGTAAGAGGCACAAGAGCCATGTCCAGAGCGCATGTGACGGTTCCCAAATCGTCGAGCACCTTGTTGTAGGGGCGCATGGCCCATTTGTCAATAGGAGCTATGACGGAGGAGTCGTAGATGTTTCCGCCAAAATCCGGGAGGTCCAAGGTCATCTTGAGAACAAGGGCAGTGATGTAACCTGCAAGGGATGAGCCTGTAATCACGCAGTCGGCAATCAGGTTGAGCTCAAAGGGGGATTCCTGATAGCGGCTCACGCACATCTCCTCGTCGCTTATGGGCCGGCTCCAGATTCCGTCCTCCTCAAAAATAATCTTTGTCTCCGCGACAGCAATGGATGGGTTCAGAACCGCAAGTCCGAAAATCAGCATAGAAAAAAATCTCAGGAAAAAATGCCTTCTCATAATTGTTCTCCAAAAGTAAAATTCCACCGTGAAAAAATCCACGCTCGTCTACCGCACGTTGACTGACGAAAGCTCGTACATGATGATTGAGGCTGCCTGTGCAACATTCAGACTGTCCACCTGAGGCTCCCCCGTTTCAGAGGCGAATGGAATCAGAACGAGATGGTCCACGTTTTTCCTCACCTCGTCGGATATTCCGTGCTCCTCATTTCCAAGCACTATGATTGCTCCCTTGTCCTTGCAGAGAGACGGAAGTTTTCTCGTGCTCTCCTTCGCGTCAAGTGCCGTCCCGATCCTTGCCATCTTTCCTTCCATCGCGCCAAGCAGCTTGGGGATTGACTTTATGGAATAGACGTTGACGAACTCCATGCCGCCTTCCGCAACACGGTATGAGCTTGTGGTGATTGATGACTGCGCCTCATCCAAAGGAATGACTATGTTTTTGATTCCGAAAAATGCCGCGCTTCTGACGATTGCACCGAGGTTGTTCGCGTTTCCCACCCTGTCCAAAAGAACCGCGCTCTCACGTCTCTCAATCCATCCGTCGGTAATGCTTGTGGTAAGCGGAAGAATTTCGGGGCTTTCAATCATGGCGACCACTCCCTGATGATGCACCGAGCCTGAAAGTCTCTCAAGCTCCACCGGGTCCTTAACCTGATTGTACGGTCTTTTCGCCTCCGCCATCTTTTTGCAGAGTCCGCCGAAACGTGGAGCGACATCGTGAGTAAAATAGAGCCTTGTGATTCTTTCCCATCCGGCCTTTTCCAGAGTCTTCACCGCGGCAAATCCGCAGACGGCCAGCTCATCATTTTTCGAGTTCTTCATTCTTCCATTATAGTCAAAACTCAAATAAAAGTCTATAATCTCGCGCTTGGATATGGCCAGACCAAATATGTCATCGTGTCATTGCCGTACTTGATCCCATGTCATTGCCGTACTTGATGTGTCATTGCCGTACTTGATGTGTCATTGCCAGAGTGGGCTTATGTCATTGCCGGACTTGATCCGGCAATCTTTAAATGTCAACAATGCAAATAAATAGATTATCGGGTCAAGCCCGATAATGACACATCTCAACTCTCAACTCTCAACTCTCCCCTTGCCACGAATCATTATCTTCTATATAATCATGTTATGGCAAAGACTGTTGACGACAAGAAAATTATCTACACCATGGAGCGGGTCTCCCGTTCGTATGGGACGAAAGTTGTGCTGAAGGACATCAGCATCTCATATTATTACGGTGCGAAAATCGGTGTGATCGGTGAAAACGGAGCCGGTAAATCATCTCTCTTCAAAATCCTTGCGGGCGTGGACACTGATTTTACGGGAGAGACCCATGTTTCCCCAGGATACACGCTCGGATATCTTGAGCAGGAACCACAGCTTGAGGCGGGAAAGACGGTAAAAGAAATCGTCATGGAAGGCGTGAAGCCCATCACTGATTTGCTCGCTGAATTTGACCAGGTGAACGAGGCATTCGGGGATCCCGACGCTGATTTCGACAAGCTTTGTGCGAGACAGGCTGAGCTTCAGGAAAAACTTGACGCGGCGGACGCTTGGAACCTTGATGCGAACCTTGAGCTTGCAATGGATGCCCTGCGTTGTCCTCCCCCCGAGCAGATTGTGGACGTGCTTTCAGGAGGAGAGAGAAGACGCGTGGCATTGTGCCGTCTCCTTTTGCAGCAACCAGACATCCTTCTTTTGGACGAACCTACCAACCACCTTGACGCTGAGACCGTCGCTTGGCTTGAGAGACATTTGCAGAACTACAAGGGAACCGTAATCGCCATTACCCACGACCGGTACTTTTTGGACAATGTTGCCGGATGGATTTTGGAAATGGACAGGGGCGAGGGATATCCTTTCAAGGGAAATTATTCCGCGTGGCTTGAGGCAAAGGAAAAGAGACTTGCGCTTGAGGAAAAACAGGCTTCCGTGCGTCAGAAACAGATGCAGGAAGAGCTTGAGTGGATTCATGCGGGCGCGAAGGGAAGACAGGCGAAACACAAGGAGCACATCACGAAGTACGAGCAGCTTCTTGCCGAGGAAAGCAAGCGCGTGACATTGAAGGACTCCCAGATTTCAATCCCTGCAGGACCAAGGCTTGGCAATGTGGTGATTGACGCGGAAAAGCTTACCAAGAGTTTTGACGACCGCGTTCTTTTTGAGAACCTTGATTTCCATATTCCAGCGGGAGCCGTAGTTGGAATCGTGGGACCGAACGGTGCAGGTAAGACGACCCTCTTCAAGATGATTGCGACCGCAGCAGGTCAGAAAGTCCAGATGCCCGACGGAAGCGAGGGAGAGGAAAAGCCCGATTCAGGAAAGCTCAAAATCGGTGAGACCGTAAAGCTCGTGTACGTCGATCAGATGAGGAGCAAGCTTGACCCGAACAAGACCGTTTGGGAAATGCTTTCGGGAGGGGCTGATTTAGTCCGGCTTGGTGCCGTAGATGAGAAGGGACGACCTTTGAACGGAGCCGTGCGTGAGGTAAACAGCCGCGCCTACTGCTCTTGGTTCAATTTCAACGGAGCCGAGCAGAGTAAAAAAATCAGCGTGCTTTCAGGAGG
Organism: Treponema sp. UBA3649; assembly: GCA_002373325.1. Classification (GTDB taxonomy): domain Bacteria; phylum Spirochaetota; class Spirochaetia; order Treponematales; family Treponemataceae; genus Treponema_D. The sequence goes on from DFKI01000168.1 coordinate 27,557, forward strand.
AGAAAAGAACAGGCTCAACATGGGCATGATGTTCAAGGAAGCCGGCAACGTTTTGCTTTTGGACGAGCCGACCAACGACCTTGACATTACGACCACCCGATCTCTTGAGGAGGCAATCAACGAGTTCGCCGGTGTGGTTTTAGTAATCAGCCACGACCGATATTTCCTGGACCGAATCTGCACTCATATCCTTGCGTTCGAGAACAACAGCGAGGTGAAATGGTTCGAGGGCAACTGGAGCGACTATGCCGAGTGGAGGAAAAAGATGCTCGGTGACGACGCTGACAGACCGCATAAGACCATGTACAGAAAACTGGTGCGCTAGTTTGAAATCCGGGGCTGGAGCGAAAATGATTCTTTCCGTTACTTTTTCAAGGCCGGTCAAAAATTGCTCGGACATTCTGGGTCGCCATTATGAAAGGGTCCGCATGTGGAAAGCTTCGGACTCTGGACTAAAGGTGAAGGCCGGCTACGAGGCGGATTTTTTTACTTCAACGCAATCCTTCAGAAAAAATCTTTCGGAGGACGAGGCGCTTGATTTTATAAAAAAACATTCTGGCACAACATTCAGAACCGCCGTACAAAGAACGGAAGATGAGGAAATCACCGTGCTTTCAAACAGGCATGGTGAAATCAGGACGCTTAGAAAAAAGATTCGAAATCCTGTTGCTGCAAGCGGAAGGTTCAGCAAGGAAAAAAATTACATCATTCAGGAAGGAAAGCCGGTTCCATTTTTGGTGGAGCTTGGAGTGATGAGTAAAGAAGGAAAGGTGATTGCTGCAAAATATGACAAATTCCGTCAGATTAACCGGTTCCTTGAATACATCCGCGACGTGCTTCCTGATTTGAAAAAACTCTGTGCGGGGCAAAATGGAAGCGAGGCATTTTCAAAGGAGCGTCCTCTCAGGATAGTTGATTTTGGATGCGGCAAATCCTATCTGACATTCGCACTTTATTATTATCTGCTTGATTGTGAAAAAATCCCGGTGGAGATTACGGGGCTTGATTTAAAGGAAGACGTGATAAAAAACTGTGCGTCCCTTGCGGAAAAGCTGGGATGTACCGGACTTCATTTTTACATTGGAAATGCGTCTGATTTTTCCAAAGAAGAAAATCCAGACATGATTGTAACTCTCCATGCCTGCGACACCGCTACTGATTTTGCATTGAACCATGCCCTTCGATGCTCTTCCAAAGTGATTCTTTCCGTCCCTTGCTGCCAGCACGAAATCAATTTGCAGATTGAGAAAAACGGAAAGTCTTCCAATGAAAATCCCTTCGCTTCTTTTACGAGGTATGGCCTTATCCGCGAGAGATTTTCTGCCCTTGCAACCGATGCAATCCGAGCGGAAATCCTTGAGCAGGCAGGCTACTCGGTTCAGCTTCTTGAGTTCATCGACATGGAGCACACTCCGAAAAATCTTTTGATACGTGCCGTGAAAAAATCATGCGGAAATTCAAAATCCATTTCGGATAAAATCAGAGTGGAAGAGGAGTCACGGAAGAGGGTGGAGAATCTGCTTTCAAATCTTGGTGTGGAGCAGACTCTTTCGAACTTGAGATGCAGCAAGTAATGTGAGGCTTAAAAATGAAAATGGATGAAATGATTGTGCGGACTTTTGACATGAAGAACATTCCGCTCATGCTCGACGTGCTTACTCCCATGTGGTGCGCGCCTTATGGTGACGAGGAGTACAGACGCTTTTCCGTGGAGAACATCGTGCGGAACAACATCTTTGAGAATGACTACCGCTTTCAGCTCGTGGACAAAAACGACGGCTCTTTTCTTTCAGCTGCTTTTTTCGCAAGGAAGACTGACGTGAACAAGGCAGCCGAGTGGCTCTCCGAAAATTTCAAGTACCCGGACGACGCGATGATTCCCCTTAGCCTTAGCACTGAGTACATTGACATTATGGACGAGCGCACGAGAAGCCTGATGAAAGAGAGCGACATTCAGATGACCCTTTTCGTGAGCAGAAAAAGCGGCGCGGGCTCCATCCTTCTTGAGTCTGTCCTTGAGAGATTGCGGGGCGAGGGATGGAAAAATCTTTTTCTCTGGACCGACTGCGAGTGCAACTGGGAATGGTACGTCAGGCACGGATTCTCACTTCTTCGAAAGGATGAGTACGATAGGTTCAGCGACGGAGACGAAAAATACTGGACCTACATTTTCAAAAAAGCTATCTAAATCAATGATTCAAATCAAAGATTTAAATCATTGATTTGAATCTATTTCCGTTCCACCTGTAAACGGATTTCTTTTCCGACGTAAAACGGATGTTGCCGATTGAGTCCGTCTCTCCTTCCTTTGTGACGACGACAATTTCATTTGGGGTTCCGCGCTCAAGAAGATCGGTGCCGCTCCATTCGTTGTTGTACACGTCATAGGATTTGTCCGGAAAATAAATTATCTGATTTTTAAAATACGGAATCTCAAAGACTGTCTTCGCAAAACATATTTCGGAAAGCTCCTTCTCGTCGGTCAAAAGACACACGCTGCAATTTTTAATCCTGCCCGCGCCGTATCCCATGTTCTTGATGAAAAGCACAATGGGTATGTCCTGGATGATTCCAGAATCCTGCACGACCTGAATTTCTGAGCAGGGGTAGGAGCTCACTTTTCCTTTCAATAAAGAAAATCCTGTAAGCCTCCTTACCAAGTTTCCCCTGATAAAAAGAATCTCGTCCTTGATGTATTCTCCTGAGTCCTCGCCGGGACAGTCAGCGTCATTTTCCTGAAATAAAAACTGACACGCGACGTAATCATACCGGGCTCCTCCGTTTCTCAAATCGCACTCGCCGTACACGGATGTCATCCAGCGGCCAAGGATATATCCCTCGCCCAAATAGCAGCTGATTTTGTACCAATGCGCCCAGGCACCCTCGACAAATATTTCTTCCCTGCATCTTTCCTCAACCTTGACAATCTTTCCCGCATCAAGCTGAAAAAGTACTTTTGAATTCGTGGAGCAGTCCGAGCGGACGTTGATGTTGTTGTCCGTGATGATGCAGCTGTCGCCCCGTCCGATCATGCCGTCGAAGTAGATTTTTTGAGCATGGACATTCGCCGTAAAAAAAATGCCCAGCAGAATAAAAAATATTTTTCCTCTCATTTTCGCCTCCTCATAAAGGTTGCTTAAAATCATTTGCAAATGACATCCTCAACAAGAATCTTTCCGTCCTGAACTCCGACCGCAACGACTCCCCAAAGATGGTTCAGCGGCTTGAAAGTTTTTCTCCTGACTTCCTTCATGGTGTCCCTCTCATAGATTGCCACGGTGTATGAGGAGGCGTATTGCTCTTCCATGTCGAGCGACGCAAAATATTCAGTGCCGTCATAGACAAAGGTGTTCATAATCATTCCGCCTGCGAAGGTCTCCTTTTTGATTGAGCCGCTTTCTGTGCTCAGGACAAAATCCGCGTTGTCCATTCCATAAGCGTCGAATATGATTTTGTTTCCTGCCTGAAAAAAACTGTATTCATCCTGATAGTGTCCCGTGAATTTGATGCTGTCTTTCAGAACTGGTTTTCCGTCCTTGATTTTGTACCACGCGACGATTGCGGTTCTGTTCTTGTGAAAGTTGTAGACCTTGATGAAAAAATTTTTCTCGTCGATTATGCCGAAGTCATAGATTTCATAGTCTGGAAAATCCGAGCGCAATGAGCCCAGGTCGATTTTCTTATGCTCCATTGTACTTAAGTCGATGGATTCCAACGCTTTCACGGGAAAATCATATTCCCAGATTTCTCCGAAATAAAAAAGCTTGTCCTTCGTTTTGTTGAGCGCAAAACTCTCGGTTCCATGCAGGTAGATTTCATCAGGAGGATACCGTAAAGTTTTGTCCACCAGGGAGACCTCTTTTCCGCTTTCGATGTTTACCGCGTGCAGTGACGGGGTTATTCGGTTTACGTAATAAACGCATTTTGTGACCGGTGAGTAAACCGGATTCTCAGGATTGCTGATTGTCGAAATCACTTCTCCGTTTTTTATGATTTTGCATGTGGTGCTGTTTGCGTTCCCGTCATGGATAATATGAAGCTCGGAGCCTCCTGATTTATACACGTCAGTCCAGCTGATGCTTTCCGTCGTGTTTTCGAACGGTAACTCTTCTATGCTTTTTCCTTTTGTCTGAAAAGACGTGGATTTGTCGTTCGCGAAAAGACCCGCTGAAAAAATCAATGTGAATAAAAGCACCGGGATTTTTTTCATAAAGATAAAATGTCTTGTCATGTTTTCCTCCTCTCTCCGTCGATGTGACATCCTTGTTTTTCACTAAGCCGTCTTTTTGTTTTTGTAAATCATGCAGATGCAGGCTGCGGTCAGAATATATCCTGCGACGGATAAAATTATCACGCCTAAATTTTTCAAAATCGCTTTAAGTAGATTCATGTAAATCCGTCCTTATTTCTTTTCCCGCACGAGCAGTTTGGAGACGAGGGCGCAAATCCATTTGTAGATGAACGCAAGAAGAATTGTTCCTGCGAGAACCGCGACAAGATAAAGGGCAAGGTTGTAGCGACCCGCCTTGTAGATTGGTGTGGGCTGCCATGAGGATCCCTTCGCGTAAATCAGGAAGCGGAAGGCTGTGATTGCAATCAGGTTCATCATGTATGTCTCAAGGGAGATTTTTCCGAAAAAGCGGCTCACCGGATTCGATGCCCTGTACTTTAGCATGACGGTAAAAAGGAGGATTGTGAAAATCATGCTGAACGGAATCTGGCAGAAATATGTCGCGATTTTCTTTGCGATGTCAGGTCCGTTTCCGCTGTATTCCGTCCAGTAGCCGAACTTCCACTGTCCCAGTCCCGCAATCATGTAGAGGACGGCGGTCACGACAATCACCGCGAGAAGCTTCACCCAGTAGAGTTTTTTGAACCATGTGCGGATTTTATTTTCAAAGCGTGCGAAAATCATTCCGATGAAAAGGGCAGGGGCTGAGTTCACCCACCATTCGCCTGAGATGAGGAGAACTTTCTGCTGCATCCACCATTGGGGCTTGAACTCGGGATGTTGTCCGATCCACCAGTTCTTCGGTCCCGCCCACCAGGCAAAATGTCCGTTCATGCAGAAAATCATTCCGAGCGCGATGATTACAAGTGCCATTAGTCCGAAGCAGATTTTTTGATTTTTGATGTGCTTGAAAATCAGGTAGAAGGCGACGTACAAAATGCCAGCAATCACCGGGTACCATGCGTACTCGTTCATCATCGTAAGTCCGAGCAGATTCGTAATCCACTGTGCGGCGGGAAATCTCTCACCCATTGCGAACCGGAAGATTCCGTAAATGACTATGCTCACGTAGTAGGGAATGACGAGGCCCTTCACCACGCGTTTTTTCAAAAAGGTCTTGAGGTAGCCGGGTTTGGTCTCAAGGCTCTTAATCAGTCCGTAGCCCGAGCAGAAAAAGAAAATCGCGACGAAAAGATATCCCGCGTTTACAAAGAGTGCAATCTCTCCCGCCTTTCCGTGTCCTCCGTTCGCCAACTGAAACGCACCTTCCTGGGAGACATGGTGCAGAATCACACCGAGGGCAGCGAATCCGCGAAGTGATTTCGTAATCTCAAGCGACGTGGAATCCTCATGGAACTGCGTGCTCCTGAATCCCGCGAATTTTCCTCCCCAAATCAAAAGCAAGATGCAAAGTCCGTAGACCGCATAAGTCAAATACATAAAATCCTCCGTTTGTCCTAAGGAACCTCTGATTAATTCAGAATGATGTCATTATCGGGCTTGACCCGATAATCTATTTATTTGCATTATAAGTGTTTACAGATTGCCGGGTCAAGCCCGGCAATGACACGATACAAAAAATCAACGTTTGTCCTAATTATCCATTATAAATTCACTCTTGTCAATTCTCATTCCTCACCTCTAAACTCCCTCAAAGCACGTACTTGTTGATGAAGTCTCCCACGCCGCTCTCGTCGTTCGTCTTTTCCGTCACAAAGGCAGCCATGTCCTTGATTTCCTGAAGTCCGTTTTTCATGGCGATTCCGAATGTGCATTTTCTTATCATGCTCTCGTCGTTCATGCTGTCACCGAATCCCATTGTCGTTCCGGGGGGAAGGCCGATGTGGTCCGAAAGCCAGCTGATTGCCTCGCCCTTGCCGCAGTCCGGTGGAAGAATCTCAAGGAAATATGGCTTTGAGATAAAGACGCTCGCCGTGTTTCCGAAATCAGCTTTGAGTGTGGCCTGCAATTTTTGAAGGAGGCCGGGATCTCCGGGGATAAGCATTTTTACGAATCCGCGCTTCAAAAAATTTTCGTAGTCCGGAACCACGTTCAGTTTCAGATGGCACAAATCAGAGTCAAGCCTTGTCCATTCCGTCGCCTCTTCCGTGTGGATTGTGTCGGGGTCGTACACTTCGCTTACAAGTCCCACTTCCTTCGCGCGTCGGTTGGCGTGCAAAAGAATGTCCGCCGAGACTGTCCTTGAGTATATTCTCTTTCTCTCGTGCATGTCGAACACAGAGCATCCGTTCACAGCGATTATGTATCTTCCTGCCTGCATCCCCGCAATCTCAAGCCGTCTTACGAATGGAAGAATCGCATCTTCCGCACGTCCCGAGCAGAGTACGACGTAGATTCCGAGAGCCGCAGCCCTTCGCAACGCATGCACAGTTTCATCACTTATCTGCTGGTGAGAGTCAAGGAGCGTGTCGTCCAAATCCAGCGCGATTAATTTTGCGGGAAGCTTTCCCTTGGGCATCTCATTTTCCTTTGCCATGTCTATTCCTCCACAAGCTTGAATCCTTCCGCCTCAATTTTTTTCCAGTGAGATTATGGTCCAATCTGTCTCCGGCTTTATGGCGACGAAACTGGAGAGAAGCTCGTCCTGCAGATTCTTCCAAATTTTTGGAATGTCGTTCTTCGCCCTGAAACCGAGTGTGTCAAAAATCATCTTGACGTCATCCCTGCTGCGGCAATATTTTATGAGCTTCTGTGGGGCTGCCTTGTAGAGCGTGGATGAGAGATGTACACAGAACGGCTCAAGGAAAATCTGCATGGACTTGTCGCCTTTGTAGAATTTCGGGTTTAGTTTTTCAACTCTGTCCTTCGTGGTGAATTTTTTGAAATCCTCAGTCTCCCCGACATTGAGCGCGATTCTCGACCTCTCGTTTTCCATCGCGTTTGAGATTATGGAGCCGTTGAAAAGAAATGACCTCTCCCCCTTGAAAAGCTGGTACGTGAATTCCGAGTTCTCGTCAAGGTAGATTGCAGAGTCCTCGTCGCTTTCCCAGAAGATTCGGTTTGCGCCCTGATTTTTCAGCCTGGAGATTGCAAGTCCCAGAGGAGTGCCGTCGCTTAGGATTTCATCGGTGCCGAGCCTATGCCCCTTTTTGTCCGTGAAGAAAAAAAATCCCCTGCCGTTCTCATCTATGGAAAGATTGAATGTCGCGTCCGAAAGTTCCGTGTCGTTTTCGTAAAAGTTCGTCCCAAAGCTTGTGTTCTGCCACAGCTCCGTTATTTTTTTTAAAGAAAGTTCCTTTTGCATGAAAAAAATCTACCATATATAAGATGTTTTGTGCAAGTCCGAATCTGCGTAATTCTGTAACCTCCTTCCCTCGCGTTTGTTTTATCTTCAGAAAGTTTTCTTGCTTGATATTAGTTGCGTTTCGCTGTACAATATCAGTATGACGGAAATTGAACTTAAGGCTCACGTTGATGACCGCAAGGCACTGACGGAAACATTGGACAAAATCGCCTCTTACCAGGGATGTCTTGTCAGGGACGACTGCTACTGGGGCATGAAGGCAAAAAAAGGAAAGAAACTCAGAATCAGGCGGGAGAGCGGATGGCCGAATGATTCCCGAAAGACTGAGCCTCGCACCATCGTCACGTACAAGCACAAGGAAGTCCGCACGGATTCCAACGGATGCAGCATTGAGGTCAACGACGAGAAGGAGGGGTCCATTTCCAGCGCCGTTCCCCTTGAGTTTTTTCTAAGGGAAAACGGATTTGAAGTCCTGCAGAAAAAGCACAAGGAAGTGATGGAGTGGACCATGACACTGGATGACGGTGACGGTTCAAAAAAGATTTCCGTGAATCTTGAGCTCTGCACTGTTCCTCCGCTGGGAGATTTCCTTGAGATAGAGATTCTTGCGGATGACCCGGATGAGAACTTGATTTCAATCTATCAGTCAAAACTTGAGGAGATTCTTGACATGACGGGAATCCCCCGGGAAAAGATTGAGAGAAGATACTATAACGACATGCTGAGAGAGGTCAGGGGAGAAAATCCCAACTGATTCTAACTTAAAAAAAGGAGTGTTTATTATGAAGAAAAGATTTTTTGGAGCGCTGGCTTTTTCGCTCGTCATTTTGATTACGGGATGCACGACATCCGACGGATTCGCCTTTTTGGGTTCCGTGGCCGAGGCTGTGGGAGATGACAGTACTGCAAGTGCTTTCAACAGCATATCAAAGGCAACCGAGGAAATCACCCCGGAAAACGAGTATTACATCGGTCGCTCTGTCGCGGCGAACATACTCACCAACTACAAGACTTACTCAAGTCCACGGTTGGAATCGTATCTCAACAAAATCTGTCAGGCCCTTGTTTTGAATTCCGAAAATCCTGATTCCTACAACGGGTATCATGTGAAAATCCTGGACAGCGGGGAAGTGAACGCATTCTCCACGTCAGGAGGACACATATTGATTACCAGGGGACTCATTGAGTGCGCGAACTCGGAGGACGGACTTGCCGCGGTGGTAGCTCATGAAATCGGGCACATACAGCTTAAGCACAGTCTCAAATCAATCAAGTCAAGCAGATTCTCCTCTGCTCTGAAGGCTACTGCAAGTGCGGTCATGGCAACGGAACTGGACGGAATGGTCGGTGATGTCATGGGAAGCATGTTGAAGAGCGGATATTCACAGACCCAGGAATACGATGCCGATGAGATGGCCCTTACCCTGATGGCATCCGCCGGATATAAGCCCGCAGCAATGCTCGACATTTTGAATCAGATGCAGATTCTTGAGTCCATCCCGTCATCTGCCGGGGGTATGTTCAAGACACATCCGAGCGCCAAAAAAAGAATTGCGAATGTCCGTCTCGCCATGAAATCCGTAGAGATTCCTGAGGACACAAGCTCCTTCAGAAGGGACCGCTACAGGGACGAGACAAAATAGAGCAAAAAAAGAGGGGCTGCCGTAAATGACAACCCCTTTTTGAGTTATGAACAGGACTCTGTAAAATCCGTCAGTCCTTAGTCCTGGAAAAGCGGAGTTGAGAGGTATCTGTCTCCTGTGTCTGGCAGAAGCACTACGATGGTCTTTCCCTCGTTCTCGCTCTTTTTAGCCTCCTCCAATGCGGCCCAGAGAGCGGCTCCCGATGAGATTCCCACAAGGATTCCCTCGCTTTTTCCAATCAGCCTGCCAATCTCGAAGGCGTCCTCATTCTCCACCTTGTAGATTCCGTCGTAGATTTTTGTGTCCAGAGTTTTAGGGACAAAATTCGCTCCTATTCCCTGAATCTTGTGAGATCCTGCGTGTCCCTCAGAAAGAAGCGGGCTTGTAGCTGGCTCTACCGCATAGACTTTTACCGAGGACTTTTTTTCCTTGAGATATTTTCCCACTCCCGAGAGAGTTCCTCCCGTACCGACTCCGGCTATGAAAACGTCAACCGAACCGTCGCTGTCCTTCCAGATTTCAGGTCCCGTTGTCTTGTAATGTGTCTCTGGGTTCACGGGATTCTCGAACTGACCCGGAATGAATGCTCCCGGCGTTGTTTTCAGAAGCTCCTCAGCCTTTTCCACGGCTCCCTTCATTCCCGCGCTCCCTTCTGTCAGGACAATTTCCGCACCATAAGCCTTGAGCAGGGCACGTCTTTCAACCGACATTGTTTCCGGCATTGTCAGGATGCAGCGAAGTCCATAGCTTGCCGCGACCGAAGCGAGTCCAATCCCCGTGTTTCCCGAAGTCGGCTCGATGATTACGGAATTCGAGTTGATTTTTCCGGATTTGAATGCCTCCTCAATCATCGCCTTTCCGATTCTGTCCTTGACGCTTCCCGCCGGATTCAGGTACTCGAGCTTTGCAAGGACGCGCGCCTTGAGCTTGAATTTTTCTTCTATATTAGTAAGTTCCAAAAGCGGCGTGTTACCTACCAAATCCGTGACCTTTTTCGCTATTTTCTCTGCCATGTTTCCTCCTGGATTTTGCTATAAATCCTATAATAAAACTATGTTTTTATTTTATCACCACATCTTCTCTCTGTCAAGAAATATTTCCACGTTGATTTCGGGAATTCTTTTCTATAAAACAGAAAGGTAAGTGAAAATTTTTGAGAAAAAATATAAAAAAATTCCAAAAAAATAAAAAAGTATTTGACAATGAAAATGCCTTGTATTATAATACGAGAAAAGGCTAATCGTTTGGAGTGCATTTGACTGTGCTCTTTGGACGTTTTCCTTAAAAGAATTGGTTTTTCAAATTTAGGAGGCAAAAATGAAAAAATCAAGGATTATTGCTGGTGCTGTGCTTTGTGCAGCTTTGGCAGGTTTTATGAGCTGCCAGAAGAATGAAGCTGGAAAGGCATCATCTGGAAAAGCATCTAGCAACAAGTTGGTTGTTTGGTCATTCACTGACGAGATCGAGGGATTCCTTAACAAGGAAGGCTATGGCTACAAGGCTACTCACCCGGATGTAGAGATTGAGTACTCATTCACACCAACAGATCAGTTCCCAAGCAAGTTGGATCCCGTTTTGGCATCTGGAAACGGTGCTCCTGACGTATTCGGTCTTGAGGACGCATTCGTTCGCAAATATGTTGAGTCTGGACTTCTTCTTGAGCTCGATGACCTCTATGCAGAAGTAAAGAACAAGGTTGCTGACTATCCTGTAAAGGTTGGTAGCTACAACGGACACGTTTATGGTATGTCATGGCAGGTGGCTCCTGGTGCTCTCTTCTATCACAGAAGCCTTGCAAAGAAGTACTGGGGAACAGATGATCCTGTAGAAGTACAGAAGAAGCTCTGTGACCTCGACACATTCATTGCTACAGCTCGTGAGCTCAAGAAGGCTTCCGATGGAAAGTGTAGAATCGTTTCTACAACTGGTGACCTCTTCATGCCTTACAAGGGTGCCCGCAAGCAGCCATGGGTTGTGAACAACAAGCTCGTTATCGATCCTGCTATGGATCAGTACATGGAGATGTGCAAGCTCATGGAAAATGAGAAGCTTGCTGTTTCTGGTGTCGGACAGTGGTCAGAAGGTTGGTTCGCTGGTATGAACGGAACTCTTAAGGATGAGACTGGTGCAGACGTTGAGGTTATGTGCTACTTCCTCCCGACTTGGGGTCTCCACTATGTTCTTAAGACAAACGCTCCCAACACATCTGGTGACTGGGCAATGTGCGCTGGTCCTGCTCCATACCGCTGGGGTGGTACATGGATTGCTGCATACAAGGGAACAAAGAATCCAGAGGCTGCTAAGGAGATGATCCGCTACATCGCAACAGATGACAACTTCCTTGAAGCATTGGCTAAGGAGTCTGGAGACGTTGTAAGCAACATCAATGTTCAGAACAAGATTAAGGATTCCTTCTCTGAGCCGTTCCTTGGTGGACAGAACCACTATGCACAGTTCTGCGAAATGGCAAAGACTGTTGACGGATCTCTTACTCAGGGAACCGACCAGCAGATCGAGGCACTTTGGACAGAGACTGTAACTGCTTATGCAATGGGCGAAAAGGACAAAGATACTGCTTTGAAGGATTTCAAGGAGCAGGTTGCCAATACAATGGGATTGTAATCCCGAATCTAATGCGGTGTCCTGAAAGGGATGCCGTATTTAAAGCCGTGTGAAGGATTCTGTCTTTGTAAGATATCTCTTGCACGGCTTTTTTTTTGAAAAAATTCAATTTTTTTCAGTCAGGATGGTCTGTTTTGTTCTGTCCGGACTTTCTAAGGAGGTTGCTGCATGGGTAAGCGTGCTGGAATGCAGGCAAAGACGAACCGTTACGGATATTTTTTCGTACTTCCCTTTGTCATTGTTTTCTTGATTTTTAACTTTTGGCCCACTATATATACTTTCCTGCTTTCATTTGGAAATCTTGAAGGCCTGAGGGTTGATTTTGATTTTGTAGGTCTCGCCAACTATAAAAGATTGGTGACTGATAAATATTTCTGGGGTGCTGTCGGCAATACTTTCATCATTTGGGGATTGAACTTCCTTCCTCAGCTTGGACTTGCGCTTTTGTTTGCCATTTGGTTGACGGATGTTAAGCTCCACATACGCGGAAAGAATTTGTTCCGTGCTCTCTTCTATCTTCCGAACCTCCTTACGGCGGCTTCAGTCTCTCTTCTTTTCAGATCCTTGTTCGGACACCCGATCGGACCGATTAACCAGATTCTGATGAAATTCGGCCTGATAGACAAGGCGTTTAACTTCTTCAGAAGCGGAACTGCTTCACGTCTTATCGTCGCCTTCATCCAGTGGTGGATGTGGTGTGGTCAGACTTTGATTTTGTTGATGGCAGCCATCACGTCAATTTCACCATCCCTCTATGAGTCCGCTGTTATTGACGGTGCGAACGACTGGCAGTGCACATGGAAGATTACAGTTCCCTTGCTCCGCCCGATGATGTTCTTCGTCCTCGTAACCTCAATGGTCGGTGGTATGCAGATGTTCGATATTCCGTTCCTTATCACAGGTATGCACGGAGAGCCGGACTATAAGATTCGTACATCCGCAGTTTATATGTACAACATCGGTTTCCAGGGTAAGACGAACTATTCCTATGCGGCTGCCATATCCGTCGGAGTCTTTATCATCACCACGGTTCTTGCTGTCTTAATCAATAAGATTACCGAAGAAAGAAAGCCTCGTAAGCGAAGAGCATTTGTCGCAGAGGGAGGTGCAAAATGAAAAATTATCGCGTCCAAAAATCCGTAAAAGAGACTATTATCTATATTTTTATGATAATCTTTGCGCTGATCGCTCTTGTTCCTGTTTGGATCCTGCTCGTGAACGCAACCCGAAGCACAAAGCAGATTAACGCCGGATTGTCTATTTTCCCGAGTACCCATGCATTCCATGACTGGACAGACCCCGTAACTGGTGCCGTAACAAAGTCAAACTGGCATGCTCTTACAGACCGCGGATTTAAAATTGCCCTCGGTTTTAAGAACAGCATCGTCATCGCAGCTCTTTCTACTATCTTTAACGTTTACTTCTCGGCGTTGACGGCCTATGCGATTCATATCTACCGCTTCAAGGGACGCAAGGTTCTCTGGGGCGTTATTATGACCCTGATTATGCTTCCGGCATCTCTTTCATTCATCGGATTCTATCAGTTCATGGCTAAGATTCATCTTACCAACACATACATTCCGCTGATTGTTCCTTCGATCGCCGCGGCAGGTACGGTTCTGTTCATGAAGCAGTATCTTGAGTCAATCCTGTCGCTTGAGCTGATTGAGGCCGCCCGCATAGACGGTGAGAATGAGTTTATGATTTTCAACAGGATTGTTCTTCCGGTTGTAAAGCCAGCCATTGCCACTCAGGCTATTTTTGGTTTTGTCGCCAGCTGGAACAACTTCATGACTCCATTCGTCCTTCTTTCAAAGACGGAGAAGTATACGCTCCCGATGCTCGTTCAGATGCTTCGTGGTGATATCTACCGCACAGAGTACGGCGGAATCTACCTTGGAATCGCAATCTCACTTATCCCGATTATTATCTTCTATATATTCATGTCAAGATTCATAATCAGCGGACTCACAATGGGTTCTGTCAAGGAATAGTCTTTTCTAAGGAAACACTGGTCGGTCGTAATGGCTGGCCGGTGTTTTTTTTCGGAAAAATCTGCTAAAAAACAAAAAAACATTTGACAAAGATTTGCTCTTGACTTATACTATACATCAAGGCAACCGATTGCCTAAAAGAACAAGCCCGAAGCGTTTGTTTTGGAGAAATTCATTATTCAAGGCAACCGATTGCCTTAGGAGAAAAACATGAGTGCGACTGTAGTTAGGGTGAAAAATCCCATTCTTCCCGGGTTTCATCCTGATCCGTCTTTCTGTGTGGCCAACGGCGAATACTTTGTAGCCAACTCAACCTTTGAGTGGTATCCTGGTGTGGAAATCAGCCGTTCCAAGGATTTGGTCCATTGGACTTCGGTTCCGTCGCCTCTTTCTGAAAAGCGTCTTCTTGACATGAGCGGTGAAAAATTCTCCTGCGGAATCTGGGCTCCGTGCCTCTCCTACAGCGACGGTCTTTTCTATTTGATTTTTACCAACGTGCGAAACTGGAATGTCGGCCCCATGAAGGACGTTCCGAATTTCCTTACGACGGCTCCCAGCATTGAAGGCCCCTGGTCAGATCCAATTTTCCTTGATGCCTCCGGATTTGACCCCTCGCTCTTCCATGACGACGATGGCCGCCACTGGTATATTCATCCTGAGTGGGATTACCGTGCATTCGGTCCGCACCAGTTTTCGGGTCTGATTCTCCGCGAGTATCTGCCCGAGAAAAAATGTTTTACAGGCGAGAGGAAAAAAGTTTTCCTTGGAACTGACATCGGTATGGTGGAGGGACCCCATATCTACAAAAGAAACGGCTGGTACTACATCCTTGCTGCGGAAGGCGGAACGAGCTATGAACATGCCCTGACTGTCGCCCGCTCAAGGAATGTGGACGGTCCCTACGAGGTGCATCCTTCGAATCCTCTTCTTTCTACCTACGGCCATGATGAGGCTCCGTTGAAAAAGGCAGGTCACGGAAGCTGGGTGACATCGGTGGACGGAAAGAAAACATATCTCGCCTATCTTTGCGGAAGACCTTTGCCCGGAACAAAACTCTGTCCTTTAGGGCGCGAGACAGGACTTGCGGAAATCCAGTGGAAAGATGACTGGCCCTATGTGGTTCAGGCGGATGGAACTTTGGGGTGCGTTCCTCCTGCAGAAATTAACGTTGAGGTGGAGTCGGACGCAGAAAAACCTCAGTGCAGTCCCGGTGGAGAAGCCGTGCGTTATGACTTCAAGGACGATTCTTACAGATCTGATTTCAAGTCTCTCCGTGTGCCCATGGGAGAGGACCGGTGCAGCATAAGGAAAAATCCGGGGGTTCTCACATTGAAGGGAGGACAGTCTCCGTGGTCATTCTACGAGCAGAGCGTCCTTGCCCGCCGTCAGATGCACTTTTGTTTCAGGGCGGAGACAAAGATTGATTTTGAGCCTGATTATTTCCAGCAGTATGCGGGTCTGACTTACCGCTATGACGAGGAGTCCCAGTATCTTCTGCAGGTGGGCTATGACGAAAAGCTCGGAAAAGTCCTTCAGCTGAACACAATCCTCCCGGACATCCCGTTTTTCTTTAAGCCGGGGGTTGCCATACCGATTAAGGAAGGTCCCGTGTGGCTTCGTCTTGACGTTGAGTATTCGAAGGCATGTTTCTCATGGTCGCAGGACGGAAAGAACTACAGGATGATCCGACCTCTCTGCGATGCCTCCAAACTTTCGGATGACTATTCGGACATGGGATTCACCGGAGCCTTTGTGGGAATGTTCTGCGTGGATACGGAATTCTATCAGAAGGAGGCTAAATTCCACTGGTTTGACTATATTCCGAAGGAGTAGGGACGGGAGATTTGTTTTCTGGAATGACGGTAGTAGATTATGGCGACGATTTACGATATTGCGAAAGCGACGGGATATTCCGCACCGACAATCTCAAAGGCTTTGAACGGGACTGGAATCCTGAGTGACGCTACCAGAGATAAAATCATAAAGGTTGCGAAGGAGATGGGCTATACTCCGAATCTGAGCGCAAGGACTCTTTCGACTAAAAAATCCAGCCTTATTGGGGTGGTCTATGATGATCCCATGATGAACCGCTATTTCGACCATCCCTTGTTCTCAATCATCCTGAACAGATTCCGGGACCAGGTGGAAAAATCGGACTATGACATAATTTTTCTTTCGGGAAAAAACGCCATGTCATATACGGCCCATGCTTTGTACCGGACTGTGGATGCCGTTGCCATAATCAACCCGGACCTTGACCATTACGCTGATTTTCAGGAGATGGCGGAGAGAAGGCTTCCTTGTGTTTCGACCAACGACACTATTCCAGGAATATGCGCCGTTTTGAGCCGGAATTACGAGATCGGGTATGAGGCCACAAGATATTTCATAGAGCGCGGTCACAGGAGGATTGCTTATCTTTCGGGACCGAACTATGAGTTTTCAAGGGCAGCCGAGGAGAGACAGAAGGGATATGAGGAATGCCTTTGCGAGTACGGAATCCCCGTGGATCCGGATTTGATAGAAAGATGTCCCTTGTGGAGGACTGACAGCGGCTACGAGGGATTCTCCAATCTGCTTGAGAGGGCTCCTGACATAACGGCTGTTTTTGTTGCGTCTGACAGTCTGGCGGTCGGACTTTACAGATATGCCGAGGAAAAGGGAATCTCTCTTCCAGAAAAGATTTCTCTTATCGGTGTGGATGATGACAAATCGTCGTCTTTTTTGCATCCGGGACTTACGACTTTCCGGCAGGACGGGATAGCTATTGCCGATATGGCTTGCGAGATGCTGATGAATCAGATTGCGGGGCTCCCTGTTCCTTCCGAAGTCCGATTTCCCGCAAAACTTGTGGAAAGAAATTCTGTGCTGGACTTGACGAAAACTGTGTAATATAATAGAAGATAAATAAAAGAAATCAGGCTGATAACCGGCCTTTTGAAAAGGAGAATTGCTGTGAACTATCTTATTGGTGTGGATCTTGGTACTAGCGGAACGAAGACTGTCATTTTTGACTCTGACGGAAATCCGCTTGCCTCAAAGACGATTGAATATCCCCTCTACCAGCCGAAAAATGGTTGGGCGGAGCAGGATCCCGCTGACTGGTGGCATGCCGCGTGTGCCAGCATGAAGGAAGTGATTGCGAAAAGCGGTGTGAAAGGTTCCGACATCAAGGGAATCGGAATCAGCGGACAGATGCACGGACTTGTCATGCTCGACAAAAGCGGGGCTGTCCTCAGAAAAAGCATCATCTGGTGCGACCAGAGAACCGCGAAGGAATGTGAGGAAATCACTCAGAAAGTGGGGGCGGAGCGTCTCATCCAGATTACCGCGAATCCCGCTCTTACCGGATTTACCGCAAGCAAAATCATGTGGGTAAAAAACAACGAGCCTGAGGTTTATGAGAAATGCGCGCACATTCTTCTTCCAAAGGATTATGTCCGCTACATGCTCACGGGTGAGTTTGCGACGGAGGTAAGCGACGCGAGTGGTATGCAGCTTTTGGACGTGCCCAACCGAAAATGGTCTGACGAGGTGCTTTCAAAACTCGGCATAGACCCGTCTCTCCTTGCAAAAGTTTACGAGTCACCTGAGATTACTGGAAAAGTTACCGCACAGGCTGCTGAACTTTGCGGAGTCCCGGCAGGAACCCCCGTCGTCGGTGGAGCCGGAGATAATGCTGCGGCGGCTGTGGGAACCGGAACCGTTGAGGACGGAATCGCATTCACGACATTGGGAACAAGCGGCGTCGTTTTCGCACATACGGACAAGGTTTCAATCGACCCCAAGGGACGCGTACACACATTCTGCTGTGCTGTTCCGGGAGCTTGGCATGTCATGGGAGTGACTCAGGCGGCAGGACTTTCCCTTAAGTGGTACCGCGACAATTTCTGCCACGAGGAGATGATTGCGGCGGACGGAATGGGAAAGGATCCCTACTATCTCATGGACAAGCAGGCCGAGAGAATCCCGATCGGTTGCGACAGGCTTCTTTATCTTCCATATTTGATGGGAGAACGCACGCCTCACCTTGACCCGAACTGCCGTGGAGTGTTCTTCGGTCTTTCCGCAATGCACACAAGACAGCACATGCTCCGCGCCGTGATGGAGGGAGTGACATACAGCCAGAGGGATTCCGTTGAGGTCCTTCGCGGCATGGGAATCAAAATCAACGACATGCTTGCCTGTGGTGGTGGAGGCTCAAGTCCGCTTTGGAGACAGATGCTTGCCGATGTGTACGGATGCCCGGTAAAGACTGTGGTAAGTAAGGAAGGACCCGCACTTGGTGTTGCCATTCTTGCGGCGGTCGGTACAGGACTTTACGGTTCTGTTCAGGAGGCTTGCCGAAAGGTAATCAAGACAAACGAGCCACAGCAGCCGATCGCAGCAAATTCTGCTGAGTATGAGAAGTTCTACAAGCTCTACACCCAGCTCTATCCTGCGCTCAAAGATTCCTACAAAGCACTGGCAAATCTGTAGAAGCTGTGCTAGAATAGAAGGTAAGAGGTAATAATATGAAGATAAAGATACAGAGCGTATTTTCAAAGGATTTCGCGCGCTATGGAAAAGTCCTTGACGGATATGACACGAAGGAACTTCTTTCAACTCTTGACGCAAAGACACCCATGCCTGCGGACTCAACTGTCTACGAGCCTGGGGATGCGAATCTTGAGGCACTTCCCGTCGCAAAGGAATTCAGCGAGAACGCTTATGGCGGAATGCCCGTCCAGGTAGGATACTGCAACGGATTCAACACCAAGCTCAACTGTTTTGAATATCACCGTGGAAGCGAGCTAAACATTCCGTCAACGGACTGCATCCTTCTGCTTGCATGCGTGAGCGACATTGAGAAGGGAAAAATCTCCACAAGAAAAACCAAGGCATTCCGTGTGCCTGCCGGAACCGTAGTTCAGGTTTACGAGACGACCCTGCACTATGCTCCCTGCTGCGACGTGCATGGAAGCGACATTGCACCCGGATTCCGTGTCGTGATTGTTCTTCCCAAGGACACAAACACGGAGAAACCTCAGATTAAGGAAAAGAATCTTGAGGACAAGATGCTCTGGGCAAGGAACAAGTGGCTTCTCGCTCATCCTTCATCATCGGAGGCAAAGTCGGGAGCCTATGTGGGACTTATCGGAGAGAACGTGGACCTGAGCAAGAACTAAGGGTTCAGTGTGGAAATCAAGACGCAGTGAGAGGTGTTTTGAGTGGCTGTGGTGGTGCCGGATTTTTCCGGCATCTTTAATGAAAAAAAATGTATTCCGAAATGGATTCGGAAAGACAGAAATTTTATAGGAGCAAAACAATGATTAACAACAAACCAAAAGTCAAGATCGGTATTGTGGCTGTCAGCCGCGACTGTTTCC
>DFKI01000078.1 GCA_002373325.1 Treponema sp. UBA3649
AGTGGGTTGATGAATATCTTTTGTCCGAGAAGAAAAATCAGGAAGAAATCGCTTTGAATCAGGCCGAAAAAAACGAGGATGAGAGCGAGACCCAAGACGAAGAAGAGGATGAGTCCGGTGCTCCACTTTTACTTCCCGAGGATGATTACGACAAGCCGGAGGATGAAATCGAGCCTCCTAAAAAAGAGACGCAAATACCGGATGATACATCAAAAATCGCTGAGTACATGGATCCAAAAATCCTTGATTTCAACATAGACGAGCTTGAGCCTAAGGACTCCGAGCCGGAAGACACAGAATTTGAGGAGCCTGAAGTCCTGGATGAGGAAACGAGCGATGAAAGTGACGCGGAACCCAAAACAGAAGAAAGTGACGAAGCTAAGGAACTTGAAAAAGCAAGTGAAGTAATGGAGCCTGAAAAATCGGACGAGATAAAATCCCCGGAAGTACCGGAAGAGCCGAATGATTTTGAGGAGCCGGACATCATAGACGAAGAGCCGCAAGAGCCGAATTTCTCAACAGAAGCAAATGAAATTGAGCCGGAGAGTCCAAAAGTAATTGAAGAACCCAAACCGATTGATGAGCCAAAAGTGATTGAAGAACCCAAGCTGATTGAAGAACCCAAGGTGATTGATGAGCCCAAGCTGATTGATGAGCCAAAGGTGATTGATGAAGCGAAACCGGAGGATAAAAAAGACGAGCTTGAGATGCCTGAGGATTTCGAGGAACCTGAGGTAATTGATTTTGTGGAGCCCGAGATTGAAGAAAAAGAGCCGGAACAGAATCAAGCGGAAGAAGAGCCTGAAGAAAGCGATGTTCCCGACGTGATTGACGCACAAGAGGAGCCTGAGGAAAAAGCAGAAATTCCAGAGATTAAAGGGCCCGAAAAAGAAACGGAATCCACAGTGGAGACTGAAGAGCCTGAAGATTTTGAGGAGCCGCCGATTTTTGACGCACCTTTGGAAGAGCAGAAATCAGAGCAGAAATCAGGGCAGGAATTCACACCGGTAATAAACACGCCAAAGATGGAGGAAAAAAATCCGTCGAAATCAGTTCCGGAAAAGGCATCTGAGGAGGAAAAAATCAAGAGGCCAACATCTCAGCCCTATCTCTACGATTTTGCCGAAAATGATTCCATAAGCGAAAGCAGCGAGGATGAGAAAAAGGAAGACACAGCGGAAGTCAAAATCAAGGATCCTGACAGTCCCGATGAGCATGGAGTGACTCTTTTGATGAAAGCCGCAAAAGCCGGAAATGACTGGGATGTAAAAAATCTTCTATTAAATGGTGCGGATGTAGGACGCAGGGATGAAGACGGTTGGACAGCACTCATGTATGCCGTAAGATACCAGAACAATCTGCAAATCGTGAAGACGCTGATTGAGCACGGTGCCATCACGAGGGTCAGAAACAAATACAACACCACACCACTTCTCATGGCGGCGGAATACACACAAAATCCGGCCATACTGGAACTGCTTTTGGAAAATCGCTCGGGAACGGAGGATGAGGTGTTCAGGGCATTCATGCTCACTCTCTCAAGCACACAGGGGTCCATGCGCATAAAGGAGACGAAAATCAAGCTTTTCCTTGAAAACATGTCCATACCCATAAACAGAATCTATCGGGGAAAAACGGCCCTGATGCATGCCTGCCAGTACGCGACTTCCACGGAGATTATAAAACTGCTTCTTGATTACGGGGCAAAATCTTCCATAAGGGATGCGGATGGAAAGACGGCATTCGATTACGCGAAGGAAAACAAAAATCTTTCCCACGATGAAATTTACTGGGGATTGAATTCTGGAAATTAGACGAGGAAATAAATGAGGATAACAGGCGGAAAATTAAAAGGCAGGACAACGGTTGTTCCGGGAGGAAAAATGGCCATAAGACCTGCCATGGACCGGATGAGGGAGTCCATTTTTGACATAATCGGGCCGGATTTGGAGGGAAAGTCCTTTTTGGATTTATTCAGCGGATCCGGAACCATAGCCATAGAAGCGGTCTCTCACGGGGCGGCAAGGGTCTCTTTGTGCGAGATGGACAGGGCAAAAGCGAGCACAGTACTGAAAAATGTGTCCATGACGGAGGAAGTCGGTGTGAGGATTGACTGTCACTTCATGGCGGTTGAGCTCTTTTTGAAAAGGTGCAAATCAAGCTACGACTATATTTTTTTTGATCCGCCCTTCCCCTATAAGTTCCGCCTTGAGCTGATTGAGACTGTTTCGGAAAAAAATCTGCTTGTGCCGGGAGGAAAAGTCCTGATTCACCATCCTAGCGAGGATCCGCTTCCTGAAAAAATCGGGAATCTTGAGAGGACTGACCAAAGGATTTACGGACGCTCCATAGTTGATTTTTTCACGCGGGTTCAGGAAAATCAGGGTGACGGTAAATTGACATGAAATTGATAAATTTGGCGATTTTTTTTCTTAAATTCGCAATAAATAACTTGACAAATTATAAAATCAAGTTAAAATTGTAGTAAGGTGGGTTGTTTTTTTTGCCACTCGCACACTCAGTTAAAAATAAAAGGATTTTTATGCAAGAGGATTTAAAAAAGCAAATTGATGCAAAACAGGGTGGGAACGGATTCATAAAAACCTGCGATCAGCCTGTTTCTGGACTTTCATCACCGCAAAAAGTTGCTTTGATAAGAAAGGCGAACGAACTCTTCAATCAGGGTAAATTTGACATGGCGGAGCGCATATATGTTACCACGGGCTATTCCGACGGTTTAACCAGATGTGGCGATGAATATGCGAAAAAAAACGAGTATATGAAGGCTTTGAGAATGTATCTTTTGGCACACAACAAACGAAAATCAGAGCCGATGATAGAAAAACTTTCAGGAATAGTTTCCCTGATGTTAAAAAGTGAGGATTAAAAATGACTGTTGACGAAAACAAGATTTCCGGGAACAAAGCTGACAATGGAAAAATCAGCGGACAGAATAATGAAATCAAGAGTGTATTTGAGGACTCTTCCACGGCAATCCTTGAGCCCAAACCAGAGGAAGGCGTGGCAAATGAGATTTCCGAGCTTTCAAAAAAAGGATACTCTTACCTAAAAGACAACCGCGTGGATGAAGCAATCAATGCGTTCAAGCAGATTCTGACGATTGAGGACAACAACAATTACGCTCTCGTGGGACTTGGTGACAGCGAAAGAAAGCAGAATCACTTTAAGGATGCCATAGATTATTATACGAAATGCCTCGCATGCCATCCGGGAAACAATTACGCGCTTTTCGGACTTGCCGACTGTTACAAGGCACTGAACCAGTATCACAAGGCCATTGAAATCTGGGAGCAGTATCTGGTGCATGATGACAGGAACATCACGGTCCTTACCCGGGTTGCCGACGCATACAGGAAAATCCGCGACTTCAAGAAATCAAAGCAGCTTTATCTGCAGGTTCTTGATATGGAGGAAAACAACGCATACGCGCTCATCGGATTGGGACACCTGCACTATGACTTCAAGGAATACAAGGATGCCCTTTACTACTGGACGAAAATGCTTGAGGTGAATCCGCAGAACGTGGACATCCGCGTGCTCACTTCCATCGGTAACTGTCACAGAAAGCTCAAGACCTTCGACAAGGGACTCACCTACTTCGAGCGTGCCCTGGAGATGGATCCCAAGAACTTCTACGCCCTTTTCGGACTTGCCGACTGCTACCGTGGACTTAACCAGCAGTTCCGCTCCGTGGAGTATTGGAACAAAATCCTTGAGATTGATCCGAAAAACAAGGTCATCCTCACACGTGCGGGAGACGCATACCGAAACACAGGCGACTACAAGACAGCGACCGACTATTACAACCGGGCGATGGACATTGATTTTGACATCTATGCCGCTCTGGGACTTGCCCTTATCTGCAAGGGAGAGGGAAAATATGAGGAGGCCATCGACAGACTTTCCAAGCTGATTCGTGATGATGACAAGAACTACAGGCTCTACATTGACCTTGCCGACTGCTATGTGAAGAACAATCAGAAGCAAAAGGCCATTGACGTGCTACAGTCCTTCCAGAGATTCGGAATCAGAAGTCAGGCTGTGAACGATCTACTGGAAAAACTTCAGGACGGACGCCCCTACTGATTGCGGCTCTGTTTTCAAAGGCTGGCTACATAAATGGATGAAAAAATAAGTCTTTCCGGGATGACCCCACAGGAGATAAACGAGGCGTTGAGTCTTAGTCCGGCGTTCAGGGGCAAGCAGATTTTTAAATGGATTTCAAAGGGCGCGGAATCTTTTGATGAGATGACGAACATTGACAAGGCTACCCGGCTGAGTCTTTCTGAAAAAGCCGTGATTTTTTCTTCCAGCGTTTCCAAGGTGCTTGAGGATCCTGACGGTACGGTAAAATTGCAGGTCACGCTCCATGACGGCAGGATGATTGAGACGGTTCTGCTTACTGACAGGGACGGACGTAAAACCGCTTGTGTGAGCTGCCAGGCCGGTTGTGCAATGGGATGCGCTTTTTGCCAGACAGGGACGCTCGGTTTGGGAAGGAACCTGAGCGCTGGAGAAATCGTGGAGCAGTTTTTGCATCTTGAGAAAAAATCCGGAGTCCTTGACAACATTGTTTTTATGGGGATGGGGGAACCGATGCAGAATCTTTCGGCCATTAGGAAGGCTGTGGCGGTTCTTTCGGACAAGGAAGGACGGAACCTCAGCACACGGCGGATTACTTTGAGCACTTGCGGGCTGATTAAGGGCATACATGAGCTTGCGGACGAGGGACCACAGGTGAGGCTCGCTGTTTCTTTGACTACGGCGGATCCTGAGCTCAGGGAAAAACTCATGCCGGTAACTAAGGGGAATCCCCTGCCGGAACTAAAAAAAGCGATACAGTATTATATAGAAAAAACCGGGAAGCGCGTCACTTTGGAAGCGGCACTTCTTTCGGGGCAGAACACAAGCAGGGAAAGCGCAAGGAGGCTGATTGACTTCGCGTCGGGGATGGATGTCTACATAAATTTGATTCCCTGGAACCCGGTTGCGACACTGCCCTTCACGACTCCGAGTTCTTCCGAATGCAGGTCTTTTGTTCAGGAGCTGGAAAAAGCAGGACTGAAAGTAAACTTAAGAATGAGACGTGGTGAAAAGATAGGCGGCGCATGCGGGCAACTGGGAAGCTCAAAGGCAATTTCTTTTGAATGAGACGCTGTGTTTGTGTGTCATTGCCGTACATGGCACCGTGTCATTGCCGTACACAGCACCGTGTCATTGCCGTACACAGCACCTTGTCACTGCCGGGCTTGACCCGGCAATCTCTAAAATCTTGTAATGCAGTAAAATAGATTATCGGATCAAGCCCGATAATGACATCGTAATGCAGTAAAATAGATTATCGGGTCAACTTGCAGCGTAGCTTCCAGCCAGTCCGATAATGACATCGTACCGAAACGATATTGACGTGGGTTAGCTTTTTTAGACAAACCTTGTGACAGAGTAAATTAAGACTATATCAACTAAAAATCAGATTATATCAATTTCATATTTAAGAATAAATTAACCACGAAAACCACACGATTTAAAAATACTTCAATACTATCGGATAAAAAAAAGCAAAACAAAAGATAAATTTTAAGTTATATTCTAAAAACACCTTGCATAATTTTCATTCCCCTTGTATAATTAAGGTAACAAAGTTTCAAACCAACATGGCAAGAAATGATAATAGGAGTCATTTAAATGCAGAAAAAAATATACGTAGCGGGTATGGATGATGATGCGACAGCTTCTAAGGTCGATGAGGCGGTAAAGGCTGTGGCGGGTGTAACGGCAGTGACTTCTACAGCGGCAAAGTGTCAGGTCAGCGTGGATTTTGACGAGGGAATTGCTGGAATCGAGGATGCCATTAACGCAGCAATATCTTCTACAGGTGTGACTGTCCTGGGCTAGAATTAAGCCTTATACATATTTTAAGGATATTTAAATATGAAAATTACTATTCTGGACGGCAATGCCCTTAATCCGGGAGATTTGTCATGGGCTCCTCTTGAGAAATTTGGAACCGTAGTGTGCTATCCAAGGACGGCGGACTCGCAGGTGGTCGAGCGCATTGGAGACAGTGACGCAATTTTGCTGAACAAGGTCGCAATCACCGAGGACATACTTTCCAAATGCCCGAATCTCAAATACATTGGCGTACAGGCCACCGGCTATAATGTGATTGACCTGAATGCGTGCAGAAAACATTCCGTCACAGTAACAAATGTTCCTTCTTACAGCACCGCGGGGGTCGCCCAGTTGGTTTTTGCTTTTATCTCTGAGTTCGCATGCTCTACCCGCCTACACTCCGATTCCGTAATGGCAGGAGACTGGTGTTCTGCAAAGGATTTCTGCTACTGGAAAAAGCCCCTGATTGAACTGGATGGAAAAACTTTGGGCATTTTCGGCTACGGAAACATCGGATCAAGGGTCGCACGGATTGCCGAGGCTTACGGAATGAAGGTACTTGTCTGCACGAGGACTCCCAAACCGGAAGTGAAGAATCCCGTTGATTTTGAAACTCTCCTTAAATCGTCAGATTTTGTTACATTGCACGCTCCTCTCACGGATGCAACCAGAGCGATTATAAATGAAAACAGTCTTAAATTGATGAAAAAGTCTGCATATCTGATTAACACGGCGCGAGGTCCCTTGGTGGATGAAAAAGCCGTGAGGTCAGCCCTTGAAAACGGTCAGATTGCCGGTTACGCGAGTGATGTCGTCAGCGAGGAGCCCATGAAAAAGGACAATCCCCTGCTTGGTGCACCGAACTGCCTGATTACACCGCACATTGCTTGGGCTGCGACCGAGACAAGGCAGAGGCTCCTGAACATTGTTGTGGAAAATATCCGGGCTTTTGTTGAGGGACATCCGCAAAATGTCGTTTCCTAATCCAAGGCACTTGAAATATTTGCGGAATGTTCATATAATTTGAAAAGATGCTTTTTATATAGAAGAAAGCTTTAATTTTTCCTCCGTTTTGGAGATTGTGAGGTATAAAATGGGAAAGACCATAGCACAGAAGATTTTTGACTCTCATCTCGTAGACAAACCATTTGAAGGAACCAATATCCTTAAGCTTGACCGGGTTTTCTGCCACGAAATCACCACGCCAATCGCAATCAACGACCTGATTGACAGAAACATGGACAGAGTTTTTGACTGCACGAAAATCAAGGCGGTTATTGATCATGTAACTCCGGCAAAGGATTCAAAATGCGCCATGCAGGAAAAAATCCTCCGCGACTGGGCCGCCCGCAACAACATCAAGGACTTTTTCGACATCGGAAGCAACGGTGTCTGCCACGCCATTTTCCCGGAAAAAGGATATGTCCGCCCCGGATTTACCGTAATTATGGGAGACAGCCACACTTGTACGCACGGTGCTTTCGGAGCATTTGCCGCTGGAGTCGGTACAACGGATTTGGAAGTCGGAATTCTCAAGGGCGTGTGCTCTTTCAGGGATCCAAAGACGATTAAGTTTATACTCAACGGAAAACTCAAGGACGGAGTTTATGCGAAGGACGTTATTCTCCACATCATCGGACAGATTGGCGTAAACGGAGCGACAAACTGCGTCATGGAATTTACCGGCCCCGTGATTGACAAGTTTACCATGGAAGAGCGCATGACTCTCTGCAATATGGCCATTGAAGCGGGCGGAACAAGCGGAATCTGTTTCCCGGACATGCAGACGGTTGAGTATCTCTGGCCTTTCATCAAGGATGATTACGAAACCAAGGAAGCTGCCCTGGAAGACTATAAAAAATGGACCAGCGATCCCGACGCAACTTACGAGAAAGTCTATACATTCGACCTTTCAGATTTGGAGCCGGTCTGTACAATCAACTACAAGCCCGACCAGATTAAAAAGATTTCCGAAATGGAAGGAACAAAGGTTGATCAGGTTTACATCGGCTCATGCACAAACGGTCGCTTGAGTGATTTGAGGATTGCAGCCCAGGTACTCAAGGGGCATCACATTGCATCAGGAGTACGCGGAATCGTTTCCCCCGCCACACCGAAAGTCTACAAGGACGCGATGGACGAAGGACTTCTTGCAATCTTCATGGATGCAGGTTTCTGCGTGACGAACCCAACCTGCGGTGCCTGTCTTGGAATGAGCAACGGAGTTCTTGCAGAAGGTGAGGTCTGTGCCTCAACCACGAACAGAAACTTCAACGGACGCATGGGAAAAGGCGGAATGGTTCACCTGATGAGTCCCGCAAGTGCCGCCGCGACCGCAATCAAGGGTACAATCTGCAACTCTGAGATTTACAAAGGATAACAACTAAAACAAATCCCCTGCTGAAGGGGATAAAGGGAGGCTGTATTGCTTCCCTACTAAAAAAATAAGAGGAAAATCATGAAACAGTTTGGAGGAGACGTTCTTTTCCTGGACCGCTCGGACATCAACACGGATGAGATTATTCCGGCAAAGTACCTTACGGAGAACACCAAACAGGCGCTTCAGCCCTATCTCCTGGAAGACCTGAAACTTGACGGCTTTAACCCCAAGACGGATGTCAGCGGAAAAAAAGTCATCATCACCAGGGAAAACTTCGGATGTGGTTCTAGCCGCGAGCATGCTCCTTGGGCACTGGAAGTAAACGGTATTTACACTGTGATTGCCGTGAACTTTGCACGTATTTTCCGACAGAACATGTACAACTGCGGTCTTTTGGCTCTTGACATGAGTAAAAAGGACATCGACGACATGTTCAGGACCTTCGCACAGAAAGACACTCAGTGCAAGATTGAGCAGAAGGAAGACGGCACATGGAAGGTCAAGCTGATTGCAGGCTCACTTTCCAAGAGCTATCCGTTCAAGCTGGAAGGTTTCGAAAAGGCACTGATTGAAAACGAAGGCTGGATTGGGTATGCAAACAACAAATACTAAACAAAGTTTAGTATTTGTTGTAAAGGAGTTTTCGCTACGGCGAAAACTCGCGTATTGATGCACCTTGTTTAGTATTTGCTCTTAATCGAGGAAATATATAATAAATTCTAAAACTGTCATTGCCGGACTTGATCCGGCAATCTACAAGTATTTTTAAAGCACGGAAAAAACTTTTTCGAAAGAAGGCATTGGTTTTAGCCTTGCAATTTTCCCTCTAATACCAGTAGAAATCCCTGACCTTTACAAGCTTGGACTTTATGCTGATTTCGTAAAAGCGGTTGGGTTCAAAATCTAATACTTCATCTCCGCCCTGGGGGTTGTACATAGGTCCCTTTCTGTCTCCACCACCACCGATGTCCACAACAAGATCGAAATCGTCTCCAGTTAGGAAAAAGTTTATGTAAGAATCACTTATGTCAAGATAAAATACCGTGTTGACTGAATGGCTGCCGGCACCTTTAAAAGGCCCTCCATGCCCATCTCTTATTGAAAGTTTAGCTTCTCCATCTGTGTAGGCATCGTAAGCCCAGCTTATTTCTGAGTCAATTTTTTCCGTTTTTGAAAGCCGTTTAACAAGCTCTATGACATCAGAAAGTTTTTTCTTGTCTGCTTCGTTTTCAATCAGTGGTTTTGCGCTTTCGAATGTCCTGTATAAATCCTAGAATTTTTTACAGGATAAATATTCAATATCAAAAGAAAGATTTCCGTCTTTATCTTCAACATAATGCTCAAGCCATTTTTGAGCCACATAAATGCAGTTTGAGTCAGAGGCATGAAGATAGTCGAAAAGGTAGCGTGCAGAATATCCCTCTTTTTCTGTAACAAACGATGGAAATAATTTCTTTTCGTATTCGCCGTCGCAGTTGATGTCCGTTAAGAGCATAAAAGCTATGTCGCCATCTGTGAGTGGAACTGCAATATTTGGAATGTAGAACTTTGTGGGCTCATTAAAAAGCATCCGTTTGATTAAATAATGATTGGAAGCTTTTCCGAGTTTTACATACGCATCGTATTTTTTTTCCGCTGGAAGGATATGTGTCCAGGGAATAAAGCATTTCGTATGGTTCTTGCCCATCGGGTTTTGCACTTTCCAACAGTTTCTCAAATTCTCTTTCTTCACGGTCATCGGAACTGATGCATGAAATCAAGACAAATGGTAAAATCAGCGCAGTGAATAATAATAAACCTTGTTTTTTCATAAGATTAACTAAGCCTTATCGAAAGCTTTCAACTCCCACTTTTTATCCAAAAACTGGTGCTTTTACCAAGCGGACCTCTGTAAAATATATAGTATTTTGTATCAGGCTGATAGATGTAATTATTCAAAACACATGGAGCATCAAACTCGATAATATCCCTAGACTCCGAGATTGGAGGAAATACAACTACATCAGACTCAAGTTCCTCCCGCGTCGGCGCGCAGTTTTGGCCGGTATATTGCAAAATGGTTCCCGCGCCATCAAATATGACAAAATATTTGTATTTCAAAGCATTTGATTCACTGTCCGTCAAATTAAAGTAATACTTCGGAATTCTGACCTCTTCATTAGAAATATTATAGCATAACAATTTAGCATCTGGCTCGCCTTTGGAATAATCAATGTAAAGCCTCACCACAATGTTCCAAGGATTAAAGATTTCGGTGTACCCATCAGGAAGCGGAAAAACGTCTCTTCGATCCAACTCAAAGCGTTCCCTTTCACCAGCCATATCAATCAGTTTATTTCCAAGCTCATACATAAATCCTTTTTCAGGACACCATCGACAGGCAGCTTTATATGAGCCATTGATTTTCGATTCAAACAACCAGTCATATCCGTCTCTTCCAGTCGAATGTTCGGTGGAAGCTTGTTTATAAAATTTAGTTTTTGAAATCAGTTTTACAAGTTCTTCTATTTCTTTCTTTGGTACGTTTATTTTCTTGTAAAAAGCAATTCTGCGTTCTCCATCCTTTGGAAAACTTTCCGTAGCAACTTCCAAAATGCCGTCGCCATCAATCCATGAAACTTTTACCATATAGCTTCTTGTCATTGATTCAAGGCATGTAAAGCGCACGACATTGGAATCAGAATTAAAAAGCCCTTCAGGATCCAAAAGATTCAAAACATCAGAAAACCACTTGGTCCTGAATTCACTAAAAGAGTCCGCAAAGTACTGTAGCTTTTCTGAATAAGTTGCAAGAGAAATAAAAAACGATAAAAAAATACAAATAAAT
>DFKI01000149.1 GCA_002373325.1 Treponema sp. UBA3649
AACCGTCCTATTCCACGAATTCTCAGAGCATGATGTATGGACCTGTTTCAGCAAATGTCGGCGGCTATAGTATTTCACCCAACAATGGCTACAGCAGCTCAGCGTACACATCTTCCTATTATAAGGTCAGTGCCATAGGACAACTGAGCTACACGACATTGTGTAAAAGAAGACAGACCAGCCTGAGTACCGGCGGCTATACATACACCGATATTACAAGATCTGGAACTTATACCTTTGAGTACGGAGGATATTACACCATTGACTGCACGACAGGAGGCGTAACTAAGAATTAGATTACCACCTGAAAACTGCGACGAAGCTTCCACGCCCCTTTCCGAAAGACGCGAACATTTTTCCCCTGAACGATGACTTTTTCAACTCGGCTGCAATGGGAAATTCTCCGAGCACCTGATAGGAGTTGTCCATGCCTGAAATCTCCTTCGCGGAATCTGCCGTCCATTTGAAATCCTTTGAATCAGAGCTTCCGTCCGCAAAATCAGCCACGAGATAGCCTGTGGGGAAGGATGTGCGCAGGACCTCAAGCATCTTTTTGACCTCATCGGAAGAAAGATACATGGAAAGTCCCTCGGCAATCACTATGGCGGGTTTGTCCTTCCTTATGAAAACCGACCAGTCATGCTCAGTCGCGCTTCCCTCAAGCATCGTGACACGAACCTGATTTCCGAAAGCCTTTTTTCTCGCCGTGATGATTTTTGGAAGATCCACATCGTACCAGAAAATCTTTCCGTTGTCCACGCGGGCAAAACGGTTGTCAAATCCGCATCCGAGATTTATCACGGTGGCATCCTCGTTCCGGGAAAGAAGACTTGAAACCTCCCTGTCGATGATGAGTGTCCTCGCTATGATTTTCTCGCCTTCAATGAAGGAGTTGTATTTTTTCGTGTTGATTTCAAGAGCCTGGGTGATTTCCAGAGCCTTCTGATCCTTTAGCCTTGCGTTTTCCTTTTCCGTTTCCATGGCACGAGCCGAAAGTAGAGAAAGCTCGTTCTTGTCTATGTCACCAATCTGTATGTCCATTTTTTTACCTCCAAAATCAATTTATAGGGCATCTTGAAAAAATCATTCTTCGCCCGTGGTTCCGCTTGTCTTTGCGCTTGGCTCATCATTCCCGCTGACATTCCCGGACGATTCAGAATCCGACCCCGAAGTTGAGTCAGAATCCGAAGCAGAATGTTCATCCCCGGCCTCCCCGCCTTCATCAAGGAGCTCCTCGTCCTCAACCTCCTCCTCAATCAGAGTAAGGTATCCTCCGAAAATCCACCCGTCGATTCCATTCGCGACACCGTAATACCAGGAATCGGTGTTTCCGTCGAAAGTCTGTGTGGCAAGGGTCTTCCTTATGGCGATGAATTCCTCCTCGAACTCAAGCCTGCCCAAAGTCTTCCCGGATTTTGACGGAATGTCACGTATGTTCAGATAGTCATCCTCAACCAAGTAGGTGAATTTCTGCGGATAAATGTCCATAACCCCGGCAAGTGAAAGGTCGGTTGCCCTGAGAGTCCTCATCTCGGCTTCCCCAATCAGCTCAAGAACGCTTCCCGAAACATTGAGGTCGCGGAGAGTGGAAACAAGATCAGTCCTGAGTTTCTGATTGCTGCTCGCGTTGATTTTTCGGAGTGTCCTCAGAGCCGTAATGTCGTCCCTGTTCGTGCTGATTTTCTCGGTCTTCACATATCCGCTTCTTTGGGATGATGAGGCGTCGTCATAGTACGTGATATAGGACATCTCCTTTCCGCCCGCGATTTTGAAAGTTCCCTTAAGGCATACGACCTTGCTTCTTGAGAGCACAAGGCTTGTGATGTCGGCAGGATTTTTCGTCCTATAAAGACATGCGTTCTCGCTAGTAACAACGGCAGGAATTCCACCGGCACAGATTGAGGAGGAAAAAACATAAAAGTCCCCCTCAGAGTCTCCGCCCCCGTCGTAGCTGATTTTTGAAAAGTCCTGCGTGGTTTTTCTGTTCCACGAAAGCTTGATTTCCGCGCTCACAGACTCAGGAATCTGTTTTCCGCCGTCTTCCACAAGATAAAGTCCAACAGTGCTTCCGGCATTGAGCTCGCTTTTGGTTCCGCTCATCGACCCGTCATCCGAAAGAGTCCAAAGCTCGGTCTCCTCCCTTATCACAGTGGCATCGACCTTATCCTGAGCCATGGAAAAAAAGGGGAGAAAAATCAAGGTCAAAGGGGCCAAAACATTTTTCATCTTCACCATCTTATGTCGCTCCATTGCCTGAGTTCCTCGATAGTATCCGAAAGCTCGGCAAGAGTCTCGTTCGACGCATTTCCGGACTCAAGCAGCTCGCTGTATTTTTTTGTGACCTGAATCAAAGAGACACGCTCGGGACTTTGGTCAAGCTGTATGCTTTTCAAAAATCCCTCAATCAGAGTGGAGGCGTTTCCAAGCCTGATTTTGATTTTCTGGAATTTATCGGCGTCAGGAAATCCATCAGGATTCGGGAAGTCGGCGTAGATTGCAAGAAGCATGTCGGGTAAAAGCTTTGTCCTTCCCTGAGAGTTGAAATCCGGTTTGTCAAAGATAAAAATATCGGAGCCGGTCTCATAAGTGCATCCGGGATGTGCGTTGATTGCAAGTTCATTTATATCTGCCCAGAGAATCCGTTCCGAAAGATCGTCCTCCAGATTGACTCTGACAAATATGTTCTTGGCCTCGTCCACTTTTGATTCCGGCAATCCCTTGTCCGACTCCTTGTCGCTTATCGGGGCAAATACGGCGCTTCCTTCAACGGCTGCAAGGCTTCTGCTGAATCCACCGTCCAAATTTTCCTCATAATAAAAGTCTCCCAGCATGACGCAGGGAATGTCGGTGATTTTTTCTTCCTCCACTTCGACGCTTTCTTCCTCTTCGTCTTCAACGACCACGGGTTCTTTTTTCGTACAGGCACTAAGCATAATAAGCAATATTAATAGAAGGAATTTGATTTTTTTCATTTTTAACTCCTGTAAAAACTCCTTTTTAGTGCGTCGCATAAAGACAACAGATTTCCACCGCTTAAAAAACACCGGGGAATCCTGAAAAATGAGTTTTTTGAGATTCTCTATAATTATAGTGGATTTTTCACAAAAATTCAACGCTTCAAAATTTTTTTCTGTATAAAAATATTTTCCATGACAGCTTTAGTGTTTTGTGCTATAATTTAAGGTAAATAAAGTCTTTTTCTTCCATGCAATGCCGCCTAATGACCATTTTTGAGGGGGAACCCATGAAAAAAATACGAAATTTTGTAAGATGTCTTCTGTGTATGTTGGAAGGGGTGTTTTGTATAATGCTTTTGACGTGCACAAACTTCCTTAATGGAGCGGAAATCAAAGAGCAGATTGAAGAGGAAATAGCTTATGCGAAGGCACCGAAATTCGAAATCCGCTGTGCTGTGGATTCAAATGAATATGGTCAAATCTATCCGCAGACAGTAACTGTAATAAAGGGAGAGACTTTTTCGCTTGAGTTTACGAAAAATCCTGCCGCAATATTCAATGGCTGGGTGTGTGTTGACCAGGATACGGGCGAAATCCTTGAGGATGCCGTAATTTTCAGCGATGAAAGAAATGTCGATTCCAGATATACCGTCAATGCAAAATTAAATTGCGAAAAGAGCAATCTTATTATAAAGCCGTTCTGCTATCTTGAAAAAGAGGCTGTGCCGCTTCCTCCTACAATAAAAACAGTCCGTGTGGCAAAGACCAGAGAGGACGCCTTGAACGGAACGAACCTTATACCGCTTGAAGACTTTGTTTATTATGCGAAGAAGTCAAATTTTGGTGACAGTGCGGAAGCCGTAAACAAAAACATAGACGATCATCATGTAAAAAGCGTGTGGTTCTATATGGAGGCGACTGATGCAGGAAGCGGGGTAGGCTCCATTTCGGTAAAGGAGACTTTTCTCCGGCAGACTGACGGTACGGAACTTTTGTATCAGAGCTATTTCACGACGACTTATTTAAACGACAAGTCAAACAGCATTGCGGATGTCTTTGAGTTGAATTTCAAATGCCCCATCGACGGCGTTGTAAGATTGAATTTCATTGCGACCGACCGTGCGGGAGAAAGTGCCGTAAGTGATTTTTCAGTGGATTTGGTAAAAGACACCGTGTTTGAAATGCCTGTTTGTTGTCTCAAAAACACCATTGACTTTCCTGATGAAACAACTGGCATGGTTGATTATAATTTTATTATCCCCACGGTTGACAAATACACAAGTTTTATAACTGACATGGATGGAACTGAGCATAAGGAGGGGTTCGGAGCCCCGTATAATTACTATACCAGTAATGAGTATATAGAATATATAGGAAGACTCGCTAAGCTTGTGAGTGTTGAAACCGGCTATAGCGAGGATAGTCTTTCCCCTGTTCCAAGCGAGAGCCTCACTTTCTGCGAAGGCTTGGAAACTTATATCGGTTTGAGGAAAGTTAAAGGTGATATGTACCGTTGCAAGATAAGGGCTGATTCAAACAGGGACACTTATATAAGGATTGTGGCGTCCGATATGATTGGAAATGAGTATAGCTATGTTAATCTCATACCAAGGGCTGTCTCGGTGGTTTCATGTGAGGAGGCTATGGTTACTCATAATTACTGGGGGGCTCTCACTGGCATAGAATATCCATCTGAAGGTATACCAGGCTATATCTTGAAATTTGATTATCAGCCAACTGGCGTATTTGCTTTTTGGGTTAAGCAGAATGAGGACGGGTCAATTGACCATGATGTTTTAAAAGGCGGAGAAAAAGATTTTCGCAGGTTTGAGCAGGAAAATCCTTTGATCATTGGAAAAAAATCATTAGAGGCAGGGCATTTTCTTAGGTATAAGGAAAGTGATTCCGGCTTGAATTTGGAAGCTGCATATATTTCTGACTTTGAGGACGGCATATACAATATTTATTCCATTGCTATATATGGTAACTATACTTTTTCTTGTGTTGGAAAACCCTTTACCGTCTATAAAGGAGTTGAAAAGCCCGACCTTCCGCCTATTACGGATTCCGACCTGCCGTCTTCCTTTACCGTGGCTTTTGATCCTCCTGTTTTAAACGCGGGAAAAAGAAGCGTTCACATACGCTATCCTGAAAATTTTACGCCTAATCCGAACTTGATGTACAAGGTTCATTACAGGCATGATGCAAATCCGTCAATCGGCATTCAGGCCCTTGATGACTATGCGGCCAAGCTGGATTTTGAAGTTCCGACCCATTATACAAGCTATACTTTCAGCATTGTGGCATATAATTTAGCCGGGGACTCAAGGGAAAGTTCATTTACCGCATCCGAGACGGAAACATTCTATGACAATGTGGTTCCAGAGTCTCAGTATAAGTGGGTGGAGCATTGGTATTGTAAAACTCCGAACGGACTGATTTACAACTATGATATGTTTTGTGACGATCATCCAGGCTTGTTTTATGACGATTACTCAGGTTTGTATGAAAATGAGAATGGTAAAATTTCCGTGCAGTATTTTTACAGTAGCAATGGTATAAATCCTTCTGAAATTGACTGGTCTTCTGATCGTGTGCGGATTACTGAATATGACGGTGGAGATTATATTGCGTTTCCTTTTGACGGAAATCGGGGGAATTACCTGTATTTTAAAGTCCATGACAAAAATGGAAACTATTTGGTGGACTATGACGACAACTTTATTGGATATAGGGGTGTTGTCTCGTATGATGTTTCTCCTGTTACGTTTTCGCATAAAAACAATACATTTACTGTGGCCGGCGCAAGTTCTTGTTTGGATGACTCAAATTGGGGGGCATATATTGTGGCTCAATATTTTGATGATGGAAAATGGAAAGCGACGCGCCAAATGAATGATGATTATGGCTATGATGATATGGAAAAAACATCCGAGTCCGAAAAGACCTTTTCATACAGCCCGACTTTTACGGACAGTGAAAGGGATTGTTTTGTGCGGCTGCAACCATGGACAGATGTTGGTTATGGAGAATTTTTTGCCCCTGTCTATATCTATCCAAAGTACTACACGCAAAATCTTACTTGCGACTTGAAAAATTTCATGCAGGGAAGCATGGGGCTTGCTGTTCTGGCTGACAATCCTGTTCTTGTGCACACTTTCTACAGCACGATGAACCTTGGAAACACCGTTGAAGACTGGCTCTACGGCGGCATTGAAACAGGTACCGTGCAAAAATCAAAGTCTTTCACATACGGAAACGAGTATCTTGCGGAAATCCCTGAGGGCAAATATTACACTACAATCATCCATTTTGCTGACGGCACTACGGTAATGACCGGTGTAAACAAAAAGTAGCATCCCTTGAATTTACTTCCATTATCTGCTAGACTTTTTCCTATGACTGGTATTGTTGATTATAATGCGGGAAATATTAAGAGCGTGGAGCGTGCGTTGAACTCACTTAACGCGCCCTACGTTCTTTCCAAAAATCCGCTTGACTTAAAGGATGTGGACAGAATCATTTTCCCCGGAGTCGGAGAAGCCTCTTACGCGATGGAGCAGCTCAGGCTCACGGGATTCGACTCTTTTTTGAAGGATTGGGCCGCATCGGGAAAAGCACTCATGGGAATCTGCCTTGGCTCACAGATTATCTTTGACTACAGCGAGGAAGGCGACGTGAAGTGTCTCGGACTTCTTCCGGGGATTATCCGCCATCTGCCGAAAATCTGGAAGGAGACTTCCCCCACGGATGACGAGCACAAGGACGTGCCCCTTTTGAAATCTTCCCTGAAATGCCCCCACATGGGATGGAACGACATCAGCTTTGCGAACGGCTCCTCCAGACTTCTTGACGGAGTTCGCGAGGGAACGGATTTTTATTTCGTGCATTCCTACGTGATTCAGCCTGACGACGCGGAGGTCATCAAGGGATTCGCCTGCTACGGGACCATGATTCCTGCCGTGGTGGAAATGGACAACATAACGGCTTTCCAGTTTCATCCCGAAAAATCAGGTGAGAGCGGACTGAAGATTCTCAGGAATTTCGTCTCGATGCAAAGCTGAGAATTTTATGACAACCTCTAAAAACTGAAGTTTTTACTGGTTCCCTTATTTTATAACGGAGGCCTCTGTGCTTAAAAAGAGAATTATAGTTTGCCTAGACGTGAAGGACGGACGCACGACCAAGGGCGTTAAATTTCAGAACAATCTTGACATCGGCGATCCGGTGGAAATGGCCGAGGAATACTACAGGCAGGGTGTGGACGAGCTTGTTTTCTATGACATCATAGCATCCGCGAGAGGCAGAGGACCCATCCTAGATTTGATTTCCCGGGTCGCGAGCAAGGTTTTCATCCCCTTCTGCGTTGGAGGCGGAATAGGGACTTTGGACGACATACGATCTACCATCCTTGCCGGAGCCGAAAAAGTGTCGCTCAACAGTCAGGCGGTGAAAAATCCGGATCTGATCAGGGAAGGAGCGAGAGTTTTCGGAAACCAGTGCATAGTGCTCGGAATGGACGCGGCAAGAGACTCATCCTTTCCTTCAGGATACCGGGTCTACATAAACGGAGGAAGAATCGCCATGGACCTTGACGCGAGGGAATGGGCAATCCGTGCGGTGGAGCTTGGAGCGGGTGAGATTGTCCTTAACTCGATGGACGCAGACGGTACGCGCGACGGATATGAAATCAACCTGACGAAAATGATAAGCGAGGCGGTTCCAGTTCCGGTGATTGCATCGGGAGGAGGAGGAAAACCAGAGCATCTTGTAAAAGTACTGAGCGACGGAAAGGCGGACGCTGCGTTGATTGCGAGCATGGTCCACTCAGGCGAATATACTGTGGGCACAATCAAAAAAGCGCTCGATGAAGCCGGTGTGCCAGTGAGGTTGTGAGCGTCATGGGTTTTAAAGAGGACATTTCATTCGGTACAAAGGAAAGCAAGCGACTTCAGCCCCCCTCCGATTACAAGGTGATTTTACTGAACGATGACTACACCACGAAGGATTTTGTGGTCGACGTGCTCAAGAAAATCTTCCACAAAGAAGAGGCGGAGGCAGTCAGAATAATGGAAACCGTCCATAGATCGGGAAGCGGGGTCGCGGGAATCTACGCTTACGACATAGCGCGCACGAGGGCAAAACTCACGATGCAACTGGCGACCAAGGAGGGATTTCCCCTTCAGTGCAAGATTGAGAAGGTTCCATGAAACTTGACAAAGACTCGACGGCTCTGCTCAAAATGGCGGAGGAGACTGCGAAAGACCACAGGCACGAATTTCTCACACCGGAGCATCTTCTCAAGGCTTTTCTCTCGGACTACGATATCCTTGTAATGCTCGACATGTGCGACACCGATTATGCAAATCTGGGCAAAGAGCTGGACGAATATATAATGGAGAAGGTTCCCATGCTTCCGGAAGACGATGACTCCGACCCGATTTACACCGACGGCTTCATCATCATTTTCGAAAATGCGGCGGCACAGTGCATGAACGCGGACAAGGACCACATTGAAAAATACGACCTGCTCGTGAGTATGCTGGATACACCCCAATACTACTGCTCATACATCCTCAGAAAAATCGGAATGGAGCATTTTTCCCTCATAAAAAGCATCTCCAGTTATAAGTCCGCGCTGGCCGACCAAGGCTTAATTCCAAAGACCCAAATAGGGACTGACAATGATTTTCCACAGCAGTTTTCCGACGACATGAATGACGACGAGGACTGGGATGAGGATGCGGACGATGATTATGACGATGACCTTGACGAGCTGATTGAAGATGACCTGCCGGATGAGGAATACAGTTTTAACGGAAAGAACGCTCCGCAACCCGACGAGCCCCGAAAAAAGGAAAAGGCAAGAAAAAAACGCAACATCCTCACCCTGAAAAAATTCACCACGGACCTGACCGAAAAAGCGAGGAACGGAGAGCTGGACGCGCTTGTGGGACGGACGGAGGAAATAGAGCGGACCATAGAAATCCTTTGCAGAAGAAAAAAGAACAACCCGATTCATGTGGGGGAACCGGGAGTCGGAAAGACCGCCATAACGGAGGGACTTGCATCCATGATCGTGGAGGGAAAGGTCCCTGACTTGCTCAAGGGTTTTTCCATCTTCAAAATGGACATCGGAACTCTTGTCGCGGGAACGAGGTACCGTGGAGATTTCGAGGAGAGAATAAGACGCGTGATGGAGGCCCTCGAGGATTACGGAAAGGCGATTGTCTTCATCGATGAGATTCACACTCTCGTTGGTTCCGGAAGCGGAGGCGACAGTTCTCTTGACGGAGGCAACATGCTAAAGCCAGTTCTCTCGTCGGGAAAGGTGAGATGCATCGGATGCACGACATACACGGAATACGCCCGCTATTTTGAAAAGGACAGCGCACTCTCCAGGAGGTTCCAGAAAATCGACATACTTGAGCCGGGCAGGGATGAGAGCGTGAAGATACTTGAGGGACTTGCTCCGAAGTACGAGGAATTTCACAACGTGGAGTACGGAAAAGAGACCCTTGAGAAAATCGTGGATTTTTCAGTGCGGTATCTTCCCGAGAGAAGGCTTCCCGACAAGGCGATTGACATAATGGACGAGGCGGGATCCTACACCAGAATCCACGAAAAGAAAACAAGCCGGGTAAAAATCAGCGAGGACACAATCAGAAAAGTGACATCACGAATGGCTCGTGTTCCGATTGAAAAAATCGACGAGGACGAGGGAACCCAGCTTAAGAACCTTGAGAAAAATCTTTCGTCCCTTGTGCTCGGACAGGAGCGTGCCGTCCAGAGAGTTTCGGTCGCAGTAAAAAAAGCGAGGGCCGGATTCAGAAACGAGGAGAGACCCGAGGGAGCATTCCTTTTTGTGGGACCGACCGGAGTTGGAAAGACGGAGCTTGCGAAAAGCCTTGCGTCCCTGCTCGGAGAAAAACTCATCCGCTTTGACATGAGCGAGTATCAGGAGGAGCACACCATAAGCAGACTGCTCGGAGCACCGCCCGGATATGTGGGATATGAGGAGGGAGGTCTTCTTGTGAATGCCGTAAGAAACTCACCCCACTCAATCATCCTGCTCGACGAGATTGAGAAGGCACATCACGACATTTTCAACGTGCTTCTTCAGGTGATGGATTACGGGACACTCACCGACAGACAGGGAAGACAGGCTGATTTCAGAAACTGCATACTGATTCTGACAAGCAACGCGGGAGCCAGGGAGATGGAAAAAGGTGCCGTGGGATTCTCGGGCGCAAGGGACAGCTTCGGACAGGAAGACGAGGGAGCTCTGACACATGCCGTTGAGGAGACATTTTCCCCTGAGTTCAGGAACAGACTTGACGCAATCATTCCGTTCTCGCATCTTGGAAAAGACACCGTGATTTCCATCGCAGGTACCGCGGTCAAAAAAATCTCGGAAAGGCTCACATCCCGCGGAGTAAAAATGACCGTCTCAGATTCGGCCCTCAGACTGATTTCGGAAAAGGGATACAGCCGTGAGTTCGGCGCAAGGAACATCTACCGGTACGCGGAGGATGAGATTGCAAGTCCTTTGATTGACGAGCTGATTTTCGGAAGGCTCAGTTCAGGAGGAAATGTCTCTGTCTCTGAGAAGGACGGAAAAATCTGCTTTGATTTCGGGGACGGAAAATGAGCGGAGAAACAGAGGACTTGACGAATGGCTTCAATCCGGATTTGATTACGCTTCTTCCCGAGCCGCCACTTTCGAAAAAAAGGTCATCCATTGGCGTGTGCATGGTGACGGAGGACATCGACTTACAGACTTTGTATTCAGCTTACATGCAGGGGATTTTTCCATGGTTCAACGAGGACGAGGGGGATCCCGTAATCTGGTGCAGTCCCGACCCAAGGTTCTGCATCTGGTGCGACAATCTTCATATAGGACGGAGCACGGACAAATTTTTAAAGCACAGCCCCTACTCATACACCATGGACAAGGATTTTCCGTCGGTAATCAGGGCATGCAGGGACATGGAAAGACCTGATCAGGGAGGCACGTGGATTGGGGAGAAAATCATCCGGGCATACACGGCACTTCACGACGTGGGATTCGCGCACAGTTTCGAAGCATGGAACGGGGACAAGCTTGCGGGAGGATTTTACGGAGTGCTGATTGGCTCTGTCTTTTGCGGTGAGAGCATGTTCACCCTGGAGCCGGATTCATCAAAATCAGCGTTCGCACTCTTCGCACGTTCCTTCATAAAATGCGGGGGAAAACTGATTGACTGCCAGTCATACACTGACAACATGGCACGCTACGGGGCGGAGGAAATCAGCAGGAGCTCATTCCGCTCGCTTGAGATAAAATACCTGAACACGGCTCTTTCCGTTGATTTGAAGAAACAGTTTGAGGAGGACGTCGCTGGATTCCCCCTCCGACAGCACATTCCAACAATGCCATCCCCGAACCGATGATGTCCGACGATGACACGATGCTGTTATGCCACGCGGACATTCAAAAAAAAGGGATTTATTTTCCGTTCTTGACTGTGAGCACGCCGCCGATTATGAGACAGTTCTTTGCGAGTGAAAGGAACCAGTGGAAAATGGATCCGTTCTTTGCAAAATCGGTCTTCGCGTAGGTGACGAGGGCCACGACAGTGACGATGCACCATACAATCAGCGTGATGATTTTGAGCACGTCATCGAGTTTTCCAAGGTCAGCTCCGAATGCCTTGATCAAAAGCGCGACACCGTAGACAATCAGGACGATTGCGAGGACAATCTTGACAATCATCTGTACTGTGGTGTTGCTGAAGACCATGGTGACGGCAGAGACTTCCATAGATGAGATTGACGCTCCCAGCTTGGATGTGAGAAGGAAAATGCCTGTGATTGCGAAATACACTGCCAGTGAAAGCTGGATGATAAAGATTCCCCATGTGCGGGGCTGTTTCTGTGCCATAAAACACTCCTTTTTTGCCGTTTCGTCCATGCGGATTCCGACGGCACTCTTTAGATTCGACTCTGCATACACAGAATCATGGAAATCCCCGAAAGCAAAAGTTCCCGGAGATTCCCTTCTGATTTTATAATTCTACACCCCAACTGATATTTTTTCAAGGAAAAAATCAGCGGGTCAAATCCATTTTTACGGTTCCGGGATTTGAGATGTCGGCAAAGGCCCTTGCATCCTCAATGGAAGACCATGTTACGCCGCCGTTGTCGTTCAGGCACTGCGTGAGATTCAAGCGGTCTCCGCTCAGAGTGTAGTAGTAGGCAATCCATCCGGGACGGTTCTTGTTGTAGCCGTAAAGATATCCGTGCCTTGAGTCAAGCTCCTTTTTTGCGCCGCGCTCGAAGGTCGTCATCTGAGAGGAATAGCTTCTTTCTCCGTTGCTCTTTACGGTAAAGCATGTGAGTGTGTAAGCTCCTCCTGTCTCCGCAATCTCATAGCTGTTTCCCGTGCTCGCCTGTTTCCAGATTCCCTCAACCACAACGGAAGCCGCAGAGTCACCGCTTCTGTCCACCGGGGCCGGTACTGAAGAGAAAGAGATACATCCTGAAAAAAGGATTGCAGCCATGACGGATAATGCACAATAAAATCCTGCATGTCCAAAAAAATTACGCCTTGTCATAAAAGCCTCCTTGTTTTTAAAATAAGTTTAACTCTTTTCCAGAATCAGCGCAAGGGGGAAATTGACGTTCGGTTTACTACCGGGTCCTGTGAATCATCAGGATGAAGGCGATTATGAAGAAAAGGGGCGGCACCACGGTAAAAAGGAGTGTCGTGAGGGGAATTGAAAAAAGCTCGATGTCAGTCGTAAACACCACGCCGAAATCAATCAGCATGTCGTAGACGGTTCCGGTGTAGTTGATTACGGTTCCCGCCACCATGCTCATCCACGCAGCGTCTCGTGTCCTGCTCCAAAGGACTATTGCAAAAAAAGCCGAGATTCCTCCGAGAACGAGTTTTATGATATAGAGAATTAAATTTGCCTGTGTCATGCTTTATTTATCGGAACTTGTCCAGGGATTTTTTAGGAGCTTGGAGAACACGCCCCGGTCAGCACCAAAAGGCACTATGCTCGCACCTTCCAAAGACGGATTCACGACAATCCCGCAGTCAAGGCAGTGAAGGACAAAAGAGTCATAGCTTTCCCCGCTGAAAATATCCTTCCTCGGATAGAGATAGGGTCCTTTCCGAATCCAGTAAGGTCGGATTTCCCTGTCATAGATGAAAAAATCCTTTTCTTTCCTAGACTGGAGCTCCTGAATCAGATTGTAGACAGACCTTGTGTATGCGGCCTCAAGAGGAGGAGGAAGCACCGGGCGGCAAATGCCTGTTTCCAAGCTGATTTTTTCCCATTTTCCGCTGATTTCCAAGTCCTTTTTTGCGGCAAGGATAAAAATTTCATCCGCCCATGGGAAAGGTGGTGTGAAAATCACAATGCAAGATGAATCCAAATCGCCTTGAGAAGTCTTCCAGG
This sequence comes from Treponema sp. UBA3649, assembly GCA_002373325.1. Lineage (GTDB taxonomy): Bacteria > Spirochaetota > Spirochaetia > Treponematales > Treponemataceae > Treponema_D. Next base: position 13,406 of record DFKI01000149.1, read on the forward strand.
GAACATACTCAAGGATTTTTTCCCCGCCGATTTTTTTTGCGAACGAAAGAGCGTCATCCCTGCTTTTGAGACAAAGGATTTCCATCTTTGAGCCGAACAGTGCCGAGACTGATTTTTCCAGCCTGTATGTGAAATCAGTATGGAAGGCGCCGCTTATGCCGCGGTTCAGGACATTTTTCATAACAGTGAGAGCCGATGAGCCGCCCCACCCCAATATGGCGCGTCCGTTTTCCTGAAAGAGGTCCGTAAGCCTCACGTTTTTTGCCGTATAAAGGAAGGGTCCCCTTGCCCGTCTTATGCTCCCGTATCTTTTGAAGATTTCTTCCGAAAGAAAATCAGTTCTCCGCGTCATCGCCTGCCTGCTTCTCCATGCTGTCACTCTGGCATCCCGGTATGGGATTCTCACGGCAATGCTCAAGGAACTTGTCCATGTTCTTGCCGTCCATGCCCTTAAGATCAGTCAGCAGCTGATACAAAAAATCTTCATCTTCCTGATCCATAATGATTCTCCTCGCGTTAAATTTGCGTCATATCTTGGAAAAGTGTATCACGATTCACGGATTAGTGCAAGGGAGGAGTGAAAGGAGATAGGACTGGTTATTTTTGCCACACATCACTCTGTGCGCTCGTGCCGTCGGCGAACCATGCGACAACGCAGTAGCACTCACCTGAGTTGATTTGGTCGATTGGGACATCATAGCGTTTGGCACTGTGGTCGCTTGAGGTAAATGAAAGCGTTTTCTCATTGAGCGTCTTTCGGTAATGCTCCCACTGCTCGATGGTCCAGTCCTTGCACTCTGAATATGGCTTTGTCGTGACAAGAGTGTGAACAAGAACAGACTCATTGCTTGAAATGCCGACCGAAGTTTTTGACTTGCCGTTCGCGGTCATTAAGTCATATTCTGTGGAGTGACTTGCATTCTGGATGGGGCGGGAGAAATGGTATGTCCAATCAAGAGAAACCAGTTGTCTTTCGTAAGCTTCATTTTCGTTTTTATCAAAGCCCTCAACGAGGCAATAAACACGTTGCGAATACCCGGCATATCTGTCATCATCCTTCCATTGAGCATTTATAAGTTCTGAAAATTCCCATATCGGAATATCAACAGTCCAATTATTTGATTCGTTGAGTACATATTTGTAATTTCCGTTTTCCTCAAAATTCTGTACATTGGCATAGTCTGGTCCTGATTCTGAATCCGTAAGTTTTATATTATAATATATTTCCCTTCCTGAACCATTCTTAGTAAAGGTTATTTTGGGCGGCATATAGTCATAAGCACTACCGGTAAGTTTCGGAATCGTACAGACAGTTCCTTGTGAACGGAAATTATTTTTTATGCCGAAAAGAGTAAATACAGTGTCCTCTTTGTACATGCCAGAAATTCCCATGGGTATAGTAAGTGAGCATTCCCCTCTGTTAAAGAAGTATTTTCCATAGTAATAAGGATTTCCCGAACTAGATTCTTTATTAAGATATATGTCATCGAAAATGTCCCAGGAGTCTTCAGCAATTTTTACCGTTATATTAATGTAATAATCTGACCCTGATTGACCCCCCTGCTGCAACAGCGGCTCACCGTCAATTACAACATCCGGAGCAGCCCCCAAAGTAGATTCCGTGGTGTATTCCACACTTCCAATGTCTCCGAGAAGATAAAAGAACCAACTGTACCAGGTCTGAGCATGAGATGGAACAGCCCTATAGCTAAGTCCTTCTCTAATAGTCTCGGGTGAAGAAATCGTAGGGTCAGGATCACTAAGACTTTTTATTTGCCCAGATTCCTCATAAATTAAAAATTGGGAAGGTGCCATAACAGCGCCCTCATCTTCGGCATCACTAATTGCCTGTCCGATATCAACGCCTTGAAATTTTATTTTGGCGGTGCCATTCGATTGTTTTGTTATGCTTGTCACGAAACTCGGAACAGGGAACACGATTTCTTTTTCTGCACGATTCTGCACATCATCAGTGACAAAGAGATTTATTTTGAGACCGTTCAGCTTATCAACATTCTCCAGTTCATAATAGAGGTATTTTTCTGCCCTATTGTTCTGGAAAATTCCATGCCGCACAACTCCGTCCTTGTCCTTGTACTCACATTCAAAAACAAATGAACTGTAGTATTCTGTTTCATCAATATAATTAGAATAATCAAACCTCTTATAAAAAACATCGTCTTGTATAAACGGATTGCACTCGTATTTATCCCAGTCGTAATTGATTTTGACAATCCTGCGGTTCGCATTGTAATAGTCAAGGTCAAAAAAATCTTTTAGAGTATTATCAGGGTAGCCGTCTTCATCAACATTGTAAAAGAAGCTATGGTCAAAATTATAAAAAAGAATATTGTTCAAAACCAACGTTTTCTTATACGCCGTAAAAGCGACCGCCGTTGAATTGTTCCCCAGTCCGTCGCTCACCACACAATTCAAATCATTGTCCTCGTCCTCAGGAAGAGTATGTTTGATGCAGAACATCGTGTTTCCGTTTCCGTCGCTTTCAAATTCCGCGTTGTCGGAGTCATACACAACATCGCCTATCGTCACGGATTTTACTCCCGGTGCTTTGTCGTAGAATTTTCCATAGACGTAAAGCGTGCCGTTGCATTTGTTTCTCTGACATTTTTCAAAATTTGCACCGCCGCTCGTGCTGAAAATTTCCTCCACAAATTTATTCTCATCGGCCAGAGATTGTGCGGTCGCCAGGGAGATTTCATGTCTTGTCGCAAAGAATTCAAGTCTCTGTGGCGGCGTGGTATCAATTTCCCCCTTGTATTTTACCGTGAAGCTGGCATTCGTGTCCTGTTTGAGGGCAATCGAAAGGTCTCCTTGAGTTACTATGATTTTGTCGGAAAGCGAGACCTTGACTTCGATGAATGACGTATGCTGATTCACGATGAAGTTTTTGAGGCTCTCGGATTTCGGCGTGAGCGTGAGAATCGTCTTGTCCGGGTTGAACGAAGGATTTTCAAAATATGCGGAAACAGAGATTCCGTTTGATAAAAGAGAAATATTATCGTAGTTAAAAAGACTTGTCTCACCTGTCGTCTCAGAACTTTCCATGGCCATGTTGAATTTGATTGTAATCGGCATGTTCGCAAACTGAGTGTCATCGTCGGAAGGTGAATAGGATGCCACAGCGGGATATGGAACACACACAGGACGAATCAAAATGTCAGCGGCGTACTTGATGATTTTTACGGTGATTTTGTAAGTGCCGGTATTCTCATTTGCCTCGCTCACAGTGAACGAAACACAGTCGGCACGGCTTTCGATTGGGTTAAGTGAACTTACGGCTTCCAGGCCTTGGAAAACACAGTTTGATTTGTTTACGGTAAATTGCAAGTCCGTGGTGTATCCGACCTTGCAGGATTTGTCACCAGAAGAAAGGAAGGAGCCTTGGGACTCATCGGACTTTACGACAAAGACACACTCAGTCGCGTTGGCGTACGCAATCTGCTCCTCAATCTGATTTTTTATCCCCGCACCGTTAAGGAAGTTCTCGCAGGACGCAAGCCCAAAAGCCGCAACCAGCCCCCCCCCCTAACAAAAGTATAGTATTTCTAAAACTCCGCAAAATCTCTTTTTTCATGCCGCATTCTCCATGTTAAATCATTTTTATATCAGTATAACACAAGAGTTCAGTCTTGTCATGCTTAGAGTGACTTTTTTTCGCATATCCTTATGATACCTGAAAAGGTGCCCTCCAACAAAAAAAGTGTCATCATCGGCCATGCCCCGCTGTCATTATCGGGCTGGATGAGTGTCATTATCGAGCTTGACACGATAATCTCTATAGATAGGGATTGCCGGATCAAGTCCGGCAATGACACGTCCAGTCCGACATGGCACATCCAACCCGGCAGTGACAAGTCCAACCCGGCATGACACATAACTTCTCACCTTTCAATTTTCAATTCTCAATTTTCAATTCTCAATTCTCAATTCTCAATTCTCAATTCTCAGTTCTCAATTCTCCGGTAACGTGGAGACGCATAGGGCTGGGACTATACCGCCACATAAAACCGTAGGATTGTCCTTATCATAAGCATCGCCATTGTAGTGAACATCACACGCGGTATAGACACCATTCACTAAGCCAAACGGAGAGCGAAGCCAATACCATCCGCCGTCACCTACCTCAATCCTGTTCTTGGCATAGTTTGCCCTCGCATAATCCGTTGACTTTCTCATTCTCTTGCCGTCCACAGTCTTGCAAGATTCCTCAAATCCGTAAGAGACGCTGCAAATATCCTTCATGCTCAGAAGAAAAATTTTGTCGTTCGTATTACCACATGCATGTTCTGAACACGGATTTATAAAACCGTCCGTCGTTGTCGCTGAAGAATTATCCACGAAAGTCAAGGCTATCCGATTTTGCGCGGAGCTTGTAAATGCTTTCTGCAAAAATCCATTGCCGCTGTATGTCCTTGCCTGATTGTCGGCGTCCTCATACTTGCCGTTAAGGTACGCCCTCATCGCTGAGTATTTGTAGTTGTTCGGAGTAACATAGATGCCGGCGATTGTTCTGACTGATGAATACGTACTGTAAGGTATGTTTGCGGTAAGCACATTCTCCGCAAAAAGAAGATTCTTTCCGTCGTAACTGTCCGTGAGTTTCCGCCATCTGATTGGCTCCACCTTGAAATAATAGGTCGTACCGTTAACAAGTGTGGTACCGTCCGTACAGGTGTAATATGAATCATCTCCCGTAAATGGCTTTGCCGTGCATTTCTCATAGAAATATCCGTCGCTTCCCAAATACCAGCCGTTGCATACCGGGCTTGAGCTGTAGGAGCTTATGCCGGAAATGGTCTGGGGGAAATCACCGAACTTGTAGTAGTCTCCCCCGCTGTAGGTTCCCTCATATCCCGTAAGTTTCACAGGCTCCTGAGTGAGTGCGTTTCCCCTGAGGCAGAAACTGTTTGCATCTCCAAGATTTCCGTTATAATCAATATATGCGACGGAGATTTCATAGAGCGTGTCGGAATAGTCAAGATCCAGTGTCGTACTGCCGACTGCCTTTAAAATTGTCTCCGTGCTGGGCGATTCTGAGCCTTTTATTCCACAAGAGATCACAGCACCATAATAATCCGTCTCCGAAGGAACATTCCATCCGAGAGTGTATTTTCCGTTATCCTCTCCGCCTGAGACAATCGGCTCCAGCAGGCTTGAGAATCCTGTCTCATCCTTCGCGAAATAATATTTTTTCCCATCGGGATATGTCGTGGAATTTCCGCTTCTGTCCCAAAACACAAACCACATCTCATAAACGCCGTCGTCAATGGAAATTTGTTTCGGATCAAAATCAATCTCACCATCGTACTTTGCCGATATTCCCAGATTTCTCTGATAGTAGACACTCATATCCTGCTCAGCCGCCGCACATGGATTATAATCGCTATCAAGAACCTTTCTCACATAGAGATTAAAAAAGTCATTCGGACCAGAGCCGGTGGAATTTCTTTCCTCAACCTCAAGATTCAGCATGATTTTTTTATCATCGGAAACAAATCTAAGCGTGTCCAATCCTTCTCCGTCAGAACCGATGTCATGGGACGTCTCTTGTGAAATCTCGTCTTCATCAACCTTAAGAGAGACTTTGTCACTGGAATCAGAATTCGTGGCAATGACCAAGGGCATGGTGTCCGTCTCGTCAGTTACCTGATACATCCATTTTTTGCTGTCGGACATCTTCACGGGTTTTTCTTCCTCGACATAAAAAAATCCCTTTTCAATGTTCACGAGAACCTGAGTGTAATCAGCGACGGCATCCTTTGCCTTTACGGAAATTGAAAGAGTGCTTTCATTTATAAACACCGGCGCGCCAAAACAATCGTTAATGCTCCTTTCGGTCTTTTTGTTTTTTATGCTGATGTTCTTGAAAAATGTCTCCCCGCCTTTTTTATATCCGTAGTGATTTTTTAAAGTGCCGGAAAGTTCATCTTCAGTAATCTTGGGAAGGAAATCATCGTCAGCCACACCATCTTTCCGAAGTCTGTCAATCTCGTTTTTAGAATAATAGATGGAGGCAGGATCCATCTTCTTGTCGAAAAACACCTGAATTGTGGAGTCCTTCAGCACACCGGAGGTAATCGGTGAATACGAAATAATCTGAGGTCTCTCGGCAAGCACCGGCTCCAGACAAAGCTGGATTCCGTTTTCAGGAGCCTTTTTAAATGTACATTCTGTCTTTGAATCTTTAAGCGATGAGAGTGAAAGATACTCGTCATCCGAAATCTCATTGCCGGTCGAAAAGTCCACAATCTTCCATCTGATAAACTCCCAGTCGCTCGCGGTCTCGAAATCCACGGAGAAAACATCGGTGACTTTTTTTTCGGTCTCTCCTCCCGCAGGTGATTTTACAATTCCGCAGTTCTCAGGATAATCAACACGGATTTTGTAGGACTCCGCATTGGCATAATTAATATGCTCCTCAATCTGATTTTTTATCTCCGCGCCGTTAAGGAAGTTCTCGCAGGATATAAGTCCCAAGGACGCAATCAGCCCCACCCCTGACAAAAGTATAGTATTTCTAAAATTCCGCAGAATCCCTTTTTTCATACCGTGCTCCCGATAAAATTATCTTCTATTATTATAATACAATTCTACCATCTTGTCATGCTACGCAGGAGATTTTTCATCTTTCCACTTTCCACTCTCCGTTTTCAACTCGTACAACTTTCCACTTGCAAAGATTTCCACCCGACGATTCCCTTTCCTCCGCTTGAAAACACCACGGCGATTTTGTGCATCTTTTTTCCGCTCACCGTAAATCTTTCGGAATAGCCGTTCGCGTCAATCTGGCTCAGAACAAGGTCAGCGACTTTCTCAAAATCCTCGCCCCTGTCCATTTTCAGCTCGAAGATAAAAACTGAGTCTTTCGTTGTGACGATGACATCGCTTCTGCCCGCCACGTTCTGCAGCTCGGAGACAACATTATAGCCTGTCATGCGGAACATAAGATGCGTCACTGATTCGTAATTTCAAGGCCTACATCGTCATAGGGGACGCTTATGAATTTTTGCAGCAGGACATCCAGGAAACCTTCCTCTATCTCTCGGTTCGGGAAATCGAGCTTATAAAGGCGGGTCTCCTTGTCAAAGTCCTTTATTGTCAGGTAGCCGCTCTGATAAACAACCGGAAGCATGTTCTTACTGTCGGGGTCGTAATTCTTGAACTGATTCTCATTCGCATAGCGGCCGTTCACTAGGTTCGTAAGCTCCATCGGCTGGTTCTGCAAGGTCTTCACAAGGAATGACGGAGTTCCGCTTTCAAACCGGTATGAGCCGAAGTCCTTGTATTTAAAACATTTCAAAAGACAGAAAGGATTGTAAACGCCCTCGATGTCATGCGTGAAATGGTAGCCGTCATACATGTGCACAAGTTTTTCCTTTGCCTCCTCGACAGACAACTCCTGGGCTTTTGCAAGCTCCTCTATTTCGGGTGTAAAATACTGAACAAGCTCGCTTTCAGAAATTCCACAGATTGAAGAAAAATCTTTTGCAAGGCTTATGTCATCCAGCTGGTTCAATCCGCTGAAAATATTCACATGGCTTACCTTGGTGATTCCTGTGATGAACAAAAATCGGATGTATTTGTCGCAGTCTTTCAAGGGACTGTAGAAGGCGCGGAGTTCCTGTCGGTTCGGCTCCTCATATTCGGTGTAGAGTGCGTCCAGAATCGGCTTGTCGTATTCGTCAATCAAAATTACGACCTGCTTGCCGGTCTTTTCATAAGCAGAATGAATAAGATTGTCAAAACGAACGGAAGGATTGTCAGAATTTTTTTGAATGCCAAGGTTCTTTTCATTCTCATCCAGAATGTTATCGATTACGGCAAGAAGATTTTCTTTAGTTTCGTATGAACTGCGTCCGAAACTGATTTTTATTACAGGATATTCCGTCCAGTCCTTTTCAAGAGTTTCCAGCGCAAGCCCCTTGAAAAGATCCCTTTTGCCAAGGAAATAATATTCCATGGTGGAAAGCAAAAGACTCTTTCCGAAACGTCGGGGGCGGCTTAAAAAATAAGGCTTTCCTTCGCAGGCAAGTTTATACACGAGGTCCGTCTTGTCCACATAAACACAACCTCGTTTTCATAAATCCTCAAAATCCTGAATGCCAATCGGCAAAAATCGCTCTTCCATAGTGTACAGTATAGCACATTCAGCGGGGAATGTCATTATTACTTCTGCATTACCTCACTCATAAGCGATGTGCCATCAGCAAAGTGAACTATGACCACATAGCAACGGTTTGCTCCGACACTGCTCACGGGAATCTCATAGCGCATAGGACCTGGAACCGACGCACTCAGATTTAAGATTTTACTTTTTACAACACTAATAGTAGAATCTGAAGAGTCAACAACATCCCAGTCACTTACTGACCAGTCTTTACATTCGCTGTAAGGGCGGGTCGTTGAAACCGTTTCCACAAGAACAGGAGCGTCAGAAGCTATGAGCCTTTCCGTGTCGCTGTAGGTAAGCATGTAATCAAAATTTCCTGTGTTTTTGTCTCCGGTGTAAAAATAGCGGTAGTTGTAATAAGAATAGCTGTTATAAGATTCCGTGGCTACTAAATTCTTATCTGCACTCAGAATTCTAATAAACAGACCGTCATTAATATTATACGCTTTACCATACGAATTATCATCAGCCTCAACAACATCATACCAAGAAGAGATGTTGTAGTAGCCTATAGAGCATCTTTGAACAAGTATGTATTTTCTGTAACTGTTTATTTTCCAACTGTTAGTACTATTTTTTGTTATAGATTCGACGCCTGTACCGAAATTGGAAATGCTACAAGTAATAACGACCATACCTTTGTTACCTGCAGTGTCTTCTACCTCAAATTCAAAATTGTAATATATTCTCCCATTTTGTATGTAGCTTTTTGTCAGCTCTTTTATAGTCTTAACAGGAATCTGAGATTCAAAGCCTTTTGTTTCGTCTGCGACAAGAACTTTTTCACCTGATTTTGTAATCAAATAAGCACTTTTTGGAGCAGATTGCTCATCGTACAATTTAAAGGTAAAATTTTTGTATGAGGTGCGGTAAAAAGATACCCTTGGAAGTACATTGTCATGTTCAGAGCCTGTAAATTTTTCTATTGTTTTTACGATTTTCTGCGAAAGTTTACTGTCTTTGCTTCCATAAAGAGTAAGGGTATAAGGATATTCATACAAGTTAAGTGTTGATTCTTCAATGTTAAGTGAAAGGCTTCCTTTATTAAAGTAAAAATACTCGGTGCATGTGTGTGCAGGATTGGGATCGTACCATTCAGCGGTAACAGAATCAAATTTCTCCCAAGTATCATTCTGTAAATTTATGGTAATGTTCGTTTTGCCAAATTTTTCATCTTTCGTAATAACAATGTCACCGTCAAGTTTTACTGCATAGTCAAGGGTTTCAGATGTTACAGCGTAAACTTTTGTGCCAATATCACCGGAAAGCTTACAATAGGCTTTTGATTGCGTAGAATCATTCTTATATGGAAGAATTCTATATTCGCCATCTGCATCGAGAACGCTGCTGGAGGTACACAAACACTCTTTTGTTTTGTCTTCATTATTCTTTACAAAACAATAATCATCTCCAGAATAAGATCTTGCCTGTAACTTGCTGTCCTGCCAGTAAACAACATCGGCTTCTTTCGGAAATGCAAAATTGAATTCTATGGAATTATTCAATACCTCATCAACAAAAAATATTTTTCCCTCAAGACCGTTCACACTTTCAACATCAAGATCAATACAATAATTAAGTTCGTCCCAAATTCTTGTCATCTTTTCTTTTTTGAGAGTACCGCTCTTATCACTGTACTGACAGTAGGCTGTTATATCGTTGTAGTCACGGGAAAAATAATTATAAATTTTTTCTTTCACAGTATAATCGGAACTTTCTCCGCCATAACTTAGCCAGAATCCCGCATAAAGTTTTTTTCTGTCCGAATTATATTCTTCTTCGTTAAAACTTTCAGCATCTGTAAAAAAGTATGGAAAATTATTAGGAACAGTTATGTTCGAAATATAAGTTTCCTGGAAGCTGTCTTGCGAGATTTTAAGCATTGTAAAGGCTTCTTCTTCCGCAGAGTTTGTGGCGGCATCTGAGACTTTTACCGTAAGGTTTACGGCACCGTTTTCTGACTGAATGTCGTATGCAATGCAGAAACTTGTAATTTTGTCTTCTGTCTTGAAACATGCGTTCTCATATTCACGGCCCGCAATAAATGTACTTGCAGGAATTTCTTCGTCTGTCACAGACCGGGCATAATTGTCATGAGTACGGACTTCTTTTACAGAAACTGTGCGTACTCCAGAATCCTCATCAAAATATTTTCCGTAGATGTAAACGGTTTTTCCAACTGTATTGCGGAGGTTCAATTCTTTTTTGCTGGCTGAAAGATTGTAACTTCCGTCGGGTGTAAAATTTTCTGCAAGTTTTTCCTCGTCGGAAAGCTCCTCGGCATTTTCAAGGCTTATTGGCGTGCGTGTCATGAATATGGCATTTTTTTCAGGCGGGGTCTGCTCTACTTCTGCCTTGTAGCGCACGGTAAAATCTGTATTTGAGTTTTGTGCAAGATAAAGTGTCTCGTCATCGATTGTAACGCATATCTTATCTGAAAGACTTACCGAGACATCCATGAAATTGCCGGTAATCAGCTTTTTAAAATCCGGGTTCACGGGAAAAAGAGTGAGCGTAAGGCCGTCAGAGGATAGAGAAGACTCAAAACAGACGTTCACAGACGGTGCCTTTGCAGAGGTAATGGAAATATTGTCCAGAACGTTTTCAGAATCCATCGGCGTGTTAAAGTTGATTGTAATCGGAGTGTTCGCAAACTGAATTTCTTTTGCATTCTCCGGGGAATACGACACTACAGCAGGATAAGGAATGCACACCGGTCGGATTAAAATGTCAGAGGCAGCCTTTAAGATTTTGACGTTTATTTTATAAATGCCTTTTGAAACATCGCTGTCATCTTCGTTCAGGGTAATTTCCACACAGTCTGAACGGCTCTGAGTGTTGTCAAGAACAGAAACTGCCTCAAGAGTTTTAAAAATATATGACTTCTGATTTATCTTGAAAGTTAATTCTGTTGAGTAGCCGATTTTGCATCTGGCTTCTGAGCTCGCAGGAATAAAAGATCCTTTTTCTGTTTCCTGGGAAAGACTGAAGGCACAATCCTGAGCATTCGCGTACGCAATCTGCTCCTCAATCTGATTTTTTATCTCCGCACCGTTAAGGAAGTTCTCGCAGGACGCAAGCCCAAAAGCCGCAACCACCCCCAACAAAAGTATAGTATTTCTAAAACTCCGCAAAATCCCTTTTTTCATGCCGCATTCTCCATGTTAAATCATTTTTATATCAGTATAACACAAGAGTTCAGTCTTGTCATGCTTAGAGTGACTTTTTTTCGCACATCCTTATGATACCTGAAAAGGTGCCCTCCAACAAAAAAAAGTGTCATCATCGGCCATGCCCCGCTGTCATTATCGGGCTGGATGAGTGTCATTATCGAGCTTGACCCGATAATCTCTATAGAAAAGGGATTGCCAGATCAAGTCCGGCAGTGACACGTCCAGTCCGACATGGCACATCCAACCCTGCATGACACATAACTTCTCACCTTTCAATTTTCACCTTTCACCTTTCAACTCTCAACTCTCAGTTCTCAACTCTCAGTTCTCAATTTTCCGGCAATGTTGAGACGCACAGTGCGGGAACTATGCCGCCTTCATTGGAATTATAGACACAGCGGTAATTATTATCAGCACAACCATTACGAATCACAATGCGGGCCTCCGTACTAGCAGCGAAACGAGGAGATCGCATCCACCACCAGCCTCCAATACCGTTCCTCACATCCTGCAACGCATAGTTTGCCTTAGCATAATCAGTCGTAAAACGGGTTCTGGAATTAGCTCCCGAGGAATAATCCGAAAGCGAAGGAGAATTATACACTTGAAAGCCATAATCGCTTTTTGTCAATTCCTGCTGGCTCAGAAGGAATATTTTGTCCGTGGTATTGGCACATGCATATTGATTATTTCCATTGTTCCAAATCATATTTGTGTCCGGGTTTGTACCTCTGGCGCTGTTATCCACCTCAGTATCGGCTATGAGATTTTGCGCGGAACTTGTAAACGCTTTCTGCAAAAATCCGTTGCCGCTGTAAGTCCTTTTCTGCGGGTCGCCGTCCTCATACTTTCCGTTAAGGTAGGCCCTGAGTGTCGAGTATTTGTAGTTATTCGGATAGACCGTGGAAGAACCGATTGTTCTGTTTGAGCCGTTCAAATAATACGGTATGCCAGCAGTAAGTTCATCCTCCGCAAAAAGAAGACTCTTTCCGTCATAACTGTCCGTAAGTTTCCGCCACCTGATTGGCTCCACCCTGAAATAATAAGTCTCACCGCTTACAAGTTTTGTGCCGTCCGAGCAGGTGTAATTTGACCCGCTTTCCGTATACGGATTTGCCGTGCATTTCTCATAGAAATATCCGTCGCCTCCAAGATACCAGCCGTTGCACACCGGGCTTGAGCTGTAGGAACTTATGCCGGAAATTGTCTGCGGGAAATCACCGAACTTGTAGTAGCTTCCTCCGCCACAGGTTCCCACATAGTCCGTAAGCTTCACAGGCTCCTGAGTAAGCGCGTTTCCCCTGAGAGAGAACTTGCTTGCATCCCCGATGTGTCCCTTGTAATCAATGTATGCGACGGAGATTTCGTAGAGCGTGTCGGAATAGTCAAGACTAAGAGCCGCATTGCCAATTTCCTTTGATATTGTCTCCGTGCTGATTGGATCGGAACCCTTTATTCCGTAAGAGACCACGGCACCGTTATAATCCCTCGCAGAAGGAACATTCCATCCGAGAGTATATTTTCCGTTTTCACCTCCACCCGAAACAACTGGCTCCGGAAGACTTGAAATTCCGCACTCATCTTTTGCGAAATAATATTTTTTTCCGTTTGGATATGAAGTGGAATTTCCGCTTTTGTCCCAGAACTCAAGCCACATCTCATAAACGCCGTCATCAATGGAAATTCCCTCCGAAGCAAAATCGACCTCACCCTCGTACTTTGCCGACACGCCAAGAACTTTCTGATAGTATACTGTCACATCCTGCATTTCCGCCGCACATGGATTGTAATCTGCGTCAAGGATTTTTTTCACGTGGAGATTAAAAAAATCATTCGGTCCCGAGCCAGTGGAATCTCTTTCTTCGACTTCCAGATTCAATCTGATTTTCTCATCGCCGGTAAAAAAATTAAGCGTGTCCAATCCATCCCCGTCGGAAGCGATTTCATGGGACACTTCCTTAGGAATCTCCACGTCACCAATCTTAACGGAGATTTTGTCAGTGGAATCAGCGTTCGTTGCAATGACCAGGGGCAAAGAGTCCGTCTCGTCAGTCACCTGATACATCCATTTTTTGCTTCCGGCCATCTTGATATATTTTTCTCCCACGGTATAGAAGAAATCTTTTTCAATGCTCACGAGAATCTGTGTGTAATCGGCGACGGCTTCCTTTTCCCTCACGGAGATTGAGAGCGTGCTTTCATTTACAAACACTGGCTCAGCGAAACAATGGTTGATGCTCCTTTCCGTCTTTTTGTTTTTTATGCTGATGTTTTTGAAAAAGGTTTCCCCGTCTTTTTTATATCCGTAATGATTCCGCTCCGTGCCGTCAAACGGGGGAAGAAAATTCTCGTCGGCCACACCGTCTTTCCGAAGCCTGTCCATTTCAGCTTCAGTATAATAGATGGAAGCAGGATCCATTTTCCTGTCGAAGAGAACAAGGATTGTGGAATCTTTCAGCACACCGGATGTAAGAGGCGAGTAAGAGATAATCTGGGGACGCTCGGCAAGCACAGGTTCCAGACAAATCTGCACTCCATTTTCAGGGGCGTTCGTAAACGTACACTCAGTGTCATGGTTTTCAAGGGATGATAGCGTAAGATAAGTTCCGTTCGGTATCTCCTCCTTTGTCGCGGAGTTCACAATCTTCCAGCAAACGAATTCCCAGTCGCTCACGGGTTCGAAACTTACGTTAAAAACATCGGAGACTTTTTTGTATGTCTCTCCTCCCGCGGGTGATTTTATGACTCCACGGCTCTCAGGATAATCCACGCGGATTTTATAAGCGGGTGAGTTCGCATAAGCAATCTGAGCCTCAATCTCATCCTTGATTTCAGCTCCGTTAAGGAAGTTTTCACAGGATGCAAGAAACAGGGAGCAAATCAACAATACCCCCCCCCGTATACATTTAAACAACAAACAATTTTTTTTCACGACAGGCCCCCTTTTTAGCCACGACTGAATGCAGCCTAAAAATAGAATTTCAGGATGCACAATTTAATTATATCACAAAAGCCCCGTCTTGTCATGCTTGGAGGGATTTTTTTCCGCTCATCCTTATCATACTTGGGATGGGCCCTCCAACAAAAAAAGTATCATCATCGGCCATGCCCCGCTGTCATTATCGGGCTGGATGAGTGTCATTATCAGACTGGATGAGTGTCATTATCAGACTGGATGAGTGTCATTATCGG
>DFKI01000112.1 GCA_002373325.1 Treponema sp. UBA3649
GCCATCTCCACCCCACCCAGACGCTGACCGACCTTCTCACAATCCGCGCGCTTCAAGGAGGATTCGAGGGACACACCATAGGATTCTGCGGGGACCTGAAATTCGGACGCACGGTACACTCACTTGCAAAAGCGATGAGCCGCTACCCAAGGAACAAGTTCATCTTCATCAGCCCGCCAGAGTTGCAGCTCCCGGAATATTACGTGAAGACAGTCCTCCAGCCCGCCGGTGTTGAATACACATGTGCCGAGCGTCTTGAGGAAGTCATAGGCGACCTGGACATCCTCTACATGACACGCGTACAAAAGGAAAGGTTCTTCAACGAGCAGGACTATATCCGCCTGAAGGACAGCTACATACTCGACACCGAAAAGATGAAGCTTGCCCGGAAGGACATGATTGTGCTCCACCCCCTTCCCCGCGTGAACGAGATCGCACCCGAAGTTGACGAAGATCCAAGGGCCGCTTATTTCAAGCAGGTAAAATACGGAATGTTCGCCCGCATGGCGCTTATGAGCAAACTGACCGGCGCTCTCTGATTGTGTCCGATGAAAAATGATGGAGGAAAAGATGATTAACATAGCGGAAATAAAAAACGGACTTGTGATTGACCACATCCAGGCAGGAAGCGGCTGGAAAGTTTTCAAATGGCTGGGTCTGGACAAGGCGAAATTCACATGCGCCCTGATTGTAAACGCCGTATCTCAAAAGACCGGAACCAAGGACATAATCAAGATTGACAACATCCTCAACATCGACTACAGCGTGCTCGGATTCATCGACTCGAACATCACCGTGAACGTCATCCAGGACTCCAAGATTGTAAGGAAAATCAAAATGGAGCTGCCTGAGAAAGTTGAGAACGTCATCCAGTGCAAGAACCCGAGATGCATCACAATCACCGAGCATTACGTGCCCCAGGAATTCCGTCTCGTGGACAAATACAAAAAACAGTACCGCTGCATTTACTGCGACGCAATGTACAAAGCCGGAAGCCTTGGGGAGGACTGATGAAGGATTTGCTTCTTATTTACAACGCGCGCCTCGTGGACAAAAACAGGGACGTAAAGAACGGGGCCATACTGATTGAGGGAGACAAAATCTCAGGATTTCCGACTCAGGCGGCCGTAAAAAAAATGCTCGGTGATGAGAACGTGTCCAAGTTCGACGCTTCAGGATGCACGGTCCTTCCCTCCTTCGTTGACATGCACGTTCACATGAGGGATCCGGGACAAACACAAAAGGAAGATATCCGCACGGGTTGCATGGCGGCGGCGGCAGGAGGATTTGGAACCGTAGTCCTTATGCCCAACACAAGCCCCGTAATCAGCTCTCAGGAAATGGCCGAGTTCAATGACAAAAGGGGAGACGAGCTCGGATTCTGCCAGGTGATTCAGTCGGTGAGCATAACGGAAAACTTCGAGGGGAAATCCACCGCCCATCTTGAAAATCTGAGCCGGAAGATTGTGCCCCTGATTACCGAGGACGGACATGAGGTAGCGTCATCCGCCGTAATGCTTGAGGGCATGAAGATTGCCGCAAAGAAAAACATCATCGTGAGCTGCCACTGTGAGGATCCCGACCTTGCGAATGAGGCACGTCCCCTCCGGAAAAAGGCACTGGATCTTCTCGCAAAGGAAAATCCAAGCACAAAGGACAAAAAGGAAGCCGCCGCGTATCTTAAGGAAGCGCACACACTTCTTGCCGTAGCCGAGGATACAGCCACGTTCAGGAACATCCGTCTTGCACAAGAGGCAAAAGCTCATCTCCATCTCTGCCACGTGAGCACGGCACAATGCATTGACGCACTCAGGGAAGCGAAAAAACGCGGAGTCAATGTCACTGCGGAAATCACGCCCCACCACATCGCGCTCAACTGTGAGAAAGCGGACACAAAGTTCCAGATTGTAAATCCGCCCCTCAGACCCGAAAGCGACAGACAGGCCGTAATCAAGGCACTCATGGACGGAACAGCCGACGTAATCGCAACCGACCACGCGCCGCACACAATGGAGGACAAAAAATCAGGCTCCCCCGGATTCAGCGGACTGGAGACTGCGTTCGCCACATGCTACACAACGCTTTGTCTTGAAAACGGAATGAGCCTCAAAATGCTTTCCGACAAAATGAGCGCGAGACCTGCGGAAATCTTGGGATTGAGTGACCGGGGACTTTTGGAGGAGGGACTTATTGCGAACCTCACCATAGTTGACACGGAAAAAGTCTGGACCGTGCGCGGAGAGGAATTCGCGAGCAAGGGAAAATACACCCCGCTTGAAGGAAAAAAAGTCACGGGAGAAATCCGGGCCACATTCTACCGCGGAAAGATTGTGTTCCAGGCATAGGCAATTTAAAGTAAAAAGGGAAGACCTGTATGAAAGATTTTGTGAACTGGGCGATTCTTGCCCCCGGACGAATTGCGAACAAAATGGCGGAGGCAATGAAAGGCGAGGTCGACGGCGGAAACAAAAAAATCAGGATGTATGCCGTCGCAAGCCGTAACAAGGAAAGAGCCAAAGATTTTTCCTCAAAGTGGGGATTCCAAAAATCCTTCGCTTCCTACGACGAGCTTTTTTCGGATACGGATGTGGACGCAATCTACGTGGCAAATCCTCACGCGTTCCACCACGCCTCGGTCATGCAGGCCCTGGCATCGGGAAAACACGTGCTTTGTGAAAAACCCGCCGGATGCTCCCTTTCACAGCTTGATGACATGATAAATCTTTCGAAGGAGCGGAATCTCTTTTTTATGGAGGCCATGTGGACGGCGTTCAATCCCTGCATCGCGGAAATCAAAAAGGCCATTTCGGAAGGACTCATCGGGGAAGTGAAAAACATCGACTCACGTTTCTGTAACCGTAACCCATACGACCCCACGGACAGAAACTATGCTCCCGAACTTGCGGGTGGTGCCCTGCTGGACCTTGGAATCTACAACATCTATTTCGCCATGATGATAACGGATTTCTCTCCCGTCACCGCCGAAAACTCAAGCGTCAGGATGCTCAAGGGAGTGGACGCATGGAACAGCGTGAACCTGAGTTTCAAAAGCGGAGCCGTCACAAGTTTCCAGAGCGCGATGGACCTGCCCTCAACCGTCCCCACACACGACGCGGTCATCTACGGAACAAAGGGCTACATCACAGTGGAGAATTTTTTCTGCTCGCAAAAAGCCTGTGTCCATGTCTACAAAAATGAATGGGGCGGAGAAAGCGATGTCGCAAGAAAGATTGACGTTCCCTTCAAGACAAACGGATACGAGTACGAGCTCATCCACGCGACCGACTGCATACTCTCGGGAAAGACAGAATCCGACGTGCACAGCTTCAAAAAATCCCGCGACCTCTGCGCCGTGATGGACTGCCTCCGAAACGACTGGGGCATGAAATATCCGTGGGAATGAGAGTCTGTCGTCAATAGAGCAGCAAAAATTTTCGCCCCTGTTACCGAAATCCAAAAAAAGTGTTATATTATAGGCATGGATTTCACGAATATTTTTGTCATTTTATTTTTAGTTGGCACTCTCTCGGATTTTCTCCTCGACCAGATTCTGGAGCTCGTAAATTTCATTCACCGGAAAAAACACGGAGCCGAGATTCCAGAGACCCTCCAGGGGCTTGAGTCTCTTCAAGGACACATTGAAAAAGACGTGCTTGAAAAAACCGTCGCATACAAAAACGCTCGCTACAAACTCTGGCTTCCCCGTCACGTCCTGAGCACAGGTCTCACGCTGATTTTGGTTCTCTGCGGATTTTACCCCATGATTTTCAGCTCAATCCAAAAATGGACCGGCAACGTGTACCTTGCGTCCATGCTCTTCATGCTTCTTTCAAGTCTCCCCGACTCAATCCTTGACCTGCCCTTTTCACTCATCCGTGAGTTTAAAATAGAAAAGGACTTCGGCTTTTCAAAGATGACTTTCCGCATGTGGATTTCAGACGCAGTAAAATCGGCGGTCGTGAGCCTTGTCGTAGCGGTTCCCCTTATCTGCGCCGCAATCTTTTTGCTCTCACACGCTTCCTCATGGTGGTGGATTCTGCTCGGTGCGGTCTACGTGGCGTTCAGCTTTTTGATTTCCTATCTCTATCCCGTACTGATTGCCCCGGTCTTCAACAAATTCACTCCGCTTGAGGAAGGTGAGTTGAAGCAAAGGCTTGAGTCCCTCATGGAAAAAACCGGCTTCCACGCGAAGAGCATTTTCATCATGGACGCATCAAAAAGAAGCGGACACAGCAACGCATATTTTACGGGGCTCGGAAAAAACAAAAGAATCGTGCTTTACGACACCCTGGTAAATCAGCTTTCCACCGACGAGATTGAGGCCGTCCTGGCACATGAGCTCGGTCATTACAAGCACAGGCACATAATCAAAAGACAGTGCGTGACCATCCCGCTCATTTTCGCAGCTCTCTTCGCAATCTCCATGCTCATAAAAAATCCCCTGCTCTACTCAGGCTTCGGATTTTTGGAAAAAGGAGTCGCACAGATTGAAACTCCCCTACTCTTCATCGGTCTCTTTCTGGCCTTCCTCTCCTTCGGCTCCTTCGCATGGATTCCCTCGCTCATTGGAAACGCAACGAGCCGCCGCGATGAATTTCAGGCAGACGTATTCAGCGCAAAAATCTGTGGCAGTGGAAAAAATCTAATCTCCGCGCTCATCAAGCTCAACAAGGAAAACCTGAGCGAAATCTGTCCGCCCAAAATCTACTGTCTTTTCAACTACGACCATCCGCCCCTGACCGAAAGAATCCGTTCCATAAGCAATCCGCAGAACACAAAGGAGGAAACATGAGAAAGATTATCCAAAAAATCGCCACAGTCCTGATTTTAATTTCAAGAATTTTATTTCCGCTCTTCGCCGCACAAAATGATTTTCCATCCATTGAGCCGTACATCGAGCTTAGTCTTGGGGACGATCCCACGCCGGAAGAAATCATGCGCGCGTCTTTTTTGTTCTCGGAATATCCCGCAATCAACGTGGAGCCCTACATGGAAAAATACCGTGAGCTCGAAAAAGAACTTTTTGACACGGATTTTCTTTCAAAGAACGATGAGGAAAAGGCCGACTCCATACTCCACATCATTTACGACTGCGTGCTCCTTTCGTATTCCAAGCCTCAGACAAGACTCACGACCGCATTCGACAAGGGATCCTACAACTGCGTCTCATCCGCAATCCTTTACTACTGTCTCGCAAAAAAAGCCGGGCTCGAGGTGTACGCGAACCGTGTTCCTGACCATTGCTTTTGCACCGTGGTGATTGGAGGAAAACACATCGACGTGGAGACAACGAATCCCATGGGCTTCAATCCGGGTGAAAAAAAACAGATTTCATCCAGCGCATCCGGAACAAAATATGCAATCATGCCGAAGAACATCTACAGGGGACGGGTCAAAATCAGCGCAAGGGCACTAGTAAGCTTGGTTCCGCAAAATGTAATCAGCTACAATCTCTCCACAAACAACTACGCGTCCTTTGTTCCCATTGCCGCCGCACGAAGAGTTTTTTTGGAAAATGAAAGCGACCCTTACTCAAGTGACGGAGTGCAGGTTTTTGATGTGGTGGCCACAAATTACGATGCCATTTTGAACCGTTCGAAACGCTACGTTGACTCAATGCTGTGGATGGAATCCGTCGTGAACCGATGGGGCATGAGCGAGGGACTCAGGGAAAATTACGACAACGCGGTTTTCAATGCCGTGCTCTCCCTGTGCGAAAAAAATGATTTTGACAAAGCCGATGAGGAATATCAGAAGCGGAAGGAAAATCTTGGGGCGAGGACAAAAGCTGAGACTGAAAAAATCATCTTCGTTTATGGAACAAACTCAAAGTCACAGTCACTCGGAAGCGAGGAAAAGACAATCGCGTATTTGAAGGAGCAGATGAAAAATCCCCTTGCGAGCGACCCCGAAATCAAAAAACAGCTTGTTACCATGCTTGAGAACTCCTGGATAAGGATTTTGAACGCAAACAAAAACGACTTTCTGAAATCCGCGGAGATTGCCTCAAACGCTCTTGTTGATTTGCCCCGGAGCCAGAAAATCAAGCAGTTCAGACAACAGTGCCTGAGCAATTATGCCGTGGAAGTCCACAACGAATTTGCGAAACTTGCGAACAAGGGTCAGTATGAAAAAGCGATGAACGTCCTGCAAAAGGGTCTTGAGAACGTGCCGGACAATCAGAGGCTCTTGAGTGACATGAAGCAGCTGAAAAAAATCATGGGGCAGTAAACACCCGTAATTTTTCCAAAAAGATTGTAACCATTGTTCTTCTTGTTGGTTCCATTTATAGAAACAAGAGCAAACCAGCATTGCCTATTGATTCATAGAACTCCTTATTTTATCAGGTCCTGCCAGTCACGGGGCCTGATTTTTTTTCAGGACGTTTTCCTCAATTTTTTTTTCCAATCCGCTTGACAAGATTTTGAATTTCGTTATATAATCTACATACATTTGAAAGGAGCGATGGCAGAGTGGTCGAACGCGGCGGTCTTGAAAACCGTTATACTCTTACGGGTATCGGGGGTTCAAATCCCTCTCGCTCCGTCATTGGAGGCGTGGTAGAGCGGTAATACAACGGTTTGCTAAACCGTCGGTGCGGAAACGCCCGGGCAGGTTCAACCCCTGTCGCCTCCGTTTTTTTTGAGACTGTAGCTCAGCTGGATTAGAGCATCACCCTGCGGAGGTGAGGGTCGCACGTTCGAATCGTGTCAGTCTCGAAACATTACAGGTTTTTTGTTGTAATTTGATTTTTGGAAAGATGCGAGAGCGGTCGATTCGGACGGTCTCGAAAACCGTTATACCATTTTTGGTATCGGGGGTTCGAATCCCCCTCTTTCCGGATTCTTCCAAAACAAAGCATTTTCGTCCAGTCTTTTGATGCAAGCGGTTCAGTCCTACTCTGGTACGATGGCAAGCGAAAATCCCTGTACTGCTAGACCTCTAAGAGCTTTATCATTTAGAATACAAGTTTTTAGAGGTAAAAATTTATTGGAAAGATGTCCGAGTGGTTTAAGGTCCACGCTTGGAAGGCGTGCATAGGCGAAAGTCTATCGGGGGTTCGAATCCCCCTCTTTCCGTAGATTAGTCCGTGCATTGGCACGGACTTAGTTATTTTAAAGCGATATCTGAAAAACAAGCAATTTGGGGGATTCGAAGTGCAGGGAGCGCACGCCAAGTGGCGTGAAAAGTGCACAGGATGTGCACGTCAGCGACCGGAGCCGGCCTGTAGGCGAAAAACACGGATGTTTTTCACCGGAAGGCGTATCCCCCTCTTTCCGTAGAACAGAATATAAATCAAAGATTCTGGGGATGCCCAAAAAGTAAAAAAAAATGTCATTATCGGGCTTGACCCGATAATCTATATTATTGCGTTACAAGGCTTTACAGATTGCCGGATCAAGTCCGGCAATGACAAATCATTTTTTTGGCAGCCCCAGACTTATTTTAAAGAGATAGAAATACAAAAACGGTTTAGGAAGCCGCCCCCCTTTTTCCAAGAATCACGACGATTACCGCCGTGACATTTTTTATGGAATTGTAGGCAATCTTCCGCATATAAAGATGCAGCACGGTTCCGTCAGTCAAACTCTCGTCAATAATAATCGGAGAGAAAGAATCCTTGCATCCGGAGAGAGCCGTCAAAAAAGCACGTCCCTTTCCGCTGAGGGCATTGTCAAAATCAATCCGCTGATTCTTTTCCCACGCACTGAAATTTTTCTTCACGAATTCTTTATAAGATTTGTTTCCTCGGATGAACACGACATTCTTATCATCCTCCTCGAAAATCGCCATGGGAAGTGTGTTGAAGTAGTCGCTGAAAGACTCGTTCTCGCCGTCCGTAATCACCGAAAGATCGTAGAGATTCAAGCGGCCTATGCACTCATAATATCCCGTCTCGGAGGGATTCTCAAATCCAATCTGCACACCGCGCTTGTACCTGTCAAACACCTCCTCCACCGAAATCGGCTTTGAAAAATAGTATCCCTGCATTTTGGTACAGCCAATCTCCTTCAAAAACTCAATCTGCTCCTTGGTCTCAACTCCCTCGCACACGGTCTCAATCCCAAGTCCGCCGGCCATCTTCACAAGCCCCGAAAGAATGATTTTGGTCTTTTCGTTTTTATCGAACTGCTGCATGAATTTCATGTCGAGCTTGATGAGATCAAAATTGAATCCCTGAAGGACGTTCAAAGAAGAATATCCAGAGCCGAAATCATCCATCCAGACTTTGAAGCCAAGGGACTGAAATCTTTCCACCTGGCTCCGCATGTACTCAAAATTGCTTCCGATTACGCTCTCGGTGATTTCAATCGTGATTTTTTCAGGAGAGACCCCACGCTCGTCAAGCATCTTTTTGATTTCGGAAACAATATCGCAGGTGTCAAAATCAGAGCGCGAAAGATTTATGGAGACGGGAACCACATAAAGGCCCTTTTCTTCCTGCTTTTTCATCTTGTCAAGCACATGCTCGGCCACATAGAGATCCAGCTTGTAAATCAGGTTCGAATCCTCAAGCACGGGGATAAACTCATCGGGACGCAGCATCCCTTTCTCAGGGTCAAACCAACGCGCAAGGGCTTCCTCGTCACATACATAGCCTGTCGCCGAACGAACGATGGGCTGAAAAAAGACCTTTATCCATTTTTCCTTCAAGGCCCTGTCAAAATTATCAATTATATACTGCCGGTTTTCGGAAAGCTTAACCATGCTCTCGTCAAAATAGTTGAAGTGCGAGAGATAGACGTTCTTCCCGAAATCACAGGCCATCTTTGCCCTCTCACACGCATAGCTCGCACCAACGTTTCCGTTATTTTTGAACAAGTAGATTCCCACGCGCACAGGAAGGGACTTTCCGTCATTGATGTCCTCACACTCGGCGAAAATGGTCCAAAGTCTTTCCTCCAAGGCAAGGTCATTCGTGTAGACGCAGAACCGGTCCATTCCGAATCGGCAGCAGCAGTCACTTCCGAAATGTCTTATCAAAAGCCGGGCAAAAGACCTTATGAGTTTGTCACCCTCCGAAAATCCGTACTTCATGTTGAAATATTTCATTCCGTTCAGGTCGCAGAAAAGCATGACAGGATTTTCTCCCCTCTCAAGCATATTTTTTTCGGTCGTCTCCGCAAGCTCAAAAAAATGGGACATGCTCAGAAGCCCTGTCAAATAATCATACTGGATTTTTTGTTGGGCAGAATTTTCCCTCACGGCCTTCGAGTACAAGAAATTCAGTGAAAAATCTCCGCCCTCGCCCTGAGACTTAAAATCATCCTCGCTGAATTCCCCCTCGTCAAAATAAGTGACATGGGAAAGCCGGTGTCCCTCTTTGAAAAAATGGACTCCCTTGGCATGGATGACCTTGTAATTTCCGTGAATCTTCGAGCGGTAAACAACATCGTAATTTTTTCCTCCGGTCGCAAATCTGAGGGCAGCCTCCGAAATCCGGGCAATGTCATCCGGGTGCACGTCCCTGTACATATCGTTGTCCGCAATGGCATAGGCTTCCTTAAAATCCGGGCAATCAAAAAGCTCGCAAAATCCGGACGAGATGGCGATTGTAACTACGTGACCGTCAATAAACTGATATATGGCAAATGGAACCGTACTGTTTTCTATAAATTCCAGTTCGTTTTTTTCATACTCGAACCTTCCCATGACTTTTTCACCTCACGAACTTTTTCGAAACAAACTTCAGGCACAATTTTTAAAGACAAAACCAGATTCGATGCACACCTAATTAAATGATAACACAGTTATGAAATAAAGCAATGGGTAATTTGATTTTTAAAGTGATTTTAGTAAATAAACGCGGAAAATAGCTCGCCGGATTGAAAAAATCAAAAAATTTAAAAAAAATTTGTAGTTTTGATTACCGTGGCGGACTTTTGTGGCTATTAATAATATAGGGGAAAATTTTTTGCCAAAAGCGGATTTTTTTCCTGAAAGTTTACGGAGGATTTATGACCGCGAGAAGATTTGGATCTTTTATTTTTGTTTTGGCATTGTGCATCGGAAACGGAATCTCTTTCATTTCATGCGCAGTCGGATTTTCGTCACACAACGCGAAATCACAAGGGGCTTCGGAGGAACTCAGGATTTTGAGCTGGAACGTGCAGACTTTCTTTGATTCCGTAAAGGACGGAGGGGAGTACGATGAATTTCTCAAAAGCAAAACATGGGGAAACGAAGCTTATACCGGGCGGCTTGAAAGGCTTTCGGCATCCCTGAAAAGTCTGGACGCTGATGTTGTCGTGCTCTCAGAACTGGAAAATGAGGGAGTCCTTCACGACATAAGCAATTTTCTTTCCGGGGAATGGAACCAAAAGAAGGTTTACGACTACGCATGCTTTACAAAACCAGATGACAGCGCGATCGGATGCGGCGTTCTCTCACGCTTTCCCATGGAAAATCTCACCGTGCACTCACTGGATGTCCACAGCTCCGTTGACATGCCGAAGATGAGACCCATCATGCAGGTAAGCATAGTGAAGGGAGAAAAAAAGCTTGTTCTTCTCGTGAACCATTGGAAGAGCATGAGCGGAGGAGAGAATTCCAGCGAGCAATGGAGAAGGAGACAGGAATCCGTTCTTTGCAGGAGGATGGAAAAATGTGCCGCGTCAAAACAGCCGTCCCTTGCCTGTGGTGATTTTAACCGCGACATCTTGAAATTCAAAAAAGCGTCCTCACCCGACATGATTTTGCTCAGGTCAGACCCGCTCGATGATTTTTGCACTGAGGGAGTGGAAGTCTGCTCACCCTGGTTTGACATGAATCAGGATTTGGTGGAGCCGGGAAGTTATTTTTATGACGGGGAATGGTCAAGAATCGATCATTTTTTTGCGTGCGGTCCCGTTGAAATAACAAGTTTTGAGTCTTCCACAAACGGACCCTGGTGCGATGCCGAGAGCCACATCCCGGAGAAGTACAAAATTTGGGACGGAAAGGGATACTCTGACCACCTTCCCATTCTGTGCACAGTCGCCTTTTAGGAAAATTTCTTTCTTAAGTCGGAGAGTTTTTCCAAGGCTGCGTTCAAAGTCTCCTCTTTTTTGGCGAAATGGATTCTGACAAAACGGTTCTCAGGCTCGCTGAAAAATGAGGATCCGGGGACAGTTCCCACGCCGACTTTTTTCGCAAGGTCCACGGCAAAGTCAAGGTCGCTCTCGTATCCGAACTCAGAGATGTCAAGAAGGATGTAGTAGGCTCCCTCGGGAACAGTGTGAGGAATCTTCAATGCGGAAAGACCGTCAAGCATCAGTGTTCTTTTTTGGGAATACTTTTTCTGCAGGTCACGGTAATAATCATCGCCGAAAGAAAGACCTGTCACGGCAGCTTCCTGTAAAGGTGCGGCGGCTCCCACGGTCAGAAAATCATGGACTTTTTTTATCCGCTCAGTGATTTCCTCCGGTGCAATCGTGTAGCCCAATCTCCACCCGGTGATGCTGTATGTCTTTGAGAGCGACGAGCAGACTATGGTTCTTTCCTTCATTCCCGGAAGAGTCGAGAAATAGACATGCTTGTGATTGTCGTAGGTGATGTGCTCATAAACTTCATCCGTAATCACATAAGCGTCGTATTTTTCGGCAAGTACCGCGATTGAAGAAAGCTCCTCCCGTGTGAAAACTTTTCCGCATGGGTTCGACGGATTGCACAAAATGAGTGCCTTCGCTCCCTTTTTGAAAGCGTCCTCCAGCTCGTTCGGGTCAAAATCAAAGTTGGGGGCATGGAGCGGAACATAAATCGGGGTAGCGCCAGAGAGAATCGCATCGGCTCCGTAATTCTCGTAAAAAGGTGAGAAAATCGCAACGCTGTCACCCGGATTCACGACACTGAGCATGGATGCCATCATCGCTTCCGTACTTCCGCATGTCACGACAATCTCCTTGTTCGGGTCAATCTTCTGTCCTGAAAAATGCTCGTATTTTTTTGCGGCTCCCTCGCGGAAATTCTGTGCTCCCCAGGTAACGGCATACTGATGAAAATCCTCCTTCGTCACTTCGGCAAGTCGGTCCAAAATGGGACGTGGCGGCTCAAAATCCGGGAATCCCTGGCTCAAGTTGATTGCACCGAACTCGTTTGAAATGCGAGTCATTCTCCTGATGACTGAATCCGTAAAAACCGCTGTCTTGTCTGATAAGGGTCGCATCGTTTTCCTCCAATCTGCCCCGAAATCTACCACTTGATGTTATACACTTTTCTTCACTTTTTGTACAATACATATTTCATATTTTACATGATAGCTTTTTCCTATGGCACACTGAGGCTCGCACCACCTTGAAAAAAAGACCGCTTTGAAGTAGAATAATCGCATGAAGTGGAAAACTGCATGGAAAAAATTACACAAAAAGGGCCTGATTTTCGCGCTCCTGATTTTAAATGCAGCGACCATTTTTGCTTTCGGCGTAAAGGACAGCGCTTTCGACGATGATTTCAAATCCACACTTTTTACGCTCAGGGACCTTTTCTCGCAGCAGGATGACGGAGCCCAGGACCTTGACGCCCTCATCGGCATTTCAATTTCTGGCATCCTGATTATCATACTGGCATTTCTCGCGGAAAGACTGATTGTGCGCCTTTACTGGAAGCACAGCATAAAAAATCAGCGCTCAACATTCGAACTGGTTGAGGCACGGGTGAAGGAGATTGAGATTCCCGGATTGAGCAAAGAAGATTCCGAGAAGATTCTGGAAGAGTGCAAGGACATTTCAATCCACACGGATTTTCACACCATGCGACCTGCGAACACATATTTTGTCTCTCCGCTTGTCTACCGCATTTCGGAATCACTGGACTGTTCCCCCGAAGAATGTGCGAAGAATTTTTTCGCAGCCCTTCTCTACGACTCAGGATTTCTTGAAATGGAGCCCGAGCTTTTCCGCATGGAGATTCTGAACCGAAAGGAAAAAAAGATTTTCAGAAAGCACGTCATAATGTTTGAGGATGAAATTGCATTTTTGCCGAAGGAGCTCTATGTGACATGCCGGAATGCCTGCTATCTCCACCACGAGAACATGGACGGAAGCGGATACCCGGAAAATCTAAAGGACGAGCAGATACCGCTGATTGCAAGAATCATAAGGGTCGCAGACAGCTACACGTCGCTGATTACAAAACGGACCTATCACAAGCGGCTCACACCCAGACAGGCCGTGCAGGATTTAAAACGAAAATCGAAGATATATGACCAAAAACTTGTGGACATTCTTCAAAGCATAGTATAGAGTATATGGAAGAAAAGGGGGAATTATGTGTGGAATCGTAGGTTACGTGGGTGAAAAAAAAGCCACCCCGATTTTGATTAACGCGCTTAAAAAACTTGAGTACCGTGGATACGACAGTGCGGGAATCGCTGTTTTTGACGGAGAGGACATTGTAGTCCGCAAAGTAAAGGGGGCCCTCAAAGTTTTGGAGGAAAGAATCAGCAAGGAAGTGATTGAGGGAAGCCTTGGAATCGGACACACGAGATGGGCGACACATGGAGAGCCGAGCGACGTAAATGCTCATCCGCACACGAACATCAGCGGCACAATCGCCATAGTTCACAACGGAATCATAGAAAACTACCTCAAGCTCAAGGCATGGCTTCAGGACAAGGGAATCGTCTTCAAGAGCCAGACCGACACCGAAGTTGTGGCGCACTTGATAAACTATTATTACGAGGAGACCGGGGACATTTTCGGAGCAGTCCTGAACGCAATTCACCGGCTGGAAGGAAGTTATGCCCTTGGTGTGATTTCCAAGGATTTTCCGGACAGAATCATCGCGGCAAGAAAGGAAAGTCCCCTGATTGTGGGTCTCGGAAACGGGGAGAATTTCATCGCAAGTGACGTACCCGCAGTCCTTGAGCACACTCGCGAAGTCTATTTTCTGGATCAAAAACAGATTGCCGTTCTCTACTCAGACCATGTTGATCTCTTTGACGAGGACGGAAACCGTGTCATAAAGGAGCCCTTCCATGTGGACTGGGACGTGTCATCAGCGGAAAAAGGCGGATACTCACATTTCATGCTCAAAGAAATCTACGAGCAACCCAAGGCGTTTACCGACACTCTTCGTCCCCATCTGAAACTGACGGACGGAAAGCCGTGTGACATTGACTTTGAGGAACTGACGATGAAAGCGGAGGATTGGAAAAAAACAAGCCGCATCGTCATCACCGCATGTGGAACAGCTTATCATGCCGGGGTCGTCGCAAAGTATGCCTTTGAGCATTTCGCGCGAATCCCTGTCGTTGTGGACATAGCCTCAGAGTTCAGATACCGGAATCCCATTTTGAACAAGGACGATGTTTTTATAGTAATCAGTCAGTCGGGAGAGACCGCCGACACACTTGCCGCCCTCAGACTTGCAAAAAGCAAGGGAATCCGTGTGATTGCCATAACAAACTGCGTGGGAAGCAGCGTGAGCCGTGAAGCGGATGACGTAATCTACACTTCGGCGGGACCTGAGATAGCGGTCGCATCAACCAAGGCATATACCACACAACTGATGTGCCTCTACATGCTCGCCCTGAAAAGCGCACACGAAAGAGCAAACATTTCCGACTGTGAGTACAAAAAACTCCTTGCCGAGCTTTCCGAAATCCCGTCAAAAGCACAGGAGATTCTGGACAATCAGAGCGTGGTTCAAAAAATCGTCTCAAGGAACTTCAACAAAGAAAAGGTCTTTTTCATAGGCCGCCAGTATGATTCCGCCACATGTCTTGAAAGTGCCCTGAAACTCAAGGAAGTGAGCTACATGCACAGTGAGGCATTTCCTGCCGGAGAACTCAAGCACGGTCCCATAGCCTTAGTTGATGACACCACCCTTGTTGTCGGAATCGCCACGGAACCAGAGCTCTACGACAAGGTTGCGAGCAATATGGAGGAAGTCCTCACAAGGGGATGCACAACTCTGGTCATCACAAGCGACGACGGAAAGGCATTTGAGAAGTGCGCGAAGGATGTCATATCCATTCCAAAAATCGATGGAGACTTCGGTCCCCTTCTCAGCGTGATTCCGGCACAACTTTTCGCATACTATTGCGCGGTACAGAGAGGAATCAACCCAGACAAACCCCGTAACCTTGCGAAGTCCGTAACCGTGGAGTAAGGAAAGCCCAAAAGACTTATTTATATGGAAGGAAAAAAATGGAATATTCACCATCGGAAGTAATGCAGTATGTGGATGAGAACGACGTAAAGTTCATCAAATTGCTTTTCACGGACATTTTCGGAGCCGTAAAGAGCATTTCGGTACAGCCGTCCATCTTGAAAAGGGCGTTCCACGAGGGCATTCCCTTTGATGCAAGCGCCATCCCCGGATTTTTGAGCGTGAGCAAAAGCGACCTTGTAATCACTCCGGACTCAACCACACTTTCCGTACTTCCGTGGAGACCACAGAGAGGAAGGGTCGCACGTCTTTACTGCGGAATCTCATATCCTGACGGCACTCCGTTCGAGGGGGACTCACGCCACATACTGAAAAAGGTGCTTGAAAAATGCGGCAAAATGGGCTACAGCGTCAAAGTCGGAACCGAATGTGAGTTCTATCTTTTTAAGCTCGATGAAAATGGCCGTCCCACTCTGGCACCGCAGGACAACGCCTCCTACTGCGATCTTGCACCATTGGACAAAGGCGAGAACGTAAGGCGCGACATAATCCTGAACCTAGAGCAGATGGGAATAGTACCTGAGACAAGCCACCATGAGACAGGTCCCGGACAGAACGAGATTGACTTCAAATATGACGATGCTCTGAGGGCAGCCGACAATGTGGCCACATTCAAAACCACGGTAAAAACCATAGCGGCCCAGGCAGGTCTCTACGCAAGTTTCGCTCCCAAACCGATGGAAGGAAACGCCGGAAACGGATTTCATGTAAATCTTTCACTTCACAAAGCCGGGGAAAATCTTTTTTCAAAGGAAAGTCCCGAGGCAAAATCATTCATGGCGGGCATCCTGAAAAGAAGCAGGGAAATTTCCGCGTTCACGAATCCCCTCCCGCGCTCCTATGAAAGGCTCGGTCATTTCGAGGCTCCAAACTATGTCTCATGGTCAAGACAAAACCGCAGCCAGTTGATTCGGGTTCCAGCGTCGGACGGAGAGCTTTCCCGCATCGAGCTACGGTCTCCCGACTCATCCTGCAATCAGTATCTGGTTCTTGCACTGGTGATTGCGTCCGGTCTTGAGGGCATGGAAAGCAAACTTGAGTTGCCGCCTCCCGTGGATTTGGACCTCTACAACGCATCCCCGGAGGAACTTTCATCGCTCGAAAAACTGCCTGGAGATTATACGGAAGCATTCAAGCTCGCAAGGGAATCATCTTTCGTAAAATCAGTCATCCCGCAAAGTACAATTGACTCCTACCTCAACGACAAACGCTTTTTGACACGAAAGGACTCCGTGCCTTATGAGCTGGGTGAATAAAATGTCCGTCGACTCAGTACTGATTGTAAGCAATACGGGCTCCACAATGGGAATCATCTCGGATTTCATGCAGTCCGAAAAGATTGACAGGATTTCCACCGCACAAAACGGAGCACAGGCCCGACGTTCCATAAGCGACTCTGATTTTGAGCTGATCATAATCGACACGCCCCTTCCTGATGAAATGGGAGACGAGCTTGCCGTCATCGCAGCGGAAAAAACAACAGCCGGCGTAATCCTGATTGTGGATCACGGCATGGTCTATGAGATTGAGGAGCGCGTGGAGGATTTCGGAGTCTTTTCCCTTTCAAAACCGACCACAGCTGATTTTTTCTATCAGGCGGCGAAACTTCTTTGTGCGAGCAGACGACGGATGCAGAATCTTGAAAACGAGAATCTGAGGCTTCAGAAAAAAATCGAGGAAATCCGCTTGGTGGACAGGGCAAAACTTGTCCTAATCCAGGTGCTAAAAATGACCGAACCACAGGCCCAGCACTACATCGAAAAACAGAGCATGGATTTAAGGCAGACACGGCAGATTACGGCGGAAAATATCCTCAGAACATACGGCTGATTGAGCTCAAAAATTCCGCGACATTTTTTCATATTTTCTTAAAAACCGTTTGCTTTTTGCAAATTCCTGCAATATAATTATATATATGGAGATGATTCAAAATATAGTAGAATATTACGACGAACTGTACCCGATTACAGAAAGTCAGAAAAAGTTTTTCAACACGCTCTCAACGAATTATCAGGATCCCGTGAAGTTTCTAAGAGTCGGTTGTGGCGCAGGTCTATTTGAGCATCTTTTGGCAAGAGAAGGAAAAGATGTGACGGGCATTGAGCACAGTCCCGAGCTACTTCGTTCGGCAAATCTTCGGAGACGGAACCAGCTCATGGCAATCCGTTTCTTCCAGATGTCCATACTCGACATGACACGCTTTTTGGGCAAGGGATTCTACAACGTGATTTACTCACTCGACAGCCGCGTTATTTTTATCCACGACAAAACCCTGATGCGTAAATTCTTTTTTGACTGCAAGCAGCTCATCTCAGAAAACGGCACGCTGATTTTGTCCCTGTACAATTTCAGTTTGTTTTCAAAAGGAATCAACGAACTGCCGGTGCGCGAAAGTCTCAGGACAAAACTTTTTTCATATCTGAGCACAAAAACGGACGGACAGTGGGTTTTGGACCAGGAAGTTGAGACGGGCAACGGAAAGATTCTGCCTGTACTGCAAAAGGAAGAAATCTACCCCCTCACCCCCGATGAGATAAGTCTTTTCGCGAAGGAAGCAGGTTTCACACAGGTAGCGCTCTACTCTGATTATGATTTCTCTCCCTTCACCGGAAAAGAAGAAAAAGTGATTGCCGTAATCCGCTAGTACGCCAGTACGCTGATCCGCCAGTACGCCAGTACGACAGTACGCCAGTCACAATCAGCATCCAGTGCCACAATCGCACTTCTTGTCATTATCGGCATCCGGTGCCACAATCGCACTTCTTGTCATTATCGGCACCCAGTGTCATTATCGGCACACCTTGTCATTATCGGGCTCGACCCGACGTGTCGGAGCACGGCAATGACACAGAATCAATCACGCAAATGACACAAAATCAATCCGCCATGGATTTATACTCGTCGAATTTCGCCTGAACCACAGGATCATTTTTCTTTGAGCAGAGACTCACGGCAACAGTCACGACAAGATTGATTATGAACGCCGGAAGAATTTCGTACACACCGAAAATGGGATGCACGGAAGCCGGAATCTTATTCCACACAAGAACTGTGACTCCCGCACAGATGAAACCTGCAATGGCTCCAGTCTTTGATGTCCTGCGCCAGAAAAGTGAAAGCAGGATGATGGGGCCTAGAGTTCCGCCGAAACCTGCCCACGCATAGCTCACAAGACTGAAAATGGAGCTGTTCTGATCAAGAGAAATGACGAAGGCTATTAGAGCAATAAGCAGAACCGTAATGCGGCTCACGGTAAGAACTGATTTATCCGAAGCTTTTTTGTTGATGATTCCCTTGTAAATGTCCTGGCTGAAAGATGATGACGCGACCAAAAGCTGGCTGTCTGCGGTACTCATTGCGGCTGCGAGAATGGCACAAAGGAAAACTCCTGCGATGAAAGGCGGGAACATCACTTTGAGGGTCTCGGAAAAAACTGTCTCCGCGGCGGACGTGCTCAAAACCGGAGGATTCAAATACTGCTGGAGATAGACCGATCCCAAAGAACCGACAATCACGGCGACACCAAGGGCCACAATCACCCAGACCACGGCGATTCTCCGGCTCACCTTAATCTCACGGTTGGAGCGGATTCCCATGAAGCGGATGATAAAGTGCGGCATTCCGAAATAACCGAGTCCCCACACAATCGAAGAAATGATGGAAGTCACGCTGAAATTCTGATTTGCGGAAAAAGCCGACTGCATTTTTTCACTCATCGAGTTAAAATCACCACGCATGGCTCTTTCACCGAACTCAGAAACCTTTGCAAAAGCCTCGGAAGGTCCTCCAAGTTTCACAAGCATGATTATTCCGGTCAAAAGGAGCGCGAAAAACATAAGTGTTCCCTGGATAAAGTCTGTAGTACACACTGCGAAATAACCGCCCGTAATCGTGTAGGTCAAAATCACCACAAGGCCAAGAACCAGTCCCACGTGATACTCAAGACCGAAAACTGAGTTGAAAAGTTTCGCACAGGCAACGAATCCGGATGAGACATAGATTGTGAAGAAAAGGATGTTGAAGAGAACTGTGACTGTTCCCAAAATCTTCTGCTTGTCGTTGAAACGGTTGTTCAAAAACTCAGGGATTGTAATCGCATTTCCAAAAGCAATCGTGCATTTGCGGAGACGCTTGGCAACAATCAGCCAGCTCAAGTAGGTTCCCACGGCAAGGCCAAGGGCAGTCCAAAAAGTCTCCTTAAGTCCGCCAAGATACGCAAGTCCGGGAAGTCCCATCAAAAGCCATCCCGACATATCCGAAGCTTCCGCGCTCAATGCGGTTGTCCACGGTCCAAGTTTACGTCCACCAAGAAAAAAATCCTCTGAATTGTGATTCCTTTTCATAAACCTGGCGCCTACAAAAATCATCACGCCCAAATAAAGTACAAATGCAATAATCTGCTGAATCATCGCGCTTGACATTTTTTACCCTCACTTTGAATTGAATTTGGCAAATTCTACAATAAAATCGAAAACTTGTAAAGACGATTTCTGGGGAACCACAGATTAATTCATATAGAGCTGTAAGCTACGACGCAAGTTGACCTGATAAAGAAACCTCTAAAAACTTCAGTCCTTAGAGGTCCCCTTATCTATTTATTTGCATTATTGACATTTAAAGATTGCCGGGTCAAGCCCGACAATGACACGAGGCCTGATTTTCTCGTAGCTTAGACAGTGAAGAGGTCTATCTGACTTCCAATCTTGTCGATGGAATCCTTCATCTGGTTTGAGATATTGCTCAGGGACGCTCCTGTCTCGTTGATTCGGTTCGCACCCGCCGACATCTCCGCCATACTCTGCTTGATTACGGTTGAGGAATCCTTGAGCATACGAATCTCGTTCATAATCTGCTCGTTTCTTGCCTGCATCTCCTTGGAAGCCTTTCTAACATCAACGGTACTGTCGTTCATGCCGCGAAGAGCCATTCCAATCTGCTTTGAGCCTGAGTTCTGCTCCTCCATCGCCGCCTTAATCTGTGCGACAAGCTCATCGGTCTCCTTGATTTTGCTTGACACCGCCGCGAATGCATTGCTTGACTCGTTGGACGCGGACACAACTTCGGTAATGGAATCCTTAATGTTGTTGAGCTGCTCACCGATTGTCTTTGACTGCTGGCTTGAAGTCTCCGAAAGTTTACGGATTTCATCAGCAACGACGCTGAATCCCTTACCTGCCTCACCCGCATGGGCCGCCTCAATGGCTGCGTTCATAGCAAGAAGATTGGTCTGCTCCGCAATGCTTGAGATAGCCTGGTTCGCCTCGACGAGCATCTCTGACTGACTCTCAATCTGCCGGATCCTGTCGTTCACGTCCTGCTGCTTGTTGAATCCCGTCTGTGCGTTTGCCGAAAGTGACGAGAATGAGGATGCCATCTTGTCAACGGAAACGTTTACTGCGGAAATATTTCCAATCATCTGCTCTACGGCTGTGGATGCCTCTGACACACCCGCGCTCTGGTTCTCAATCATGCTGTCAAGTCCCGTGATGCGCTTGGAAATTTCATCAACGGTTTCCGCAGTCTGATTGACGGAGTTGACCTGATTTCCTACCTGAGATGAAATTCCGTCGATGTTCGCAAGAATCTCCGTGATTGCCGATGAGGTCTCGTGCGCGCTTGTGGACATGGATGTACCGGCACTTGCAAGGTCG
Organism: Treponema sp. UBA3649; assembly: GCA_002373325.1. Lineage (GTDB taxonomy): Bacteria > Spirochaetota > Spirochaetia > Treponematales > Treponemataceae > Treponema_D. Next base: position 20,802 of record DFKI01000112.1, read on the forward strand.
TTCTTGGAGGACTTCAGTTCCTGAATCATCTTCTGCATCTTGTCAAGGAAGAGGTCGAACGCAATGATGAGGTCTCCCATCTCGTCTCGGATGAAGAGCTTACATCTCTTGGTCAGGTCAGCCTCACCGGTCTCCATCTCCTTGAGGAAGTTGGTTACGTTATAGATACGCCACATGAGCCAGTTGATGAACCTGTAGCAGAGAATTATCAGTATGACAAAAACCACGAGAAGTACTCCGGAAGTCCAGAGCAAGGTCCGCTTGGATATCTCCTCAACGACGGAGAACGGCTTCGCGATGAAAATCATTCCCTTGACCTCTCCGTTGTCGTTCGCAAGAGGAGCGTATGTAGTGAAATAATCAAGTCCGTTGATTCTGTTTCGTCCGTAGTAGGGCTTTCCCTGCTTGAGCACCAGATCGATGATTGCCTTATTGTCAAGCTTAGTGTTCAACATTCCCTTGAGAGACGTCATAACACGTGTGTCGCCGCTAAAAACCGTACAGTCCACATTGTATCCGCTCTGCATGACAGTCACCAGATCCGGGGTGGTCAAATCATAGACTGCGACAGCCGTACCGATTACACGTCCGTCCACTTTCACAGGAGCCGCATGAACCAATGCCATGGCAGAATCACCGATTGCCTCATAGGAAGTCGTCGGATTTCCCTTGAGAGCCTCCTGCACCGAATATGCGAAGGAAAGATTCTCACCCGGTTTCAGCCCCATGCCGCCGTTAGGAACAACAGCACCTTTTGCATCGGTGATTGCGAACATCTCGCAGTCCAAACTGTCTTCTATAAATTTCACGTAGTCCTTGATGATGTCGTAATTCCCGTTGGAAAGTCCCTGCTTCACCTCGGAACTGTGGGCAGAAATCTGAGCGTAGCCCTTGAGGGTCCAGTCCCAGTCTTCAAGGATGCGGATTGCACCCGAGTTGTTGTGCTCCACCTCGCTCTGGACAAAATCATCAAATCCCCTGGAGAAAACAGAAAGGGAGATGGTCAATGCCACGACGGCGGTAAGAATCAAAACGCCCGCGATAATCCCCAATAACTTGACCAAAATAGGAATATTTCGTTTTGCCTTAGTGTCAAATCGGTCCAGCTCTTTTGCCATAAAATTCTCCTTAAATGACGCACCCAAGTTGTAAATTTAAGTTGGCGGGTCAACGTTAATTTATTATCGGAATCGGAAGTGTGAAGTTCCATTTGATTTTCAGAAACAAATTCTGAAAATCAATCTCAAGTATAACTTATAAAGCCGAAGCTGTCAACGAAATTTTTAGCTTCAAAAAGCGGAGTTCCCCAGAAAAAAGAATCATTCCGGGGAATATGCGCCTGAAATCTCCAAAAACTTCATTTTGGAATCAGCTTGTCCTGTCTCAAAAATCAAACCTTGAACAAATCAATCTGAGAGCCGATTTTTTCGATGGAATTCTTTACTTTACCCGAAATCGTACTCAAGGCAACCCCAGTCTCATTGATTTTTCTCGCGCTGGCACTCATCTCGTCCATGCTGTTTTTCATGGTGATTGAAGAATCCTGAAGTCTCTGAATCTCCTCAAGGATAGCGCTGTTTCCGGCAGACATTTCCGATGACGCGCTTCTGACCTCAAGGGTACTGTCGTTCATTCCGCTAAGGGCCATGCTGATTTGATGTGATCCCTCGTTCTGCTCCTCCATGGCCGCCTTAATCTGGAGAACAAGCTGGTCTGTGTCCTTGATTTTGTTCGACACGGATTCAAACGCCTTGCTTGACTCGCTCGATGCCTGAACTACATCCCGGATTGAATCCTTGATGTTCTTGAGCTGGTCTCCGATGGTCTTTGACTGCACCGTGGAAGTTTCCGAAAGTTTCCTGATTTCATCCGCGACAACAGAGAATCCCTTTCCGGCCTCTCCCGCGTGGGCAGCCTCAATGGCAGCATTCATTGCAAGAAGATTGGTCTGTTCCGCTATGGATGCAATGGCAGAGTTGGCTTCCGCAAGCATCTGGCTCTGGTCCTCAATCTGCTGAATCCGCTCGTTCACGTCCTGCTGCTTTGAATATCCTGAGTTCGCCTCGCTCCTAAGTCCCTCGAACGACCTTGCCATTATGTCCACCGAGCCGTTGACCGACTTGATGTTCCCAATCATCTCCTCGATGGCAGAAGATGCGTCCGCTACTCTCTCACTCTGATTTTCAACCATGCGCTCAAGGGATGCAATGTTGGCGGAAATCTCATGTACGGCACCCGCAGTTTCCTCGACACATGCGCTCTGCTCCACAATCTGACCGTGCACGTCCTCTATGCTCGAAATAATCTGTGCGATTGCTGATGTCGTGTCCTGGGAGGAGGCATCCATATCCTCACCGGCTATGCTGAGCTCATCCTTGGAATTCTTCACGTCCCGGATTATGTTCTGGAGTTTTTCAGCGAATGTGTTGAACCCGGAGACCACCTGTCCAATCTCATTGTCGGATTTAAGATTGATTCGCTTGGTCAAATCTGCGTTTCCGGATGCGATGCCGTTGATTGTGTCCTTTACGAGTCCAAGGGGCTTGAGTGATTTTACGAGCACAAGGACTCCCATAATCAGAATCATCACAAGGACGACTGCACCGAAAAGAATCGTGTAGTTTCTGATTGTCATTCCCAGAGCCTCGATGATCCGCCCCGGAATCACGAATCCCAATCCCCAGGGAGTGCCCGAGACCCGGCAGTAGACCATGAGATCCTGCTTGCTTCCCGTCCATCCCGTAATCCACGCATAGCCGTGTTCTCCCGCGAGCATCCTTTTTGTCACGCCGACCAAATCCTGATGCTCCTCGTCAACAGAAGTAAGGAAGTTTCCACCCTCCGCCGCAGCAGGATGATAGATAACGGCACCTGTTCCGTCAATCAAAAACTGCCACACTCCGTCAGGCACATCCAGATTTTTTACGGGCTCAGCAAGAACATCGTTTTTTATGACCCCCGCGACCATTGCGAAAATCTCGCCCCGTGAATCCCTGAGAGCAGTGGCTATATGGACAACCCTCTCACCCGTCGTCTTTGACAAAATCGGATTGTCGATGAACCTGTCCTGCTTTTTCTGCACTATGGCCTGAAAGTAATCGCGGTCCCTGATGTCGGTCCTCTTTCCCAAATCGGTATAGGCAAGTCCGTCGGCTCCGGCAATCATTATGTAGTCGAATTTCTTTGAGCGAAGGTCAGCATTTCTCATAAGCCACTCGCCGGCAGCATCAACGTCACCGTTTTCCATGACATCGGCACCGACATAGACGCTCAAATCCTTGTAATAGCCTTCCACGATTTCAGAAAGCGTCGCGTCAACCGAATTTACCCAGCGGACATAACTTGCAAGGCTCTCCTGCTTTGAGTTCGACTTTGCAATTCCTGAAAGTACGGAAACCTGTACGAAAGTAAGAACCGCGACTCCGATTCCTATAACCGAAATGAGTCTGACGACAAGACTGGATGTTTTTTTTCTCAAATCTGCCATTACATTCCTCCTGAACCACGCTTTTTTTGCAGATTGCGCATGGTGCATCCATAGACTGAGAAACTTTTTGGCATAGAACTATAATAGCACAGTTTCATACAAAAAACAAGGGAATTTTTTATAAAACAAACCGTTTGACAAACCGGAAAATCAATTTTAAAAAAGGTATAAAAAAAGATGTACTATATGGAAGAAAAAAGTGAAAATCTTAGGAATTTTGCATTTTTTTAGGACAAAATCAACAAAAAACTTTGAAATATCTGAAAAATCTGTTAGAATAACAGAGAGTTCTAAAAAAGGTCCTTCCAGATTCACAAGTGAGCGGAGACTGGAGAATGAACGGGGGGAAATCATGGACAAAAATCCGGAAGCGTTCAATCAGATTGCGATGGCACTTTCACGACGGTTTGACAGCCTGTATTATGTGGACATCGAAAGCGGTGCCTATAAGGAATATATGGCCACGTCATTTCTTGAATCCGTGAACATACCAAAGGAAGGAAAAGACTTTTTCGCGGAATCAAGGGAAAACGCCAAAAGATGCGTGCATCCGGATGATTTGGAGATGGTAACTCATATTCACGACAAATCCGTCATGCTTGAGCATCTTTCACAGAAGCCCTATTTCTCCGCCATTTACCGCCTCATCTTGGACGGAAAAATCCTGCACGTGCGTCATTTTGAGATAATGTGTGAGGACAAAAAGCATATACTCTGCTGCATCGAAAACTTTGAGGATGAGTTCAAAAAGCAGGAGGAGCAGGAAAGGAACCTTCTTTCGGCAAGGAGGATGGCACGCCGCGATGATTTGACGGGAATCAGGAACAAAAACGCGTTCCGGGAATACATCAGGACTGTCGATGACATGATAAAGGCAAATCCCCATGACTATCATTTCGGGGTTGTTGTATGTGACATGAACGACCTCAAGCACATTAACGACACAAGGGGACACAGTTTCGGGGACGAATACATTCAGAGGACCAGCCGCATAATCTGCAACATCTTCAAGCACAGTCCCACGTTCCGAATTGGAGGCGATGAGTTCGTGGCGGTTCTGAACAATCAGGATTACGATGACCGGGAAAAACTTTTGGAGACTTTGAGAAAGGAATCCCTTGAAAACGGTCGCTCACGCTCAGGTCCTGTGATTGCAAGCGGCATGTCGGTGTACGATGAGGAGACGGATGACGAGTTTATGAAAGTCTTCAAGCGCGCGGACTCTGCCATGTACGAAGACAAGGCGGATTTGAAATCCATACGTGTAAAAGACGGATTTGCGAACATGGGAAAACTGCACACCCCGATTCCGGATGAAAGGAAACGGCGTCTGGACGCTCTTTTTGACGCACTGTATACCGTGGCGGGAGAGGGATACATCTATCTGAACGACATGCGCTACGACTACTCCAGGCTTTCACTTCCCCTTGTGGATGATTTTGAACTGGGCTCCGAGCACCTCTATCATGCGGATAAAATCTGGGATGAGAGAGTTCACCCGGATGACATGAAAATCTACAGGGATGCCGTGGATTCCCTCCTTTGCGGAACAGCCGATTTCAAGCTGACCCACTACCGCATGAGAAAATCCGACGGAAGCTATGTGGTGTGCAAGACAAGGGGCTTCGTTTTAAGCGACAGTAACGGGGATCCTGAGTATTTCGGAGGAATCCTCGTTCTGGTCTAGCCCCGGAATGTCTCTTACCAAACCTGCGACAAAGTTGCGTAATCAAGAAGGCTGGGATTTCCGTTTGAGTCAGTCACCAAAAGACCCGCGTTGATTTCGTAAAGCGGAGTGGCGGGACTTACGGAAAGCTCGCTCTCATTCAAAAGCTTCAGATTTTTGTCAAATGAGGCCACGAAATAGCGTCCACCGTCTCCCTGCACCACCACGTAATAATTGTTGGCGTGGAAAAGGAACTCCGTGTTCTCTGAAAGCACCTGGCTGCTCTGCCCCTTAAGTTCAAGGGTCTCGGAATCAATCAGGCAAAGTCGGATTGCAGAATGTCCGTCGTTCACACCGCACACAGCAAGGAACATCTTGTCAAAGAGATTTGTCTCGCCCTCATACTCAAGTGAGATATTATCTACTATATATACTGTCTTTCCCTTGATCTGCTTTACGGGTGAGCGGAGGATGATGTCACCGTTCTTTCCGTCCACGGTAATCAGAGTGTAAAGGTCACGCGCATCGTCCACAACAAAAAGTCCCGTAAGATAGGATGATTTGTCCACGACAGGCACAGTCTCACCATTCAGGACAGCCTTATCCGCCTCAATGGCCTGGGTCTCTTTACGCACCTCCATGTTCTTGCGGTCAGCTATCTTCTGCTCCTCGCTTGCCACAGCCGCAGCCTGTTTCGCTTCCTCTACGTTTCCTTCCTTGCGTTCCTGAGCGGCCTCCTTCTGAGCATCCCTTGCCCTTTCCGTCGCACCCTCTGCCTCACGCTCCTTGATGTCGGTCATGTTCTCGCGGACCTCAATGGCCTTGTCCTCTTCCTGCCTCATCGCCTCAATAACCTTGTCATCGGTGATTGTGGTGGTGTCAACAACGGAAAGTCCTGCCTGCATACCGTTCAGGGGGATTACAATCTGGGTTTTTCCGGCCCAATCCTCCCAGTTCGTGCTAAGCCCCACCTTATCCTCATCAAGATACGAAAGAACGGCTGGTTTGTACCTTTCCTGGAAAACTGAAATCTGATTCCGGTAAACGGCATTGTAGACCGTGACGAAAGTAGCTATGGTCTCAGCGTCGCTCTGGTTATAATCATAAGCCGCCTGCAAAAATCCGGTGACAATACGGCGCAAGTTTTTGATATGGTCAACCCCGGCATTCTCATTCAGGACCAAAATATCAGCGTCGCGTCCCTCGCTCACGGAAGGATCCACCACGTGAATCAGACTGTACTTCGCGCTCGGCTCATAGTATTCGGTCAAATCAACGTCAAGGGCAACATGTCGGCCAAGTCCCGCACCAATGTTCACGATGGCCTGGGCACTGTCTATGTGGGCATGTGGACCGCCGTAATTCTCAAACTGTACCGAATCAACTGAGCCCGGAACTTTGAGCTCCACTTCATCAACATTCAGGGCAGAGGCTGAAAGAACCAGTGTCACAGCCGCAACAAACACAGAGATTATTTTTTTCATAACTCATCCTCGTCAGGGTGGATTTTGCATTTCCATTATATCACAGAAAAAAGTTTTTTTACAGTCCAAAAATGATTTTTGTTCGTATTTTTTGCAGATTTGACTCCCCCGCAATGAATTCGGGAAACATAAGTTCTTCAGCTTCCCTTTACTAATTGCCGAATGTCTGCTATAATAGAAAATCATACAAAAGAACATGCCGTTGTCCGCAATCTCCGGGACGGTTTGTGAAGGGATATGCCGTATACACGAAACATGGAGGAATGTCCTGAGCATCTGGTTGAGAACGGTAAATGCGTTTTCGGCACATTTGCAGGGCATCCGGAAAGATTGGACATCCGTAACGTCTCAAGAGCGTATCTGGATTTGCCCATTCCTAAAGTCATTACCAATCTCCGCATAAAAAGCCGCCTGTCTTTTTTCTTCAGCATAGGCGAATACATAGGCTGCATAGATTTTTTTGACGCGAAGATTGTGGGTATGGCCGACGTGAATTTCTGGAACCAGAGCACAAAGCAGCGTTTCTCTTACCGATCGCTCATGGGACCGAGAAAAAGGTTCGTGCCGCACAAGCTGAATCTGGCAGGGACATCCAGCTATAAAAAATCCAGATATATAAGAATAAACTGGGACAGGAACCACAACAAGCTTTCGGCAATCTTCAATCTCAAGGGGGATTCCGTGAGACCTTCCGCAGGTGGAGCGCTCAAAGCGTTTTTTCCCCTTGAACCGGCATCCGAACTTACATGCGTGACCCCGGCCCCAACTTTCCGCCGATGTTCCGCCAGATACTACGCATCCCTGCCCCTTCACGGAAGCATTACACTTGTGCCGAGGGGAGAAGCGCCAAAGACCATGCCCGACGCCGACGGAATCTGTTTTTTTGAGGTCAACAGAACCTACATGAAATTTTCGACCAACAGCGAGTTTGCAGTCGGAATGGGGACGATTGACGGTAAAAACGTCTCGTTCAAGATTGAGGCAGGCTCACAGGACGCGGTGGATCCCGACAAATACAACGGAAACGCTCTTTTTTACGCCGAATCCGTAACGCCGCTCCCGCCCGTAACAATCACGCACAGCTACGGACTGATGAAAACATGGAACATCCAGGACACGGAGAACATGATTGATTTAACATTCACGCCAATTTCCGATAATGTAAATGTAATCAATGCGATTGTCTTCCGCACTGAATATCACACAATCTATGGAACATTCAACGGTTGCCTGCTCACTAAAGACGGGGAAAAAATCAACGTCAACGGAATGCCGGGCCTGACCAAAAAATATGTTATCCGATTATAGGAGTTAAAGATGGCTGATAATGATGACTCAAGAAACGGAACCGCACGTTCTTTCGCGCCGGGAACATTTGAAAGGACACGCAAAAACATAGGACCGATTGACGCGGACGAAGCAAAGGAAATGGCACTGAAAATCGGAGGAGAAATCCTTCCCGAACGGGCTCCCGAGCCGGATCCAGCGACCATTGCAAGAAGAAACAGAAGCGACAGAGTGATTGTACGCGCCTCAGGACAGACATCATCGGACATTTCGTCAAAAAGCGCAGCCCTCTCACCATCAATAGCAACGACAGGAAGTACAAAAAGTATGACTACGGAGATTTTAAAGAAAACGGATGCCGATTTGCCGGCAGTGACAGCAAAGGACCTCAAGCTCATGAACAAGCTGATGATGTCCGAAGAGTATGGTATTAAGCCCAACTACGGTGTCTTCAATTTCATTTTCAATCTTTCCGCAAAGAACAAGGAAAAAGTCGTAAAGGATTTGGGTGATTACAAAGTCCGTAAGCAGGTGGAGCATCTTCAGGCGTTCATCACAACGATGAAAACCTTCATCCAGCTTTCCCCCGACGTGTACAAGGCGAAAATCGCGACCGAATCCGACCTCAAGTTCAAGTTCCTGCGCACAGTGGGAAAATGGAACCTCAAGACAATCCGCCCGCTCGCAGCCGACATGGAGGAAATCGCCGACCAGCTGACAATCCCCATGATGATTCCCTACGTGAAGGCGGTCTACCACGAGCTGATTACCGTCTACTACATCGGAGAGCAGCAGATTCCAGCGATGATTAAGGAAATCTACACGGACCTTACCGAGTTCCCGAGCATGGACAAGGGACATCTTCAGGACATGGCGAAGGAGGGAATCACCGAGTGGCTCTACATCTACAACCAGATTCTCAAGGGAATGTACCCGATTCTGATGCGCATGTGCTCAAGTACCTACGTTGAGTTCCCGGCTTTCTTCACCAAGCAGATTGCGCAGATTTTGCAGTTCGTGGGTCTTTCAAAATATGACCTTCTCCTTCCTGAAAAGAAAAAGAAATCCGAGGAGGAAATCAAAAAGGAAGAGGAGGAGGCCCGCAAAAAGGCAGAGGAGAACAGACACATCCCCGGAAAAAGAAACGAGATTGTGGACACTGGACTCAAGCTTCTTGAGCAGCTTTTCCCGGAAGCAGGATTCAGCCATCTGGACACTCACCCGGATATGTTCACGTATTTCCAGCCCCTCTACAAATTCAACGAGGGATTCAACATGCTCAGCCCGGAGAACGGAACCCAGGTCGCGATGGTGCTCGTAAAGATTCTGGACGACCTTTTCCACGGATGCCGCAACATCAACTTCAATCTCAAGGCGGACGAAAAGCTGGGTATGCTCCAGGATTCCATGTCCAACGTAATGGCCGACTGGGGATTCTATCTGGAAGATTTGTTCTATAAAAAGCTCGGCGACTACCTCAGGAATTTCATGAACTCGCTTTACTCACAGGCAGACTACCCCACCACGAACTACGGAAAGGAAAACATCAACAATATCCTCTGGCGCGAGAAATTCTACTTCCTGCCCAACTTGCAGTTCAACGCTCCCACCCTCACGAAGCCCCGCAACGACAGCAAGTATGAGCCGCTTTACAACCGCACAGATTATATCCGAACTGTGTTTACAGTCCTTGTCCGCCGCATTGACGAGAACGCAGGATCAAAGAAGCCCGTCCTTGGCGTGATGAATCCCTGGGACCGCTATGTTTTCGACATTCCGAACGTGGTCTCAAAGCGTCTTGATGTTCTGCTCGGTGCCAAAAAGGATGACCGCACCACCGCCGCCACGAACGCCAACCTGATTAAGTACACGCTCTGCATCGTGGCCGTCCTTGACTGGTGGATCAACAATCCCGACACACCGGCCTACACCACCGACTCCGCCGACTTCTACCGGAAGGCTGCCGACGGTTCCCCCGAGTTCTCAGCAGAGGTACGCGATGACCAGAACCAGCTCTTTGCCGAGGCAGTAAAAAAAGCAGTTGCCGCTCGTGCGAAATAAAGACTGAAACTTTGAAAGGGTGTGAAGATGAAAAAACTGAATGAACTCCAGATTGGATGCATCGGCTGTGGAATGATGGGCGGTGCTTTGATGGAAGGAATCGCGAGGAAATTCGTTCCCGGAAATATTTTTGTGACCGACGCTGACATTTCCAAGGCGGAAGCTTTTGCCTCAAGGGTCGGTGTACACGCGCTTGCATCAAACAAGGACGTGGTGCTCAAGGCGGACGTGCTCTTCCTTGCCGTAAAGCCCATGTACGTGAAATCCGTGCTGAGTGAAATCCGCGGCGCGCTCAAGGAAAACACTTTGCTCATCTCCATGGCTGCGGGCGTCACATTGGACACTCTGAAATCCGCCTTGGGTGATGAGGGTGCAAAAATCCACATCGTAAGAATCATGCCCAATCTTCCTGCGACGGTCGGAGAGGCGATGATCGGAATCAGTCCCGCCGAAAACGTCTTGTCCGAGGAAGCTGATTGTGCGAAGTCCCTTTTGGAAGCGACAGGAAAAGCCGAGATTGTGAGCGAAAAGCTCATGGACGGTGTGACTGCCGTAAGCGGTTCAGGTCCTGCCTATGCGTTCCTTTTCATAGAGGCACTTGCAGATGCTGCGGTCAGGTTCGGCATCCCACGAAAACAGGCTTACATCTATGCCGCACAGACTCTCCGTGGAGCCGCAACCATGGCTTTGGAGGACGGACGCTCAATCAGCGAGCTAAAGGATGCCGTGTGCTCTCCTGCAGGAACCACGATTGAGGGTGTGATCGCGCTTGAGAAAAACGGATTCCGAAACGCCGTAATCGAAGCCGCCACCGCCGCATTCGAAAAATCAGTGGAGCTGGGAAAGAAGTAAGCGGAAATTCATGTCATTGCCGCACTTGACACGGATTGGATGCGGAAAATTGTCCCTTATGCACAGCCATAGTCCAATCTCCGCAAAAATGCGGTGAATAGCTTGACCAATCTCCGCATAATCATTACGATACAGGCATGTACATTTACGAATGGGATGCGTGGCCTGGTTTTACCTACAATGAAAAAAGAATCTCTCCCCTGCTTGAGACTTGCCATATAGAGCAGGGAAAACTTCTTTCAAAAATGGAGCAGCTTGGACTATCCGAGCGGCAGGACAAAGTGATTTCAACCTTGACAAGCGACATCATAAAATCAAGCGAAATTGAAGGCGAGATACTGAACAAAACTCAGGTCCGCTCATCAATCGCCAGAAAACTCGGCATTCAGACAGACGGTCTCTGCCAATCAACCAGGAACATCGATGTCGTTGTGGAGATGATGCTGGATGCCACACAAAATTACGATAAGCCGCTAACAAAAAAAAGACTTTGCGGATGGCAGGCATGTCTTTTTCCAAACTCCTACAGCGGAATGTACAAAATTGATGTCGGAAAATACCGCAAGAATCCGATGCAAGTTGTATCCGGTGGAGTCGGAAAGGAGACCGTCCATTATCAAGCACCATCCCCCGAACAAGTCCCTTTGGAAATGAAAAAATTCCTGACTTGGTTCAACTCCTCTTCTGACGATGGATTTATTAAGTCGGCGGTCGCGCACCTATGGTTCGTCACGATACACCCCTTTGATGACGGAAACGGAAGAATCGCAAGGGCAATTTCAGACATGCTCCTTTGCCGGAGCGACAAAACATCCCTGCGTTTCTACAGCATGTCAAATCAGATAATGACGGAAAGAAAAGCCTATTATGAAGTTCTGGAACAAACGCAGAAAGGAAACCTTGACATAACGGAATGGCTCGAATGGTTTTTGAAATGCATTTTAAAAGCGATTGAGACAAGCCTTGAGTCTTCGAACGCTGTCCTGAAAAAGTATGCCTATCTCCAGTCCATTGAGGACATTCCTCTGAACGAGCGACAAAGAAAGATGATTGCAAGGATTTTGGATCCGTCCTGGTTCGGCGTGCTCAATACTTCAAAATGGGCAAAAATCACAAAGTGCTCATCCGACACAGCCCTTCGCGACATCAAGGATTTAGAAAGCAAGGGCATACTTGAAATGGACGCAACGTCAGGCGGCAGAAGCACAAACTATAAAATCTCCGCAAAAATGCGGTGAATAGCTTGACCAATCACCGCGTCACTCCATGTAGACAATCTCGTGCGCCCCTATTCTCTCAAAACCGGTTTTTTCGTACAAGCTGATTGCCGCACCATTCTTCTCGTTCACAAAAAGGACGCAGCTTTTTCCCGCATTCGTCGCAAGGGATTTAAGATTCTCCATCATCATCCGGGCAAATCCCTTTCTGCGCTGCTGTGTCTTCGTGTACACGCCTCCGATCAAGATGCCAGAATCCGTCTCGGCGTTGATCTGAGCCTTGCAAAGAATTTCGTCCTCAGTTGCGACCGCGTAGATTTTTCCCTTTTTCAAAAGACGGTCCATCTCAAAGCGCTCCACGGGAAGATTCAGGCTCATGCCTTCGGGGAGAACCTCCTCCTTGATGTAGTCAATCTGCATGGAAAAAATCTCGTCGGAATTTTCTCTTGTGCATTGGAAGAAGCTGATTCCGGGAATTCGTTTGCCGCAAATTTTCTCAGCCTGATTCTCCGATTCCATTGAAATAAAAAAGCGTCTTTCTTTTATCCTCTGATTTCCGACTGAAAGTAAAATCTCCGTAAGAAAATCAACTGAGGAGCTTTCACCCGACACGCAGAAAATTTTCCGTCCATAAAAAAAATCAAGGAGGGACCGTCTTATGAAGTCTTTTTTTTCTTTCAAAAAGGGAAGATTGAAGAACGGAAGCACTGTGCCGCCCTTGGAGCAGTAGAAGATGCCGCTGACAGAAATTGAGTCACCGCTCGTTGAAAGCACGGAGAACACGTTTTTATTTTGATTGCACAGAAATTCCGAGAGCTGGCAGGAGATTTTTTCATGAGGGCGGATAAAATCCCTTGCCATTTCGTAAATGCCGTTGTTTTTTACGGCGGGAATTATTTTTGCGTATTCCATTCGGAAGGACCGACGCGGCGAAAATCAGTTTCTGAATGAGTGAATCGGAGCCGGGATTCTTCCTCCACGGTTGATGAAATCCGCGCAACTGAAAGTGTTTACGTCGATTACTGGACATCCTCCCAGAAGTCCGCCGAACTCAACCCATTCGCCGGCTTTTTTTCCGGGTGCGGGAATCAGTCTTACGGCAGTGGTCTTGTTGTTCACCATTCCGATCGCCATCTCATCCGCCATGATTCCGCTGATTGTGGTCGCAGGTGTGTCGCCGGGGATTGCAATCATGTCAAGTCCGACAGAACAGACGCAGGTCATGGCCTCAAGTTTTTCAAGCGTGATGCTGTGCTGCTTTACCGCGTTGATCATTCCCTCGTCCTCGCTCACAGGGATGAAGGCTCCGCTAAGTCCGCCCACGTTGGTGCTTGCCATTACGCCGCCTTTTTTTACCATGTCGGTGAGCATTGCAAGTGCCGCCGTTGTTCCGGGTGCTCCTGCTCCCTCAAGACCGATTTCCTCAAGAATGCGTGCCACTGAATCTCCCACGGCAGGGGTCGGTGCAAGGGACAAATCAAGGATTCCGAAATTCACTCCAAGACGTTTCGCAGCCTCGGTTCCGACAAGCTGTCCCATGCGAGTGATTTTGAAGGCCATCTTTTTGATTCCGTCCGCAAGCTCGTTGATCGGTTTTCCCTTGAACTCACGTGCAGCCGCAAGAATTACTCCGGGGCCTGAGACACCCACGTTCAGAACACAGTCGCCTTCTCCGGGACCGTGGAAAGCTCCCGCCATAAAGGGATTGTCCTCAGGTGCGTTCGTAAAGACCACAAGCTTCGCGCATCCGTTCACGGGTTTTGAGGCAGAGACCTCCGCAGTCCTCTTGATGATTTCACCCATGAGCTTTACGGCATCCATGTTGATTCCGTTCTTTGTGGTTCCAACGTTCACCGATGAGCACACACGCTCGGTCTCGTTCAATGCGTCGGGGATGGACTCAATCAAGGTGCGGTCTCCGGGTGTGATTCCTTTTTGGACAAGGGCAGAAAATCCGCCCACGAAATCTATGTTGAGCTCCTTTGCGATTTTGTCCAGGGTGATTGCCCACTCCACGTAGGATTTTTCACCGCTGGGCTCGGCGACAAGGGAAATTGGCGTGACTGAAATGCGCTTGTTGATGATTGGGACTCCGAACTCCTTCTCGATGTCCTGACCGACTTTCACAAGATTCCCGGCATAACGCATGATTTTGTCGTACATCTTCTGGCGGCTCTTTTTTCCGTCCTCGCAAGCACAGTCGCGGAGGGAAATGCCCATGGTGATGGCACGAACGTCAAGTTTCTGACGCATAAACATATTGACGGTCTCTTGGACTTCAACCGGTGAAAAAATCATAAGGATACCTCGGACAAAAAATCAAAAATAATGAATGATATTCTACTATAAAAATGATTTTGTTTCAATTACAGTCTCACGTCATTTCAGAGATTCCATACATCGGATCCTTCTCCGGGTACAGCTCAAGCACATGCTTCTCACACGGAAGTACCTCGCTCGCGTCGTGGGTCACATGAAGGAGTGTCGTAGTGCCGGAGTTTCCGACTGTCTCAAGAAGATGCAGAATCTTTTCGCGGTTATTCTCATCTAGTCCGTGGCATGGCTCATCCAAAATCAGGACGCAGGGAAGTTTTACCGCCGCCCGTAAAATCAAAATGGCCCTCTGCTCACCGTAGCTCAACGAACCGAAGGACTCATTCTCACGTCCAGAAAATCCCGCAAGATTGAGCCACTGTTTTGCCGAAGCGATTTCAAAATCAGTAGTCTGCTCATAAAGACCGATGCTGTCATGGAATCCGCTCACGACCGTTTCAATCAGAGAAGTGGAACCGACCATCCTGTACTCAACGTGGAGCCTGTAACTCACGATGCCAAGCTTTTTCTTTATGTCCCAGATTGTCTCACCCGACCCGCGTCTTTTTCCAAAGAGGAAGATTTTTTCACGGAAGACCTGCATGTTGTCCCCGGTAATCAGCTCAAGGATTGTAGTCTTGCCCGAGCCGTTCGGTCCACGGATAAGCCAATGATTTCCCCGTCTCACTTCCCAGCTCAAGTCCCGGAGCACGTGATTTTCTCCCCATCCCACGTTCACGTTCTCAAAACGAATCAGACTTTCATCCGAATCAGCTTTTTCCTCATCCGGCAAAAGATTTTTGTACTCCGTACTGATTTTTTCCAGAGCCGACAAAAAGTCCCTGCGTTTTTTTTCATCGACCGATGCGTTTTCCGAAGCTCTTTTTTCAAGAAGCAACTCGTAATCATCACGTGAGCCTGAGAAAACAATTTTGCGTCCGGAAATCTCCAGCACACGGTTAATGCTTTTTGGAATCTCGTGGAAGCGCTCCATGCTCAAAATGATTGTGGGAAATCCGCTCTCCGTTTTCATCCCGCCAAGCTGCCTTGAAGTGATTGTGTCAAAAAACTCAAGGAGGATTTTTCTTGACTCAACGTCCAGTCCCGCAAAGGGATCGCTTAAAATCAAGAGCCGGCAACCTGAAAGCAATGCCCTGCACAAAAGAGTCCTTCGGATTTCACCTGTGGACATGTAGCGGAGTCCCCGGTCCAGGATTTTTTCCACGCCACAAAGTTTTACCTGCGGAAAAGTTTCCAATCTGTGTGCGACGGGCGGAAGAGGAGCGTGCTTTTTCGAAGAGCCACCAAGGACTTCTGCAATATATTGCCTTCCTGTGCGACCCTCGTCCTCACGGTCCATGATCTCACTCTCATCCCTTGCCCTTTCTTCTTCTATTAAACGTGCGGCTTCCTCAAGCGAAACCACCGCGACGGATTTTTCAAAAAGGGATGAAAAGGACGGACTGATTTTTGACTCTGAGTCTTCTTCTGGAACAAAGCTCAGCTCGCCGGAAAGTGCCTTAAGAAAATCAGCCTTGCCTCCTCCGTTGGCCCCTGTTACAAGCCATGCCTCTCCGCCTTTCATTTTCCAGCTGAAATTTTTCAAGTAAGTTTTTGACATGCCCTTAACCGAGCAGCGGTCAACAGAAATTAAATCATCGTCTTTTATCGTCATTTTAATCTCCGAAATCTACCTGCGTCCGAATGCCTCAAGATTCGCAAGTCCACGCTTGAACTGAGGAATCCTTGCACATGCGGTCGTGCTGAGCGGACTTGTGTCTCCCCTCTTGAAAAAGTGATAGGCCACTCCCGCAATCATGGCACCGTTGTCTCCGCAAAGTTTCAGGGGTGGAAAAATGCATTTCAAATCAGATCGCTCGGAAAGAAGCTCACGTAGACGACTGTTTGCAGCAACCCCGCCTCCCGCAACCACGGTTTTCAATCCTGTGTCCTCAACGGCACGCATGAGACGGCTAACCAAAGTCTGGCACGCAACTTCCTGAAATGAGGCCGCGATGTTTTCAGGAGTCTTCTCAAATCCCTTGTTCAAAAAAAGGTCTGCCTGATGGATTACGGCTGTCTTCAATCCGCTGAAAGAAAAATCGTAGCGGTGGTCTCCCTTGTCAAGTTTCGGAAGAGGAAACGAAAATGCCTTGGAATTTCCCTGCTTGGAAAGTTTGTCGATGATTACTCCCCCGGGGTATCCCAATCCGTAGAACTTCGCAACTTTGTCAAAAGCCTCTCCCACGCTGTCGTCAATGGTGGTTCCCAAAATTTCAAGGTCATCAAATCCGTTCACCTTCGCGATGATTGAGTGTCCGCCGCTCACAAGAAGTCCCAGGTAGGGATAGGGAATGTCGTTCTCAAGATGAGCCGCGTAAAGATGACCGAGCATGTGGTTTACGGCAAGGAAAGGTTTTCCAAGAGCCCATGCGAGAGTTTTTCCGAAAGAGAGCCCCACCAAAAGAGAGCCCATGAGTCCGGGCCGGTTCGTAGCTGCGATGGCGTCCACATCATCAAATTTCAGTCCCGACTCGTCAAGGGATTTTCGCACGACAGGAAGAATCCATTCGGCGTGTTTTCTGCTCGCAATCTCCGGGACCACACCCTTATAAATCTGGTGGAAGGGAATCTGCGTCGCCACCACGTTGCTCAAAATTTTATGTCCGTCCTCCACGATGGCACATGCCGTCTCGTCGCAGGAACTCTCAATTCCTAAAATCTTCATTTTAATCTTCCTCAGCTGATTTGCCACAAAATATTTCTTTTGCCGATGAAGCGGAATCTCAATCCGGGTGCTCCACCTTCACGTTGACTACATTATGATTTCCGTCAAGCTCGATGACAAGCTCCGAATATCCAAGTCCGACCATCTCATCCGGCTTCAGATAATAGCACAAAAGACTGTTGTTTTCATACCAGGGTTTTCCCAAAATGCTGATCACGTCTTCTCGGGAGATATTTTTCTCCGTGAGCCTTTCTTTCAAATCCTCGGTCATGTAATAGCGCGCGTTGTTTTTGTTTTTGTGCCATGCGGTCCGATTGAACGGAATCTGTTTTCCGTAAGCAGGCTCAAAATCATTGCAAAAGAACAGACAGAAAATCAGAGGAATCCAAAGTCCGCACGAAATGAGCGTGAGAGTCTTTTTTCTTCCGGCTGTCATACCTATACCCCGTATCCGTATTTAATAAATTGTTTTTTCTCACCCCGCCACAGAGCAGTAAAATCATCCCGCGTTCCATAAAGGAAAAGTCCCTCGGTGTAGCGGCACCAGTCATGTCCGTCCAATCCCGTTTTCAGATTGAAGAGAGCGCTTGCCAAAACAACCACGTGGCAGTCATGGGAGCACAGTAAATCCAAGGTTCCGGGCTCTCCGTTGATTGAAAAGATTCCGTCCAGGATTGACGCTGCCTCCTGCTCCACCGTTACTCCACGGCTTGTAAGAGTGTCCCCGGTCTGCAATGCGTTGAAATACTCGTGCCAGCCGATTCCAGTCATGCCTTCCGGTTTTGAGTCGATTACCAAGGAACTGAACGGAGCAAGCCTGAGAAGTTTTTCCTTTGTGTAGCCCATTTTCAAATCGGGACTCATTCCGCTGGTGATTGCCTCCACTGTTTGTCCGCATCTTTCCACAGTACTAGCCGCGCATTTTCCCAAGGGTCTGTCGATGGACTCCCCGATTTTTTTTGCAAGCTCAATTCCTTCGGGCGTGAGAAGCAAAGTGGAATAATCTCCGTCCGGCGGATTTTCAAAACGGATGCTGTGCCTCATAAAAAGCTTGACGTTTACGTTATCGGGAATCCGGGCGGCATCGGATGTCATTTGCGGATAAGGTGAATAAAACTTCATGCTGATATAATAGTACATATTTCGAATGCTTTCAATAGCATGGAAGAGAGGCGTCAGATTATTTCATCGGCAAGCATGAAAATGAGTTTTACCATGCACCTATCACTTTTTCTGTTTCTGGCGAGAAGACTGGTGGAACATTAAAGCTTACTGACAAGACCGGTGGTACGACTCTTACTGGAAAGTGGAACATTTGGTTTGCGCCGGTTGATGCCGTTAAGTTCAACGTTGGTAAGTGTGCAATCGAAGCAGCTGGTGATGTAAACGTAGGAAGCTCTGTTACATTTGGTATTCCTGTAAGTTTCCAGGTCGCATTCTAATCCATCCTGACAGTCTAAACCACTGTTAGACCACAAGGCGGCATCAGTCGGAAGATTGGTGCTGTTTTTTTTCAGAATTTCAGGAGAAATTTGTGGATGGGCATCACCTCAATCTCGAAGCCCTTTTTGGAGACTGTTTTCTCCTCGCCGTTTGTGACCACAATCAGCCGTCGGACTCCCGCATCCTTTTCCGCAAGCGACAGAAGATTTCCCAACTCCCTTTTTTCCGTGCCCTCAAGGGAATACGCCGCCTGTACCGCGCACTTTGCCTCAGGAATGTAAAAATCAACGTCGATTCCTGTCTGCCGGGACTTATAGTAATAAACGTCATTCCCGAACCGCCTTCTCAGATGAACCGCGACAGTGTTCTCAAGGAGTGCCGGAGTCTTGTCAACAAGAAAAAGGGAAAGAATGCCCGTGTCGTAGAAATAGAACCTGGGGAGGCTTTCCTTTTCCGCGAATTTGGAGACGAAGTTTTTTGACCTGAACAGAAGGTATGCGTTTTCCGCGTATGAGGCGTACTCAATCATCGAGTCGGTCGAAGTCTTCACACCCGCCGCTTTTACGTTGCCTGCCAGAGTGTTGAAGGAAACCTCGTGCATCACGGTCTCAGCGATTTTTTTTACCATGAGCCGGAGAGCCATCTGATTTTTTATCTTTTCCCTCTCAAGGATGTCGCCCAAAAGGACTTTCTCGAAAACGCTCTTGATATAATCCCTCTTGTTGATCATGCTCAGCATCTCGGGAAGTCCCCCCTCCGCGACGTATTCCTGACATTCCCGGATGATTGCCCCGGTGCCGGATGCAGTAAGCAGGGCGTTCTCATCATGTTCAACTGATTTGAAGGAAAGAATCTCGGAGAACGAGAAAGGCATTATCATTTTTGAGATATATCGCCCACCGAGCACGGATTCCATCTCAGAGCTGAGCATCTTGGCGTTGCTTCCGGTTATGCACACATGTTTTTTCTGGTCTGCCATGCGTCGAGCGAAGTGCTCCCATCCTTCAACAATCTGTATCTCGTCAAAGAAAAAATGTGCCTCTTTGTCCCCTGCAAGCTCATAAGCTACCTCAAGGATGTCATCAAAATCCGTCCGCCTGAAATCCAGTATGCGGTCATCCTCGAAGTTGACGAAGATTATCTGGGACCATCCGCAGCCCGCCGCCACCAAGTCCCTGGCCATTTTGTAAAGGAGCGTAGATTTTCCGGCCCTTCTCAGCCCCACAAGCAGATAGTTCACGTTCTTCTCGAAAGAATAATCCCGCCCGCATATCGGCACTTTCTTGATGAGCTCAGTCTGCTCAAGAATCACTCTCTTCAATACATTATGGTCCATTTCATCCCCTTTTCCTGCTA
Organism: Treponema sp. UBA3649; assembly: GCA_002373325.1. GTDB lineage: Bacteria > Spirochaetota > Spirochaetia > Treponematales > Treponemataceae > Treponema_D. The sequence goes on from DFKI01000112.1 coordinate 40,696, forward strand.
AAATGCAAGGATACCACATTGATTTCACCCTTATTTTATCGTATACACACGACAAAATCAACCCATTTTTATCGTCTATGCACGACATCATACTCCGAATCCAGCGAAAATTTGATTGGCGTCAGATTATTTCATCGGCAAGCAGAAAATCAGCGAGTCCCACGTGATACACGCCCCTGTCGTCATACCAGGGCATCAGCTCGCTTCTTGTGACTACGATTTTTTTGAAGGAGTCGTTTATTATGCTGAACGGCTTAAGCTCCGCCTCAGCTTTTTCCCCGGTGGACAGTGCGAACGCCGACTGGATGTAGCACTGGTTTGTTCCGCTGCTCACCACAAAATCAATCTCACGGATTCTTCTCTGCGTCTTTCCCTCGCCGCTCTTTGAGTACTGCTCGACCACCCCCACATCGACGGAAAGTCCCCTACGCAAGAGGTCATTGTAAATCACGTTCTCCATCAGGTGAGTCTCCTCGTTCTGCCTCATGTTCAGCCGCACGTTCCTCAGTCCGGTGTCCACGCAGTAGAACTTGCTCTGTGACTCGAAATATCTTTTCCCGCGCACGTCATACCGCCGGGCCTCGCTGAAAAGAAAAGCGTCCTTCAGGTGGTCCACATAGGATTTTACGGTTGGGTCGCTCACGAGATTTCCCTTTTTGTTGTGCTGCACGGAATTGATGGTCTGCGTGAGATTGTGGATGTTCGTGAGTGAGCCCGTGGAGGAGCAGAGGCAGTCAGTCAGGTTCGAAAGGATGTCTCCCCGCTCAATGCGGTTCCGCTCAACGATGTCCCTGAAATATGTCTCCTCGAAAAGCTGCCTCAGGTAGTTGATTTTGGACTCGACCGACGGCCTCTCCATAATCAGCGGAAGGCCACCGAAAAGCATGTACTCGTCCAACGCCGAATTTTTCTCACCGCCACCCGCAGCGTAAAATTCAGAGAAGGAAAGCGGGTATACCCTCACCTCGTCGCCACGTCCGCGAAATTCCGTAAGCACGTCGCTTGAGAGCATCTTCGAGTTGCTTCCCGTAATGTAAATGTCCAGATTCTTTTTTTGAAGAAGTCCGTTCAGAACGTCGTAAAAGGTAATGAAGTCACCGGGCAGGTACGGATTCGGAATCTTCCCGCAGAACTGAATCTCATCTATAAATATGTAGAAATCGCGATCGCCCTCAGTCCTCTCCTCGATGTACCTGGAAAGCTCCTTCGGATTCCTGAGCCGCGCAAAGTCGTTGCTGTCCAGCGAGATTTTTATGATTGATTTCTCATCGGTCCCCTGCGAAAGAAGGTGCTTGTAATAGAGCTCGAACAGCAGATAGGACTTCCCGCATCTCCTTACCCCCGTGATGATTTTCACAAGCCCGTTTTTTCTCCTGTCAATCAGTTTCCTCAGATATAAGTCCCGCTTTATCTCCATAGATTCCTCTTTAAAACCAAGTGTACAAACACGTTTTTTTAAATTATATCAGATATTTTCTCCTTAATCCACAGCAAATTTTTATTATAAATCCAAGTGTGCAAACACACATTTTTAAACTGAAAATGCCCGGAATTTCACAAAAAAAAGCCTAAAAACCATAAAATTTGCAAAACCCGCCCCAAAATTTCTGATATAATTCCTTGCACCGTCAAGAGATACCGTGGGTGTTGCCAGCCGCGGCGGCTGGTATCGCCATGGCAGCAGAGGTCAGTGCAGGTATCAAGATTGATGTTAATGCGTTCAACTATGAGAAGACGAACGGCACTATGAAAATGTTGACTTTGACTCACCATAACCAGGATTATGAGTCTCCAATCAGTTTCTCTATCTCTGGTGAAAAGGCTGGTGCTACTTATCATATCTGTGAAGGTGGCGGAACTGACATCAACTCATCAAAGTGGAACATTTGGATTAAGCCTCTTGATATACTTACAGTAAATGTAGGTAGTTGGGACACAAACCTGAACGTTGAGACAATTGACTGGAATACTTATTCAGGAATCGGAAGTGCGGGGCTTACCCTTTCATTAGCTCCTGTTGATGGGATTACATTCGACGCGACATTTGCCCCCGACTGGAACGGCTCTTTGTTTAAGAATGCAGAACAGGTTGCTGTAGAGGGTGCTGTAGCGGGTGATAAAAAAGGTGCAGATGCTTGGAAGGAGTATACAGATGCACAAAAAGAGGCTGCGTTAAACAATGCAAAAGCTGCAATTGGAGAGATTGGTGTAAAGGCTGCTTATAGTGCTGATGGTCTTGGAACAATTAGTGCAATGTTCGATGCAAAGAACAGTTTCCACAATCTCGGATTTGGAGCTGGTTACAAAAATACATTCGGACCCGCCACAATCTTCGTGAACGCTCTTGGATTCACAGCAAATGATAAGTTTGCAAAGGTTCGTGTTGAGGCTTATGCAGAGATTCCTGCGGACGCTCTCTCAATCAAAGCATTTGTTGCCGGTGGTTACAATATGGAAGCTTATGACCCGAAAAATCCATGGGACTTTGCTTATTTCACAGAGGATGACAAGGCATTTGTTGGTGCAAAGGCAAAGATTGCATATTCTCTTGGCGGAGCAACTCCTTATCTGTACATAAGCGATGGTAACTTCCTTGGAGATTTCAAGATGACAATTAGACCGGGAGTTGAGTTCAAAGTCGGAGATTGTTCAATCGATGCAGCTCTTGATGTTACGGCAGCAAAGGCATTTGAAATTTCCGTACCTGTAAAGTTCAGCATGAGCTTCTAATCCAGGTTTAACAGCTTAAATCACTGTTAATCAACAAGCGGCATCAGTCGAAAGATTGGTGCCGTTTTTTTTGATGCAAGAAAACTTCATCAAAATGTGCAAAATCAAAAAAAGGACACCACCCGAAAGCGATGTCCTTCCATAAAAGATTCTGTCAGTCTAACAGATCCTTGGATTAGAGACTGATTGAGATGTCAACCGGAACAGACCAGTTGAACTTCTCTGCATCAACTGCAGCACCGGCATCAACATCTGCACGGAAAGCAACATCAAATGAAGCCTCACCAACGTTGAATGTAACACCAGGCTTGAATGTCATAGTGAAGTTGAACTTGTCAGCACCATCACCGAATGTCCATCCTTTGTCTCCGTCAGGCTCTGTTGAAACCAGCAGGTAAGGTGTGAAAGCTCCCATTGCATAAGAAGCCTTGACTGTTGCATAAACACCAGGAATCATCTTGTCGCCGGACTTGTACAGAACGAAAGGAACGTGTGCCTGAACTGTAAGAGCTCCAGCTGAGTACTTCACATAATCGTCAAGAGCGATACCAACGAGACCGCTGTTCAAGCGGAGTGTAACATTTGCAAACGCATAAAGTCCCTCGACACCGGAGAAATCAGCACCGATTCCGATGAGCTTGTCCGCGTCCTTTCCCTTGTCAGCGAAGACAACTGCGGCAGATCCAGGTCCGAATCCATACTTTGCCTTGAGCGCATATCCCTTGTATCCGTAACCATCAGCGGTAGAAAGAAGGGCTGTGTCAATTCCAGGTGCAATCGCAGCCTCAATGCTCAGACCGTCAATCGGAGTAAGCTCAACCTTTGCTCCAACGCCTTCGAGGTAGTTTCCACCAAATGCACCCCAAGAACCCGGTTTTGCACCATAAACACCGTGCCACCAGAAAATCTGCTCTTTGTAAGAGTCGAGTCCGATGTTTCCAACAGTTACCTTGAGCATGTCAATCGGCTTAAACCAGATGTTTGCACCGCGTACACCCAGGTTATCAGGATCAGCACCCGTGTAGTTGTACCATGCCTTGAACTGAGCTCCAGCCTTCTCACCGTTGAAGGTAAAAATCAATGTGTCATCGTCTTTCTGGTTTGTATTCTTGACCTTGAAAAACTCGACAGCTTCACCAGCATCGTTTGCGACATTGGCTCCCATCTTTACTTTTGAAGTAAACTCCACGGCAGAAGCGATACCAGCCGCCGCGGCTACCATTGCTGTAATGGCAATAATCTTTTTCATAAGAATTCCTCCTATTTTTTTGGGTACTTTTCGTGCCCTGTAATTTAACGATAGCACATTTTTTGCTTCTCGTCAAATTCTTTTTTAAACTTTTTGTTATTTTTTGAAAATTTTTTTCTGTCAAAGTGTTTAACAGAAAAACCGACATTCCTCTTTATATTACGGACAATTATCACCGAATAAAACATAAAAAATTTGATTTTATGACTGGAATTTTTGTATTTTTCTGTTTTTAACTCTACAAATGTATTGATTTTATGCTTTTCATTGTGTTTTATTCGGCATACTCCTCGCAAGTTTGTGCTTGCTTAATGAGTTTTACTTTGGTCGTGAAGGCTCCCATTTTTCCTGACAGAAAAAACAGTAAAACTCACGCTCCCAAATTAAGGTTTCGCTTAAATTTTATGAGTAAAATCATCCGTTCCGGGCTCACTCGTCCTGATAAAATGGAGAACGTCATAGCGGATGATTTTGCCTCATAATCTCCATATTGATTGTCTCCACCGGCAGATTCACATATTTTGCGACTTTTGTTATTTCCATGCCGTCATTCAACATGACTTTAGCGGCCTCTACAGCCTTCTCCATCATCCCACGGTTGAGTCCCTCCTGAATTCCTTTTTCTATTCCCTTCTGAATTCCCTTCTCCATCCCCTCGGCAAGTGCCTCCCTTCTCACGGTCCTCGTTATGTCCCTGTCATGCAAATTCATCGCAGCAAACTCCTCGCAAGCTTGTGCTTGCTTAATGAGTTTTACTTTGGTCGCGAAGGCTCACATTTTTCCTGACGGAAAAAACAGTAAAACTCACGCTCCCAAATTAAGGTTTCGCTCAAATTTTATGAGTAAAATCATCCGTCCCCGGTTCGTTCGTCCTGATAAAATGGAGAACGTCATAGCGGCTGTTTTTGCCTCATAATCTCCATATTGATTGTCTCCACCATTGTGCATCGCAGAAACTCAGTCTTTTCCCAGTCTCTCAAGCAATGTCTCAATCGAAACATTCATTTTCTGTGCTGCAATTCGCGGCTCTATATTGAAGTCCCGCACAATTATAACTGCATCCTCAACAGCCTTCTCCATCATCCCCCGGTTGAGTCCCTCCTGAATTCCCTTCTGAATTCCTTTCTCCATCCCCTCGGCAAGTGCCTCCCTTCTCACGGTCCTCGTTATGTCCCTGTCATGCAAATTCATCGCAGCAAACTCCTTCCTGAATTTTTCATCGTCCTTAATTTTTTCCACCATAGCGGAAAGCCGGTTCGCAAAATCATCCGTCCCGGGCTCGTTTGTCCTGATGAAGCGGAGAAAATCCCTCACCCGTGCATCGCTTT
>DFKI01000180.1 GCA_002373325.1 Treponema sp. UBA3649
TCTTCATTGTAAATCAACTGTTTAGCCATTTTTATTACTCCTATATAAAAACCGGTCCTGGAACCGGTCATTTGTTCGTACTAAATAAGATAATAAAAAAAGATGATTTCGGCAAGTTTTTTTATAAAAAATTTGTTTTTGAGACACCGGACCCCGGATTTTCCCACTTTTTTTGATCTTTTTCCGCACTTTGATTACCGTAGCGGGAATTTGGGGAATATTATATATGTAGGAAGGTGAGAGGTGAGAGGTGAGAATTGAGAATTGAGCACTAGGCACTGAAAAAGGAGGTTTATTTTGGATTTTACACCAGGCACGCAAAGACAATACAAGGACAGGCTCTTCAAGGCCATTTTCGGACGCGATACCGAAGAAAGCAAGAGATGGCGGCTGGATTTGTACAACGCATTAAATGGAACCGACTACGCTGACCCGGATGCTCTTGAGCTGAACACAATTGAGAACGTAATTTACATAACCATGCACAATGACGTGTCATTTTTGATAGATGACCAGATGGTTCTTTTTGAGCAGCAGTCCACCTGCAACCAGAACATGCCACTGCGGGGGCTGATGTATTTTTCCCAGTTGTATCAGATTTATCTTGCAGAAACTGACCAAGATCCGAACCGAAGTAAAAAAATTGAGATTCCAGCACCGAAGTTCATAGTATTCTACAACGGGCCAACACAATTGGACGACGAGTCCGAGATGCGTCTTTCCGATGCATTTAAGATCAAAGGAGAAGCGAAGCTTGCACCTTGCAACAACCCCTATGAGTGGACTGCCTATGTGAAAAATATAAATGAAAATCACAGCGAGGGACTTCAAAAAAAATGCAATGCGTTGTATGATTACAGTAAGTTCGTAGGAATGGTAAGACGCAACAAAAAAAGCGGAATGAAAGTGCAGGACGCTGTAAACAAAGCCGTGGACGAGGCGATTGACAAAAATCTTCTTGACGGTTTCTTTACTCGACAAAAAGCGGAGGTAATCGGGATGATCCTTGAGGAGTTTAACGAAGAGCGTTTCAAGAGAAACATGCGTGCAGAGGGATATGAAGATGGATTTTCTGACGGATTTTCTGATGGAGAGACTCGAAAATCTGTTGAGACTGCGGAGAACCTTCTCAAAATGAACATCCTTTCATTCGAACAGATTGCGAAGGCCACAAGTCTTTCACTGGAAAAAGTGAGGGAACTTGCGGAAAATCTCTCAGTCCTCGCCTGACATTCAGAAAAAGGGATGCGAACCCAAAATCCACATCCCCATCTAAAAAAATCTAGCGCTGTATCCTTCCCGAGCCGTTTCCGGAAGCAAGTTTCTCCACCTCATCCACCGAGACCATATTGTAATCCCCCTCAATGGAGTGCTTAAGACAAGATGCCGCCACCGCAAAATCCACCGCATCCTGAGTTGACTTTCCGTTCAAAAGCGAATAAATCAGTCCGCCACCGAAACTGTCGCCCCCGCCCACGCGGTCCACAATGTACATCTCGTATTCCTTGGAAAAACAAAAGTCCTTTCCGTCATACAAAAGAGCCGCCCAATTGTTCCTGTTCGCGTTAATCGAAGTCCTGAGCGTAATGGCCACCTTCTTGAACCCGAACTTATCCGCAAGCTGCTTGGCAACGGACTTATATCCCTCCTTGTTCAGCTTTCCACCGTTGATGTCCGTATTCTCAGCCTCAATTCCGAAAACATCCTTCGCGTCCTCCTCGTTGGAAATGCACACGTCCACATACTTGCAGATTTCCGTCATCGCCTCCCGAGCCTGCTCACGGGTCCAAAGCTTTCCGCGGTAGTTCAAGTCACAGCTCACCGTAGCCCCAGCCGCCTTAGCCGCCTTGCAAGCCTCAATGCAAATCTGAACCAGGTTTCCGCCCAAAGCAGGAGTAATGCCAGTCAAATGGAACCACTTGCAGTCCTTGAAAATCGCATCCCAGTCAAAATCAGAAGGAAGAGCCTCGGCAATGGAAGAATGGGCACGGTCATAAATGCACTTTGACCCACGCTGACTCGCCCCCCTCTCGTTATAGTAGATTCCAACCCGGTCGCCGCCCCTCACAATAAAATCCGTGTTCACGCCATAGCGACGCAAAGAATTAATCGCCGCCTGCCCTATCTCATGCTTGGGAAGCTTCGTCACATAATAAGCGTCCATCCCGTAGTTCGCGAGACTTACCGCCACGTTAGCCTCTCCGCCTCCAAAAGTAGAAGTCATCCTGTCCACCTGCACGAAACGGAAATATCCCTCGGGCTCCAGCCTCAGCATAATCTCACCAAAAGTAACAACCTTCATCTTATCCTCCAAAAAAAAATATATATAGAAGAAAACCAGTGAGGGGGAAAGCCTTCCCCCTAGGTTCAAAGCAAGCTTTGCCCCTACCCCCATCAGCGGGGACACCCCGCAACGCCCCGTCTCCCCCCATGTCATTCCGCGCACAAAACCATGTCATTCCCGCGTAACACGAATGTCATTCCCGCGCAACACCAATGTCATTCCCGCGCAACACCAATGTCATTCCCGCGCAACACCAATGTCATTCCCGCGCTCCGACGCGGGAATCCCAAATCAGAGATTATCGGATCAAGTCCGATAATGACACAAGGGTCAAGTCCGATAATGACACAAGGGTCAAGTCCGATAATGACACAAGAATCAAGTCCGATAATGACACAAGGGTCAAGCCCTGCAATGACACAAACATCAAGTCCTGCCATGGCACAAACGTCAAGGCACAACCATGGCACAGGCATTTATCCGCGGATTTCTTTCACGATCGAAGAAGCTTCCCTCGTAAGCTCCTCAATCCTCGCGAAATCACCCGCGTTGATTAAATCTCCCTTGACCATCCAGCTTCCGCCGCACGCAAGAATCTTGTCGCAGGAAAGATAGTCCCTCACGTTCGCCGCATTGATTCCGCCGGTCGGCATGAACTTCATCATCGTGTAGGGAGCACTCATCGCCTTGATCATCTTGAGTCCACCGGCATTCTCGGCAGGGAAAAACTTCACCACGTCAAGACCGAAACCAAGGGCCAACTCAAGCTCGGTCGGAGTCATAATTCCCGGAGTCACAGGATATCCCTTTTTCACGCAGTACTCCACCACCTTCGGATTCAGCCCCGGACTCACTATAAACTTAGCCCCGGCATCAACCGCACGGTCCACCTGCTCAGTCGTAAGAACGGTTCCCGCACCCACGAACATCTCAGGAAATTTTTTCGCTATGGCACGAATGCTCTCCTCAGCCGCGTCCGTCCTAAAAGTCACCTCCGCACAAGGAAGGCCTCCCTTAATCAGACTCTCCGCCAAGGGTTCCGCATCGCTCGCCCTGTTCAAAACAACAACAGGAACAATTCCCGTCTCCCCGATTTTTTTCAAAGTCTCGTTCATATCAGCCTCTTTTGAAACTCCCATACTAGTATTCCAGTAAATATATTCTACTACTATAACGAAGATTTGTCATCATCAAAATGAAAAAAAATGAATTTTTTTCCGCACTCAAAAGGATTATGTCCAAGGTCCCGTGCTAAAGGAAAAATGCGGAGGGTAAAAAAATCAGGAAACAGAAAAACTTAAGCCATAAATGCCGACTATCATTTCTTCTTCATGTCATTCTCAAGCTCGACTCCATGTCATCATCGTGCTTGATTCCATGTCATAATCGTGCTCGACTCCATGTCATTATCGGGCCCGACCCGATAATCACTACCACTCAAGAGATTACCCGGTCAAGCCGGGTAATGACAGTCCGGAAGTCGGGTAATAACAGTAAGGGTCGGGTAATGACAGGCATCTTGTGTTATGTGTTGTTTTCTATACAACAGGTACAATCAGCTCTAAGTTTAATTCTTCGATCTGATTGAACCCCTTATCTGCTGTAATAAGCGGCAAACCTTTTACAATGGCTGACGCAGCAACGATTGCATCTGGTAGTTTTGTTCTATATTTTTTACGAAGTTCTATAGTCTTTTCTTTTATCCCAGTCGATAAAGCAATTTCTTCGCAATCTGCAAGAAGCGATTTTATACTATTCTCTTCAGATTCAGTTATTCCCGGATAAGACAAAAGCTCCATTTCTGAAATTACAGAATAAACCAAACTCTTGTCCAAATATGGTGTCATACATGGATTGCCATTGAGTAAATAAATTAAAGCATTTGTATCGGCAACAAAATTAATTCCATTCATTTCTCATTTCCTTTTGGATGGAAAGGCCGTCTTTCTGAAAATTTACAGTGCCAAAATGTTTTGATAAGTTTTTTTCTTTATTGGACTTAACAGTTAGAGCATATCTGTATAAAACAAACTGTATGTAGTTTTCAATTTCTTCGAGACATTCTTGTGGAACTGATTTTATTTGCTCTACCATCGTATCGTATGACATATTCTCCTCCACTAAATCTAATATATCATACTTTTTCAAAAAAATCCAGACAAGCTCGTCTCAATGTCATCATCGTGCTTGATTCCATGCCATCATCGTGCTCGACTCCATGTCATTATCGGGCTCGACCCGATAATCCCTACCCCGTAAGAGATTACCCGGTCAAGCCGGGTAATGACAGTAAAGGACCGAGTAATGACACTTCAAGAGTCAGGTAATGACAAGCGTCATGCGGTAAGTGTCGTGTGGCAGGAGTCAGGCGGCGTGGGAGAATTCCTTTACTTCCTCAATCTTGGAAAGAACCCTGCCGTCATCCAGCGCGGAAAGGGCCATGTCGTAGCCTTCCTTGAGAGTCTTTGCCTTGCCGCTTATGTAAAGGAGGGCACCGGCGTTCAGTCCCACGGCGTAACGGATCGTGCGTCTTCCCTTTCCCTCAAGCACATCCATGGCAAGTCTGGCGTTGTCCTCGCCCGAACCTCCCGAAAGCTCGCTCTCGTCAGCATCCGTAATCCCGAATTTTTCCGGGCTGATTGTGTAGCGGTACTCCTTTCCGTCTCCGTTAATCTGGTAGACCAAAGTCTCCGCGCAGGGTGAAATCTCGTCATAGCCGTCCTTGCTCGAAATCACCATGACACGTTTCGCACCAAGGCTCTTCGCCGCACGCGCATAATCCTGCATCAGATCCGGGGAATACACTCCGAGCACCTCGTACTCAGCCCCGGCAGGATTCAAAAGCGGACCAAGGATGTTCATGATTGTCTTCACTCCAAGAGCCTTTCTTACAGGAGCCGCAAAACGCATGGCAGAATGGTAGACCGGAGCCATCAAAAATCCGAAGCCAGTTTCCTCAATCTGACGCGCGGTTTTCTCCGGGGGATTGTCAATCTTGATTCCAAGGCTCTCATAAAAATCAGCCGCCCCGGATTTGCTTGACACAGCCCTGTTTCCGTGCTTTGCCACTCCCTGACCGCAAGCCGCAGCCGTAAGAGCCGAAAGGGACGAGATGTTGAAGCTTCCCTTTCCGTCGCCGCCGGTACCCACAATCTCCGCAAGTCCCTTCATTTTAAGCGGAAGAGGCTTTTTCTTTTTCAAGAGCACCGAAGCGCATCCAATCATCTCGGAAGCAGATGGACCCTTCGCTGCCATCGCAACAAGGATAGAGGCCATCACACGCTCGTCCATGGTTCCGTCGGTCATGTTCTCCATGAAAAGAGCCGCCTGTTCCTCGCTCAAATCTTTTTTCTCCATGAGCTGATTCAAAAATTCCGCGACATGAAGGTTCTCACGCCGGTAGTTCAGGAAAGCACGGAAGATGTCATCCCCCTTCTGCGACGCGATTGACTCAGGATGGAACTGCACCCCCTCAATCATCATCGTCTTGTGCCTGATTCCCATGATGTCCCCGTCCTCCGAGCGTGCCGTGATTTCAAAGCAGTCGGGAAGAGTTGACTCGTCTATGACCAAAGAGTGATAGCGCGTAAAGGAAGATTTTTTTCCGACAATCCTGAAAAGTCCGCGTCCGTCAAGGTCCATCTCCTCCACTACCCCGTGGCAGATTCTCTTCGCCTGAATGATTTTCGCCCCGAAAGCCTCTCCGATCGCCTGATGCCCCAGACACACGCCCAAAATCGGAACCTTTCCCGCAAAGTGCCTGATCGCATCCTCCGACACCCCCGCATCCTTGGGCTCACCGGGCCCCGGACTGATTACAAGGGCCGTCATGGGAAGAGCTTCCAAATCCTCGACCGTGCACTCCTTCGAGCGGATTACCCTCACCTCATCCTCGGAAAGTCTCTGCAATGCCTGCACCACGTTATATGTAAAAGAATCGTAATTGTCAATGACCACAATCATAGTTTCCTCCTGAAAAAGTTCTGTTACTCTTTACAGTAACATACTATCAATAGAAACATAATTTGTCAAGCATTTTTTTAATTTTTTTTCCCTGATTTTTCCCTTTGGCGAAGATAACTTGTAAAACCTCAGCTTTTAGGACCAGCTTTGAATCCTGACACAAAAAAAATTCCGAATAAAATAAAATCAGACTTTAGATTTCTCGGGGTTTTCATGGCGGATGAACTGGTTCCCTACTCCAAGGACTCATGGTTATGCCCCATCAGCCTGATTTAAGAAGCTCAGATTTCTATCACTCAAGATTGATGTACATGGCGGGACACACACCGCGGGTCTTGTCTCCAACTGGCCAGAACTCAACACAATCACCCTCAGGAGATACCCTGTATACCCAGTCTGAGTCTCTGGGCTGAGGAGACCGGAGCCACCAATATGCGCCGGATGAAGTGTGCTCGACATGATTCGCCTTCGCAAAATCAGTCGCCGTACGTATTCTTGTTGGACTTGGAGCTGATGCGTACGGATCATCCAAAACTGCAAATCCATATTCCGCCGTGGTGATTTCCCTCTCACTCAAAAGGAAAATTTTATCGTCAGTGTCGGGGCATGTATAATCATCAGTATAGAATAGATCGCTTCCATCAGCTTTTATAATCCACCCCAGGGAATCACTTGTGCTTCTTCCGCTGTTGTCCACGCTTGTGCTAGCGATTTTCCCCCTCTCCTCCTCCGTAAAAGCCGTCTGAAGGAATCCCTTTCCGACGTAAGCGTTTGAAACACGTTCAGTCTCATCATGAGGTCTTACCGTATAGGAAAGTCCGTTCAGATAAGCCCTGATTGCAGAATGCTCGTAATTGCTTGGATAAATCGTTTCAGAGTTTATAGTCCTGTCCGCATTTTTTTGCTCAAATGTAGTCCAGTCCACACTTATATAATCATAATATGGAACGTTCGCGTCTATCACATTCTCGGCAAGAAGAAGCCTTTTTCCGTCTGCCCATGAGCCGAGCACCCTCCATTTAATCGGCTCCACCTTGAAATAATATTCCTGCCCCGCAACAAGCACGGTTCCGTCCGAGCAGATTCCGTCGCTGTCACCGTCAGGATTCGCGGTAAGCTTCACATAATAACATCCGTCGCTTCCAAGGTGATACTCATGTCCACCACGGGTCATGCACACGGTCTCATCCACGCTCACGTCTTCCGCCTTGATTGTCTGAGGCCAGCCACCGAAAAGTACATAAGTCGCCTCGGTTCCGCCTGTTCCGTCAGTTCCCTCAGGAAGGACTGTTATCAAAGGCTCAGGTTCTGGTTCCGGTTCTGGCTCTGGTTCCGGTTCTGGATCAGGCACTGGTTCCGGAGTGTCGATGGGTTCAGAGGGAGTGTCTTCAATTTCTTGTTGAGGATGATGAAGACGCAAATCCTCTATCAAATTTGAGCAGGAAAAAATCAATATGGAAGCTGCCGCAATCAGCACAGAAACGAAAATCAGTCTTTTTTTCATTTTTTCTCCAAATCTTTAGACAAGTTAAAACGATATGAAACACCCGCATTTAAGGACACATAATGGCAGATATTGTCCCTCTCTGGCAGGATGATATAATCGGCACCCGACCTAAAAAGTAAGTCGATACCAAAAAGATCCATCACAAAAGAAAATCCAAGTTTTGCACCAAGATCCATGTTCAGACCGTGGACATTGCGTTCATCTGATTCCACAAAATTAAGTCGGGCATCCACTCCAAGCTCAGGGCGAAAAGAAACCTCTTTGTTAAGCATCAAATCAAAATAGAGTCCAGACGCAAAATCAAGAATCCACCACGAATCAACGTAACTTGCTTTGTCAACCGGCAAAAGGAAACCAGCCTCCACACTTATGCCCATGTCGGAAAGGACTCTTCCGGAAAGATTCAATGGCAAAGGGCACTTAAACTCCAAGGAGACGCCGACATTTCCCACTTCATGTTCATTCATGTCACCCGCGGCAAATTCAAAACAGTAACTTGTACCAATCTCCACACCTTCCGCCATGGCATATCCGTAAAAACAAATGGAAATGGCAAAACACATAAAGAATCCTCTCAGTTTAGGAGAACAGATTCTAATCAGTCTTTTTAAAATTCTCATCAAACTTGTAAACTTCATACTGCCATAAATTATCGGCACAGCAGTTTTCGTTTATCATTCCATTTCCGATATATTTTCACCCGGCAAAAAAAAGACAGCTGACAAAGGCTCACCGCCAATCATCAACTGTCAATTATAAATCATGGAATTATCCGAAAAAAAAATCAAAGAGGAATGTTTCCGTGCTTTTTGGCAGGGGCCACGTTCTGGGTTTTGTTTGAAAGGAACTCAAGGCTTCGTGCCACGCGCTCACGGGTCTCTTCCGGCTCAATGATTTCGCTCACATAATCACGCTGGGCCGCAATGGTCGGTGTCATGATCGTGTCCTTGTACTCCTGGGACTTCTGTGCCACAAGGGCAGCCTGTGATGGATCCTTCATCTCTTTCGCGTAAAGGATTCCCAATGCTCCCTCGGCACCCATGACGGCAATCTCAGCTTTTGGCCATGCGTAGACAAAATCCGCACCAAGATGCTTCGAGCACATCGCGATGTATGCTCCACCGTAAGCCTTTCTTGTAATCACAGTCACCTTTGGAACGGTCGCCTCGCTGTATGCGTAAATGACCTTCGCACCATGTCGTATGATTCCCTTCTGCTCCTCATCGGGACCGGGAAGGAAGCCAGGCACGTCAACGAAATTCACGAGCGGCACATTGTATGCGTCACAGTAGCGGACAAAGCGCGCGATCTTGTCGGAGGAGTCGCAGTTCAAAAGGCCTCCCCACACAGCAGGATTATTCGCAATTATGCCGACGGATTTTCCCTCAATCTTCGCAAAACCGACCACTGCCATTGGAGCGAACTCCGCCATCACCTCGAAGAAAGAGTCGTCGTCCACCACGCAGTCAATCACCTCGCGGATGTCGTATCCCTTCTTGCTTTCCTCTGGCAGAACCTCGGCAATCTTCCTCGCCTTTTTCTTTTCATCAAACTTGTACTTGAACTTTGTCTCCGCAACAATCTCCTCGCCGTAATAATGCGGGATGTAGTCAAGGAGCTTTCTTACCTGCTCGTAGCACTCTTTTTCGGTAGCGGAACGGAAATGGGCCACACCGCTCTTTGACGAATGGATTGCGGCTCCTCCCAGGTCCTCGGCAGTGATATCCATGGAAAGGACGCTCTTAACGACCTTGGGTCCGGTAATGAAAAGCTGGCTGATTTTGTCAACCGCAAAAATGAAGTCCGTGATTCCCGGTGAGTAAACGGCTCCTCCCGCACAAGGTCCTGCAATTATGCTGATTTGGGGAACGGTACCGGATGCCCTTACATTCTGATAGAACAAATCACCGTAGCCGCAGAGCGCGTCCACACCTTCCTGGATTCTCGCCCCGCCTGAGTCGTTCAGTCCTATGACCGGGCAACGTGCGTCAATGGCCTTCTCAATCAGCTCGGCGATTTTCTGACCGTGGACTTTTCCAAGGCTTCCGCCCTGCACCGTAAAATCCTGTGCGTAGACGGCGACCTTCTTTCCGTTGATTTTTCCGAATCCGGTGATTACGCCATCGTATGGAATCTCTTTTTTGTCCATGCCGAAGCTCGTGCAGTTGTGGCGTGCGGACGAATAAATCTCAAAAAAAGTGTCCGGATCACAAAGCGCATTGATTCTTTCAATAGCATGAAGCTTTCCCTTCTCATGCTGCTTTTCAACATTGTAAGTGTAGTTTGACATCAGAAACTCCTTTCGTGGCATTTTATAGGTTCAGGCAATCCCGACAACACACGTCCCGAGACTGCATCAAAGATTGCCTTGATTCTATCAGAGTTTCGCTTACTTGTCAATATGACAAAAAATGTAAATTTGTCAAAACCTATTGTCACTGACGGGAACCTCTAAAAACTTCAGCTTTTAGAGATTGCCTTATATCAGTTGAAGCGGATTTCCTGCCATCTCTCGTTATATTTGTCCAGATCCGCGCCCAAGTCCATCTTCAAAGTACATGAGTTGATTTGGGCAGCATCGTAAACCGGAGTCGTCGTCATGTACTGCTCGGCCTCCATGTTGATGAAACACGGGAAGTTGAATGTGTCAAGGAACTTCGCGTACTCCTCGGGTCTGTGGATGAAGTTGATGAACTCGTTGGCCATAGCGGCATGCTTTGAATCCTTGAGTATGCACATGCTGTCCATGTAGGCGGCTCCTCCCTCGGCAGGAATGAAGAAATCGATTGTCTCATCCCATTTTTCCTCAGGAACCTCTCCGTAAACAACCTCGGCATATCCGTGACAGAGCCAGAAATCTCCGCTTGCGAATGATTTTCCGAATCCCTCCGCGTCGAACTTCACGAGATTTGGTTTCCATGAGTCCTCAATCAGCTTTGCGGCGGAATCAAGCTCAATGTCGCTCGTACTGTTCACGTCGCATTTCAAGTGAACAAGGGCATCTCCCATCACCTCGCGCATGTCGTCCATCATCGTGGCGTGTCCCTTAAATTGTGTGTCGGAGAAAATGCTCCAGTCGCGGGCATAGGATCCCTCGGGGACTTTGGTCTTGTTCACGCACACACCGGCGGCACCGATGTAGTAAGGAACGGCATATTTCATCTTTGGGTCATAAGTCGCTTTCTGAAGAGCAGCCGGATTGATTTTTCCCTTGTTGGTGAATTTAGTCTGGTCAATCTCCTGGAACATTCCCTGATTAATCATGATTGAAACATAATCCTGGGAGGGCACAACAATGTCATACCCCTTTCCACCACCGGCCTTGAGCTTTGAGTACATCTCCTCGTTGGAAGCATAGCAGTCAACCTTCACGGTCACGCCGAACTCCTTCTTGAAATCCTCCAGAACCTCATCGGGAGTGTAGTAGGTCCAGTTGTAAAGGTACAATGTCTTTCCGTCGTCCTTTCCATTTACACAGGAGGGGAGACCCAACGAGCAAGCGGCCACAACGAGCCCAAGCGCAAAAGCGGTGATACTTCTTTTCATTAAAGTAATCTCCTAGGTGATTTTTTTTGTAAATGAAATTATTCCCATTTATGGCGATTGTGTCAAGTGCAAGGAAAAAATTTGTGCGTTTAAAAAAGCATGGAAAAAAATCTATTGACAAAATCCGCGAAGAAGATTATATTGTTACTATAAAAAGTATCATTTTAATTATGAGGATTTCAAGATGACTTATTCGACAGACGGATTTTTTGACCGTTACGGCGGAAAATATGTGGCGGAAGTTTTGAGGCGGCCGCTTGATGAGCTTGAGGACGCGTTCAGGTACTACATGCAGGACGCTGATTTTTTGAGGGAGCTTGACATAATCCGACGCGATTATATAGGAAGAGAAACGCCCCTTTATTTTGCTGAGACCGCTACGAAGCTTCTGGGCGGGGCACAGATTTACATAAAGCTTGAGGGACTTGCGAACACGGGAGCGCACAAAATCAACAACGCGATCGGTCAGTGTCTCCTTGCAAAAAAGATGGGAAAAAAGAGAATCATCGCCGAGACTGGAGCCGGTCAGCACGGACTTGCAACCGCAGCGGCATGTGCGAAACTGGGACTGGACTGCACAATCTACATGGGGGAAGTGGACGTGAGAAGACAGCAGCCGAATGTGGCGGCGATGGAACTTTACGGAGCGAAGGTTCATGCGGTAAAATCCGGGAGCAGGACCCTGAAGGATGCCGTGAACGAGGCCATGCGTGATTGGGCGGCACATCCTGACTCGACTCATTATGTTTTGGGAAGCGCGTTGGGACCAGCCCCATTTCCGGACATCGTGAGGGAGTTTCAGTCGGTGATTGGAAAGGAAGTCAAGGAACAGTGCAGGGAGCGCGGAATTGACATCGGTGCCATGGTGGCCTGTGTCGGAGGAGGAAGCAACTCCATCGGATTTTTCGCCCCTTTCATTGACGAAAAAGAGCCAAGGCTTATCGGTGCCGAGGCAGGCGGAATCGGGCCGGGAATCGGAGAGAACGCGAGCCGCATGACAGGAAACGCAAGCAGGGAAGGAATCATGCAGGGATACAAGAGCAGGTTCCTCCTTGACGAGGACGGACAGGCACTTCCCACGAGGTCAATCAGCGCGGGACTTGATTACTGCGGAATCGGACCTCAGCTTGCCGCATTGGGAAAGAGCGGACGTGTTGAGTTTACGGCAATCCGTGACAAGGAGGCTCTTGATGCGGTCTCATTTTTCGCAAAGAACGAGGGAATCCTTTTCGCACTGGAGAGCGCACATGCGGGAGCCGCTGCCATGAAGATTGCGAGGGAAGTTCCGAGCGACAAGGCAATCATAATCAACATGTCGGGAAGAGGCGACAAGGACGTTTTCATCACGAGCCCCGTTTTCAGACCCGCCGAGTGGCTTGATTTTTTACACGCCGAGATTGAGAGGCTTGAGGACAAAAAGGACATCCACGACGCGCGCTCAATGCAGGGATGATTTTTTCCCGCGAAAAATTTTAATCAGGAGACAGACAAAATGGAAAAGATAAAACTGATGAGCCACCTTGTTGCGGGCTACCCCACCGACACACTTGCCCTTAGTGCAGCACGCGCATTGATTGAAGGTGGAGCGGACATACTTGAGATACAGCTTCCCTTCAGCGACCCCAGCGCGGACGGACCTGCCATACAAGCCGCATGTACGAAAGTCCTAGAGAGAAAATACAGGACGAGCGACGGTCTTTCATTCATAAAAAAAATCCACGATGAATTTCCCGAAACTCCCATTTACCTGATGAGTTACGGATCCCTTGTATACACACCTGGGGTAGCGGACTTTTGCAGGAGGGCCGCCGAATCTGGTGTCAAGGGAATGATAATACCAGATTTGCCCTTCGACCATGACGAGGGACTTACGGACGCTTGCAGGGAAAACGGCATGGTAAACATTCCGGTTGCGGCTCCGAGCATGAGCGATGAAAGACTTTCCGAACTTGCCCACGCGGGATTTCCCTTCATCTATGCGGCTCTCAGGGCTGGAATCACCGGCACGCAGACGACCATAGACGGGGGCACGCTGGACTTCCTTAAAAAAGTGAGCGAGGGAGGCAGCAAGGTCTACGGAGGATTCGGAATCAGTTCCGGGGAGCAGTCAAAGGCACTCGCATCATCGGTCGAGGCGATTGTCGCGGGAAGCGTTTTCGTAAGGCTGATTACGGAAAATCAGGATGACGAGAAAAAACTTGTCCGGGCCGTCACCGAAAAAGCAAAGGAACTCACCGGACAGGCATAAATCTGAATCACCTTTCACACACAAAATAAAAAAAGCCCGGACGCAAACCGTAAAATCCATGCGGTTTTAAATCCGGGTGTTTTTTTCATGCACCACTTTCTTGTCAGCTCAATTTCTTTCCCAGGAAATCCACAAATGAGACATCCCCGATCAAGTATTCCTTGTCCTTGCTGTCTGCGATTATCCTGTCCATCCCCTCCTGATACTCTTCATCCGAAATCAAATGCAGCTGAGACATATCGCGGTTTCTTACCTCGTCAAGGATATCGGCATAATAGAATTTTTTGATGAAAGTGTGTACCGCCGCCTGGGTCTCGAAATGAAGGTCGTCAAGCCATTTAAAAATATCTATTGATTTTGGGAAACGCTCGCCGTCAAGTTTCTCAATCTGCGGATAATATTTATACACCCAGTAATGCCGCATGTAGTCATTGTTGATATTGTAAATGCTCACGCTGCCCTCTGGCTTCAGCACTCTGCGGACCTCTTTCAGGGCCTTTATCTTGTCGTCAAAATGATGGAACGCGAACCTTATCTTTATATAATCAACCGACTCGTCCTCAAGCGGTATGTCACAGGCATCGCCAACCATCAGCTCAGCGTCCAGATTTTTTTGTCTTGCGACCTCAAGCATGTCCGGTGATTTGTCAATTCCAATCCATTTGATGTTCAGGCCCTTGTATTCCTCGGTCTGCCTCACCAGATAATTTCCTGTCCCGCACGCGAGGTCAAGCACGGTAAAAGAGCCTCCGTCACCACGGGCAATAAGTTCCGCTATGTTCTGATCCTTCTCCACGGAATGTCTTATCTTGTTGTCATCATACTTCGGCGCGATTTTTGAATAATCCGTTTTCTTCATTTTTTCTCTCCCTCCCGCAAGAAATCCTAATCATACACCCAGCGCGATGTGATTTTTGAAACCTTGCCATTCTCAAAGTCAATGCAAAGCTCATACCATGCGAAATCTCCGAACGAGCACTTTCCATCTCTTGTGTATTCAAAACTGTTGTCCGGTGCATAAAGCGGCGCACCAATCAAACTCACGACCTCAACTTTGTCCATCCCAGGTTTCAGCTTGGGAATGTTGTACGGATTAAAACTTGAGTCGCATTCAGTATCAATCAGCGGATTATACACGCACCGCCCCTCAAAGCCCCAGACAAATTCACAGAGCGGAAGCAGTACGGAAAAAATGATTATGACAATCTCAAGCGGAAGAAAAACAAATCCCAGCCCCTCAAAAAGTGATTTTCTCATTATGACAGCAGAGGCAATCCACCCGATGAAGCCAAGTCCGATAAAAAAGCTTATGACGTACTCTGAAAACTCGTCGCACCCAAGAGCTTCAACAAGAGCCTTGTCCCTGAGCGCATAAAACACCGCTCCGACGGAACAGCCCAAAACAAGATTTATGAGAGCACCGATTACAAGGAACAATAAAAACGCGCACAGCTTTTTTGCGAAACGCTTCATAAAACCTCCGTCTTCAGAGATGCCATCCCTTTTTTATTTTGTCAGCACCGATTCCGCATTTATTTCCGATTTCAAGACATTAAGAATATGGCCATATATAGACGCAACATCTTCTTTTGCCTGATCAGATAATACAACAGTGCAATCCATTACACAAATCTTCCTCTTACCTCAGAAAAAGCCTCTCCTAATGGCGTTACAAGTCCGTTTTCCATATCCTCAAAGCCTTTCTGCATTTTTTGGGAAAATGCTTCTTGTGTTTCCGAAAGATTCTCATATTTAGACTGATTGCCCTAATTTCGACTTATACGAAACAATGTCATTCCCACGCTCCGACGCGGGAATCCCTTTTGCAGG
>DFKI01000065.1 GCA_002373325.1 Treponema sp. UBA3649
GTCGGATCAAGTCCGACAATGACAGAAAGAATCAAGTCCGACTATGACAGAACCATTGTCACTCCCACACTTGAACCATTGTCATCATGCTTGAACCATTGTCATCATGCTTGAACCAATGTCATTCCCGTGCTTGACACGGGAATCTCTAACCCACAGAGATTGTCGGATCAAGTCCGACAATGACAAAAAAATCAAGTCCGACAATGACAGGAAACATCATGCCAGGGAATGACATCCATCAACTCACGGCTTTTTTTACTATGAATTTTCCAAGCAGATTCTTTATGTCCTGCCACACGCCAGAAACACCGTGCTCGTTTTTTATCACAAGAACAAGGGCGAGTACAATCAGGGCAATCAGAACCAGAAGCAGGATGACGCGCTTTACCGGGAACTTTTTTTGTGCGAAAGGATCCTTCAAATCCAGGGTGGAATTTTTCGGACGGACAGCTGAATGACTCAGGACGGAGCCCAGCTTGATGTTGATTTTGACATTGCCGTTGACTGCCCAACCGGATGCGTCCAAAATGGGCGCGATGTTTCTCTGACGGAGTTTTGTCCAAGCGATGAACATTGACGGAAGTGAAATCAGAAGGATGATTCCCACGATGCCAAGCGGAATCCATGCGCCAAGTCCGAAGAATGCCTGGAGCAGTCCCCCCACCACGGTTGCGATTCCCGTAAACGCGACGGATATTGCGGCAATCGTTCCAACGTCAATCTTCTTGGATGAGGCTGCTGCGTTGGTCGCGGCTTCGGTCGGCTTTTCAACAGCTGCGCTCATTTTCTCGGAAACTTTGCTCTCCGCGTCTGTCGCTGCCTTCGTGATTTTGTCCTGAACCAGATGCACGACCTTTTTGTAAGGACTCCAGAAAGCCTCCTTTATGCTGATTGGGTTCTCCACGATTTTTGTAATGGTCGCGTCCCAATCTTTTCCGTCCCTGTCGTAAAAAAGTCCGTTGCGTCCAACAATCAGATTTTCCCTTTTGCCGGAAGAGACCACCGCCGCAATCTGCATTTTTTCACCGGTTCCCTGCTTCACGCAGTTGCAATACAAAAGGAAGCATTGCGAGAGAGGAGACATGGAGGAGTGCTTTGCCTCATCGACCACGCGGAAACACAAGTCAAGGGAGAGACCGTCAATGTAAAGAGTGCCGCACTGGAAGACCGCCGGTGTCTCAGGATTGTAGAACTCCTCGAAGGAGACATAGTTTTTCAAAAGACGCACAAAATCTCTTCGCAAAAGAAGCATCTTTTTCAGGTCCTTTGTGGCAAGAGCGATCGGGGGCTGCTTTTCCTCCTCCGTCAAAAGATGGTCGATTATCTGCTCTGAATCCGACGCAAGGATTTCATCAACACGTTCGATGCTAAGTCCGCTCGCACTGTTCTCTGGCCGCGACGCATACCATGTCATATACGGGGCAAAATCAGCCTCAAGTTTTTTCCACTCGCTTTCGGAAAGGGTAATCTTGTCCTCGCCGTAAAAGGCATCCACCGTGCATTTTTTGAAGGCCGCAATTTTTTCAGCCCACGCAGGATTGATTCCCTGGGTCAAGGGGAGAAGTCCGTCCTTGTTTTCGGCAAGGGGAAGAAGCGAAAGTTTTTCCACATCAAGGGACTCGTCAATCAGCCCCAAATCTTTTTCATGCAGATTTTTTGAAAGGTCAGCCGAATAGGAGTCCAATGAGCAGCGGAGGAAATACTCGTTGATTTTATCCTTGACCGCCATGTATGAGGATGCCGCCGAGTCGGTCGCAAGTTTCAGGAAGAACACGTCGGATGAGTCTTTGCCTGCCTCTGCCCTCCACTCATGGATTGCCCTGAGATCCGCGAAAAATGCCGTGAACTGCTCGCGTGTGATTCCCTTCACTCCGGAAATGTCGTCAGCCCCTTCCGTAGCGGCGATTATATCCGAGACAACCGAAGCCGCGTTTTCATCTTTTACGGCCTCCTTGGGAAGAACCTTGTCTCCGTTCAGAACTGATGGTGAAAAAAGCCTGTCATCGGCTGCAAGGTCGGAAAGCGTAAGGCTCGTATTCTCACCCTTTCCAAGAATCCCAAGCACGGCGGAGGCGGATGATTTCGGTGAGTGTCCGCAATCAAAAGGCTCGTCGCTCATCGCATCAAGGGGGATTGAGTCACCGGCATCCATAATCACTTCGGGACGGCTGAAATATTTTTTGATGTAATCCACCGCGGAAAGAATCTCAGGCACACGAACGCGTCCGTTATGGTCCAAATCAAGAGCCTTCAACGTCTCCTCATCCATCTCAAGTCCGCTCACAGGGCATGAGAGAGCCACCCAAAGTTTCTGGTCCAGCTTTGAAAGATTCAGCACGTCATCGATGTTCCGAATCTGAAGCTGCATGAGACCACCCACCTGAACGAAGTGCCACACATGATTGTCAGCCACAATTTTTTTTGTCTTCATATTATCTCCATATATTTTCGGGTAAATGCAAAATCAATCTCAGAACATTCCGGGGAACACGTCGCTCATTCCATAAAGTTTGCCGGATTTCAAAGTGCCGTCTGACAAAAGTCTCACAAGATTCTCAAGTGCATGTACTGCCCCGCAAGCGAATCCTACCCTGCTTCTTGCCGTGTGGGTAAGCTCTATCGTGTCAGCAGTGCTGTCAAAATAAACTGTGTGAGTTCCGGGAACGGTTCCGCATCTGGTTGAGGAGACATGGAGCTGGTTCGGCTCGGGCTTTGAATGGAATGCGTCGGTGACAATCTCGTTCTTTCTGGTAAATCCTGCAAGGACTCTTTTTGCAATGTCAATGGCGGTTCCTGAAGGACTGTCCGCTTTCTGATTGTGATGCATCTCCCAGACAGCAGCGTCGTACTCCGGGAAACTGTTCACGAGCTTTGCGGCTTCCTCCACTATTCTATAGAACATATTTACGCCGATTGAAAAATTCGCGCTGTGCATTACTGTTCCGCCTGTCTTTGCGGCAAGGGACGCAACTTCATCCATCTTGTCGTTCCATCCTGTTGAGCCTACCACCAGGGGAAGTTTTGTGGGTAAAAGAGCCTCGATGTTTCCCATTACGGAAGACGGGGAAGTAAACTCAATCACCCCCTCCGCACCGCTTTTCAAAACTGCATCGGCCACAGCCTTTCCGTCACCGGACTGAACCTTGCACGAAGCATCCGGGGCAAAGGGATCCACAGTCGCGACAACATCATGACCGAGTTTCACGGCCTCACTTTCAATCATGTGCCCCATCTTTCCATAACCGACCAAAGCAATCTTCATAAAATCCTCCTGAGAATCAATCAACAGTTTGTCATTGCCGTATTTGTGCGTAGCTGCGGAACGCCTGCGGCAATCCATTGTATTTGTCATTGCCGTACTTGATACGGCAATCCACTATACAAAAGAGATTATCGGGTCAAGCCCGATAATGACATTGAGCTAACCCGATAATGACATTGAGCTAGCCCGATAATGACATTGAACTAGCCCGACAATGACATTAGGCTAAGGTAAAATCTAGCATAAAAAAGCGGATTTGTCTATCTGAGAAAATGTGCTCACGGTGAATTCGATATTTATTTTGAAACCGACGCAGGTAGTGTTGCCGCTGGAATATTTTCCGCAGGAATTGTTTCCGCAATCTGCATGACACGCTCCAGTGGAAGCCCAATACAGCGCGCTATCATCTCTGGTGGAAGTCTCTCGCGCAAAAGATTTTCCGCAGTCTCAACGGCTTTTGTTTCCTTCCCGTCCTCAAGTCCCTCAAGATAACCGTCCTCGCGTACATTCTGCTTGAACAGCTCCTCGTTAAATTCCGTCAAAATCATTCCGATTACCTCCGCCTTTTGCCGAACGAAAAATCCGTCCAGCAGATTCTCTCTTATGGCCTCATCCAAGGCTTTTCCTATGGCATCACTCTCGTTCAGTCCTTTTCTAGAATTTTCACGGACCTTCGCCACGAACCTAGTGTAATCATACAATGCCTTGCATTTTTTTTGAAGTGCCTTGTTATGGTTTTCGTTGATGTTTTTTACAAAAGCCGTCCACTCATAGGCTCCGCTCCCATCGCCGTGGATAAACGACTCCGACAGTTTCATCGTGTACTCATCTGGCTTGTCCCGGGGACCGTTGTAGAACACTATGAATTTCGGGGTCGGAAGCTCTATCTTTCCTGAGCGGTTTGGATCCTTTTTGTTTGTGCTGAGATACTCATTATAAAGCTGGGCGAAATATAAAAATCCACGCAGCGGCATGTTCTTGTTGACTGTGGACTGCTGCTCATACAAAACCATCTGGTCGTCGATGAGGAAGGAGACATCATTCCGCATTGTCATGTAAATGACGTTTTCTATCGTAGTCACTTTCAAAGCACTTGGATCCGAATAATCCGTGCCGTTGAGAGCATTGTAAAGATCGAGGCTCCATCTCCTGCTTTCCTCCGTGTTACGTCCGAAGATAGCCTTGAATAACCTGTCCTTGTATTGTCTTTGTGGTTTGCTTTCCTGCATGATTAAACTCCTTACTATATTAATAGCCGCGGATTTTTATTTTGGTAATCAAACGTGCAGGATTTTTGAAAAAAACAAAGATGATTTTTCATGGAATCTCCAAAGGCTCCAGTTTTTTTTTTCGCGAGCGGATTGATTTCCGGTGGATTGGCTAAAAGGGATTTCAGTCCCACGATGGGTGCTCATGGTACCATGAGCAAGGGTCTTGACAAAGACCCTTTAAGCGAAAACTTCGCTTACGCTCGTTTTCGCTTAAAGATTTTCTGAAACGGAGGTTTTGGAATATGAAAAAGATTTTTATGATTTTACTTTCCACGATTATTGCAGCTGCGGCATTAAGTGCGCAAGAGACTTCAAAAACTGTCGCCGTGAAAACATTTGATGTCGTTGGAGACTGCGTAACAAAAGATGATGCAGAAGCCATAACAGAACTTTACATTTCGTCTCTTGTGTCCACTGGGAAAGTAACAATATTCAGCAGGAAAGATTTTGATACAATGCTTGCAGAAATGCAGTTCCAGTCAGGGGACTGGTCAAGCAAAGAGAAAACCGTCCAGCTTCAAAAAGCAACGGGAGCAACTGTACTTGGCCGCGGACAGATATTCAAGCTAGGAAGCTCATTTTATATAAGCGCGACAATGATAGATGCGAACACTGCAGAAATCCTTTCAGCATCTAAAAAATCCTTTAAGAGCATTGATGAAGTAGTTGAATTGCTCGATGCAATGGCAAAAGAAATCTCAACATCAATCTCTAAGGTCGTAATGAAATATAAGATTGGAGACACGGGACCCGGCGGTGGATTGGTGTTTTATGTCTCGGAGGAAGGATTTGAGGTCTTTGACGGAAAAGGCGGAGTACAGAAATGCAATTACCTTGAAGTTACAAAAGAAGAGCTTGCCTGCGTTAGATGGAGTCCTACAGATTCTAACAGTGTACAAGGGGCAACAGGACTTGGTTATGGGAAAGCCAATACATACAAAATTGTAAGTTATTTTTCAAACGCAAACAGTTCCAACTGTGCCGCGTATGTCTGTTACAAGTATAACAATGCCAACACAAGTGCAGGAGAATGGTTCTTGCCAAGCAAGGACGAGCTGAACCTGATGTACGTCAATCTCTGCAAGGAGGATATTGGTGACTTTGATGAAGACTCCTACTGGTCATCCAGTGAGACGGATTTCAGCTCAGACTATGCCTGGAGACAGCAGTTCTATGGCGTAGGCCAGCAGTCATATGGAACGCGCGACTATGCACATAGGATGCGTCCGGTGCGTGCGTTCTGAATCAATTGACGCCAAGGTCAAACGCAAGTACATTTTTCATTACGGAGGCTTGCCATGGTTGTCCTTATAGGCGGAAGCTCACATGTGGGAAAGACGATGATCGCCCACAAGCTTGTATCAAAGCACGGTTGGGAGTGCATATCCCTTGATTACCTCAAGGAGGCCTTCATGAAGTCCCAGCTGGGTAGTCCCGGTGACAGAAGCGACTATGAGATGCGCTACTGGATGTGGCCGTTCGTTGCCGAGATAATCAGGAAGGCGGTCAACAGCGAGAGGAACCTCATTGTTGAGGGCTGCTACATCCCCGCAGAGTGGGCAAAAAGCTTCACGTTCGCAGAGCTGAAGGACATAAGGTGCGTCTTCATTGTCATGAGCGAGTTCCACATCAGGTCACACATTTCCGACATTGAGAGATACTCGCAGAGGGTTGAGAGACGCACGGATGACATCATTGACATGGCACGGCTTATCAACTGCAGCCGCGAGTTCAAGGAAGACTGCCTGAAGACCGATACCTTCTACATCGAAATCGACGGCAAATACGATGACGAGTCTCTCTTTGATGCGGTTGAGTCAGTGATACAGGACGCCAATCCTCTGGAGAAGGGAATTATCCTCTGAGTTATCTTCCCAGCAGCCTCAGGCACA
>DFKI01000092.1 GCA_002373325.1 Treponema sp. UBA3649
TCTTTTTTTCACATCAAAAAGCAGGATTCTGATTTTCATAATCTACGCTCTAATCTACATGATTCAGTTCACGTATCAGCCTGTGATGACGGCCCTCTGCTTCGAGTACCAGAAGGCGGGATGCAAAATCTACTACGGACTTGCGCGCGGATTGGGGTCTGCGAGTTTTGCGTTTATGTCAGCGTTCATCGGTGGAATCGTTGAGAGACATGGAGTGAGCGTCCTTCTTTTCGTGAACATAATCACCATGCTTTTTTCCGCCCTGATTATTTTTTTCTTCAAAAAGCCGCTTCCCAAAACTGATTCTGAAACGGATGCCGCGGATAAAAAATCACCTGCGAAATCTGCTGACGGAGCCGTGGAAAAATCTTCCGCCCATAACAACATCGGGGATTTTTCTCGCACTTATCCCGCGTTCATGATTTTTCTTCTCGGAACAATCTGCTTCTATTTCGCGCACAACATGATCAACGATTTTATGATTCAGATTATCCGTTCGCTTGGCGGAGGCGAGAAGGAACTGGGGTATTCAAATTTCCTGCAGGCGATTCTTGAGCTTCCCGTCATGGCCCTGATCGGATTTGTGCTTAAGAAAATCTCTTCGCGAAAGATGCTCGTTTTTTCCGGCGCGGCTTTTTTCGTGAAAATTCTCATCCTTTTGTTCGCTGGAAATATGGCGGTCTTCTATTTGAGTCAGTCCATGCAGATTTTTGCATACGCGGTTTTCATTCCTGCCGCGGCATATTACGTGAGCGAGAACATGGGGGAGCTTGATCAGGTGAAGGGGCAGGCGTACATTACGAGCGCGATTACCTTGGGCGGTGTTTTTTCAAATCTTTTGAGCGGAGTAATCCTTGACCACCTTGGAATCATGCCCATGCTTTTGACCGGGACAGTGGTTTGCGGCGTT
Source organism: Treponema sp. UBA3649 (assembly GCA_002373325.1). Classification (GTDB taxonomy): domain Bacteria; phylum Spirochaetota; class Spirochaetia; order Treponematales; family Treponemataceae; genus Treponema_D. The sequence continues at coordinate 911 of DFKI01000092.1, forward strand.
GGTGTGCTGATTGCATTTTGTGCGATGGGACTGATGAGAAATAAAAATGCGGGGGTGCTGAAAAATGATTAAGGCCGTGGTTTTTGACATGTTCGAGACCCTTGTGACCCTCTTTACCGGGCGCACATATTTCAGCGAGGACATCGCGAAGGACATCGGTTTTGACCCTGAGTTTTTCAGAAAGGAATGGCACACGACAGAAAAGGAGAGAAGCACGGGGAAGCTCACGGTCGCCCAGGGACTTGGGATTGTTCTTGGAAGATTGGGAATCGGCTCGCCTGAAAAAACAGACTTGATTCTTTCAAAAAGAAAAGATTGCCTGCGTGACACGTTTTCCGCAATTCCGGATGAGACTTTCCGAATGCTTGACGCGCTTAAATCAAGGAAAATAAAAATCGGACTCATCACGAACACTTTTTCCGACGAGCGTGATTTCATAAGGCAGTCTGATTTGTTCCCATATTTTGACGCTGCCCTAATCTCCTTTGAGCAGGGACTCTGCAAGCCTGATTTGGAACTGTACCGAAGAATGACGGATCTTCTGCATGTTTCCCCCGATGAGTGTCTTTATGTCGGCGACGGTGGCTCAAGGGAACTTCAGGGAGCGGAGAAAGCCGGGATGCATCCTGTGCAATGCACTTGGTTCCACGAGCTTGCCTTTGAGCCGCACATCCCATGTCCCATTCTGGAAGAATTTGACCATGCCGCAAGTCAGAGCCAGATCCTTGATTTCTTGGATTGACCCGGAGAGAAAACTGTAGTTTTTTTCTCGATTTTATGTTATATTTTTACGAGGAGGTATGTTATGGCAAGACCCATTTTAGAGACACCCATTTTATTTGGTGAAGATGCACGTAGATTTGAAAGGAAAATGCAGGATGCGACATGTACCCTCTCTCAGCAGGAAAAAGATGAGCTGATGTCAAGTTACAAGGCTGTTTTGGCTGCTCTTGAGCGTGGAGAAGCATCAAGAAAGGCAAGGCTTTCCAAACGTATGGGTACCACAAAATGATTTCCGAGTTTGATTTCTTTGATAAGTATGAAATTCAAAAATTGGAGAATGACATTTCTGTCAATGAGTTCGACTGCGGAGATGATGATTTAAATGATTTTATAAGAAGCGAAGCCTTTTTTTATAAGCACCAATATCTTTCTATGCCTTACGTTCTTACCGAAAAAGATAGGATTGATAAAATTTTGGCATATTTTACGCTCGCAAATGACAAAATATCTGTCGCTGATTTTCCATCGAACAATCAATTCAATAAGTTTAAAAAAGAAAACTTCAACAAGGAAAAATATTTAAGAAGCTACCCGTCTGTAAAAATCGGACGCTTGGCAATCTGCAAAGAGATGCAAGGTCAGGGGATAGGAACTCATCTGCTCCGGTTCATAAAAATGTATTTTGTCGCGGACAACAAGACCGGTTGCCGTTTTATAACGCTTGATGCCTATCGTGGCGCGACTGATTTCTATAAGCGAAATGGATTTGACTTCTTGCAAAAAGAGGACAAAAATCCGACCCAGCTGATGTATTTTGACCTGATGAACGTCGGTTTATGAGCTCTCCCCTTGCATGATTTTTGATTTGTGATATACTAGTATACAAGGGAGGTAAATATCCCTTTGACAGATTATACGCGAGGTAAATTTATGAGAGCATTTCTTGATGACGATTTCATTCTGAGGGGTGAGTGCGCCCGGACTTTATATCACAAATATGCGGAGGGAAAGCCGATTTTCGACTTCCACAATCATCTTTCGCCCAGGGAGATTTATGAGGACAAGAGCCTTGGAAATCTTGCGAACGCATGGCTTGACCATGACCACTACAAATGGAGGGCGATGAGGGCTTTCGGAGTGAGCGAGGAGCTGATTACGGGACACATCAGAAAGGACGGAACCGTAAAAAGCGACGATGAGCGCGGAGGAAAGGATGCCGTACAAAAAGCCGACTATGAGAGGTATCTTGCCTTTGTGAGAACCTTGCAGCACTGCGTGGGAAATCCCCTCTACCACTGGAGCCATCTGGAGCTTGCCCGCTATTTTGGAATCAATGAGCCGCTTACCGAAAAAAATGCGCGTGAGGTCTGGGACAAATGCAATGAGCTTCTTTCCAAGCCTGATTTTGGTCCGCGAGGTCTTCTTAAAAAAATGGGCGTGAAGGAGCTTTGCACCACCGACGATCCTTTGGACAATCTTGAGTGGCACAAAAAACTCCGTGAGGAATGGAAGGACGTGAAAGTGCTCCCCTCATTCAGGCCGGACGTCATCGTCAACGCGGAGAGCCCGGATTTTCCGAACTACATTCTGCGGCTTCAGGAGATGGACGGAAAAAGAATCATGGAGCTTTCTGACATGATTGCCGCGGTCTCAAGACGCATGGATTTTTTCAAGGAGAACGGAAGCCTTGTGAGCGACCATTCGCTTGAGAATGATTTTTACATGTGCGCCGACTACAAGGACGCGAATTATATTTTCCAAAAGGCATGGATCGGAAAAGTCTTGAAGCACGACGAGCTTGCAAAATACAAGGGCTACATTCTGACCGAGCTTGGAAAACTCTACGCTCAGAAAGGATTCGTCATGCAGATTCACATCGGTGCCCTCAGGGACAACAACCGCGCCATGTTCGACGCTGCCGGTAAAAACATCGGTGAGGACAGCCTGAACGATTTTAACTTTGCGCCGCAGATTGGTGCCGTTCTGAATTCAATCTACTCAGCGGAGCCGAATGCAAGGACAATCCTCTACAATCTGAATCCCAAGGACAACGAGGCTCTTGCCACTATGGCCGCCAATTTCCGCAACTGCCAGGCAGGACCCGCATGGTGGTTCAACGATCACAAGGACGGAATTGAGGAGCAGATCCGCGTTTACTCAAGGACATCGGTCTTGGGACGCTACGTGGGAATGCTTACCGACAGCCGGAGTTTTCTTTCCTATCCGAGACACGAGTATTTCAGGCGCATCCTTTGCAACTACATAGGAAATCTTGTGGAGGAGGGGGAGTTCCCCTGGGACGAGGAGCTTCTTGGAAAAATGGTCGGGGACATCTGCTACAAAAACGCAGTGGATTTTTTCGGCTGAGTCCTGAATCAAAATATGGAGCTTGTAAGACGGACCGGATGAATTACGGCTGCCTCTAAAAACTACTAAATTGCAAAATCATATTTTTCTATATGACAAATTGAAAAAATGTATTATAATGGAAGATATGAATTTGCAACCGGTCTACCTTATTGCTGTTTTTATTTCTCTTGCGACGCTGATTGTTTTTTATGAAATCAACGCGGGCAAAATCAACAAGAACTATCTGATGATGTTCCTGACGACGCTGATTTCAAATTTCGGCTATGCCATGTCGGTTTATTCGGACACTCTGGAAGCTGCGATGTCGGGAAATCTTGTCTCATACATCGGAAGCATTTTTACGATTCTTTTCATGCTGATTGTGGTCGTGGACATGTGCGGAAAAAGATTTTACCTTCCGCTTCGATTCGGACTCCTTGCCTATGCCATCGTGATGAGCTTTATGATTGCGACCACAAAGGACAGCAACCTCTTTTTCAAAATGCCGGAGCTTGAGAAATATTTCGGACTCACGATAATAGCATACAAGACCGGTCCCGCGATGTATTTCTACATAGCCTATCTTGCTGCAATCAACATAGCTGCGATGTCCGTGGTGGTCCACTCAATCTTCAGAAAAAAGAAGGTCTCGAAGCGCACTTTGTTCACTCTTTTGCTCATGCTCGTCTTTGGAACCCTCACCTACATAATTCCGCTTTCGTTGAAAGTAAAGCTCAACCTGATGCCCTACACATACATTCTGATGGAGATTTTCTTCATCCTCTTTTCCATACGGGCGAACACTTACGACCTTCAGCTCAATTTGATGAACGTCTACAAATCACGCGGAGGATACGGCTACATTGCCTTTGACAACAAGGGACGATTTTTGAGCTCCGATGATTTTGCCCTCATGCTTTTTCCCGAGCTGAATGACGTTCCGGTAGACTCCCAGATTCCATCCTCCTGCGCCGACTTGATTCACTTCCTTCACTATAATGACAGGAACTGGAAGTGGAATGAGCACTGCAACCAGGACTTTAAAATCACCTGCAACGACAAGTCCGCGATCTGCACAATCCACCAGATTTCCACGAAGGGAAATCGCCTGGGATATCTCTTTGAGCTCCGCGATGACACCGAGCAGCAGAATTACATAAAGGGAATCAACCTTCACAACGAGGAGCTGAAGAAATTAATAGAAGAAAAAACTCAGCAGGTGATTGTCATGCAGGAGTCCATCATCAAGGGAATGGCCACGATGGTAGAAAGCCGCGACAACTCCACGGGGGGGCACATCCTCCGCACAAGCGACTGCATAAAGATTTTTGCGGACGAGCTTCTGAAGCATCCTGAGCTCACTTCCTGCACTCCGTCATTTTGCTCGAACGTCATAAAGGCGGCCCCGATGCACGACCTTGGAAAAATCGCCGTGGATGATTCCATTTTGCGGAAGCCCGGAAGATTCACCGAAGAGGAATACAGCAAGATGAAAAATCATGCGGCGAAGGGAGCCGTGATTGTTGCGAAGGTCCTTGATGAGATTGAGGACGTTGAGTTCAAGAACATCGCCATAAACGTTGCCCACTACCACCATGAGAAATGGGACGGAAGCGGTTATCCAGAGCATCTTAAGGGGACTGAGATTCCGCTTGAGGCAAGAATCATGGCGCTCGCAGATGTCTTTGACGCGCTCGTGAGCAAGAGATGCTACAAGGAGGCGAAATCCTTTGACGAGGCTTTTGAAATCATCGAGCATGATCTGGGACATCACTTTGACCCGGAGATCGGAAAGATATTTTTACAGTGCAGGCCCCAGCTTGAGTCCTACTACAGCTCATCCGTGCACATGCTTTGAAAAAATCCCATGTGGGTGATGCAAAAGACGCGAAGGTATGCTATAATGGATCTTGCAGGAGGAATAAGTATGGTTTCAGTAAATGGATATTTTGATGGAAATACGTGCATCGCGCTGGATACATCTCATTTTCATCCTAACCAGCGCCTGATAATAACCGCTTTGGACGAAGATTTTGAAGATAAAAAACAGAATGCGGAAAAACAAATAGCTTTTGAAGCGCTTCATGGTGTATTCGGAACAATGACGCACGCTGAGGCTGAAGATATACGCAATAACCGTGTAAATTTCAAGGAGCGGTTTTAATGCTGTATATGTTTGACACTAATATTGTCAGTTATTTGCTTGAAAAAAAATCATACGTTGTGGAGAGATTTGATTCTCTTTTTTTTCAGAATGATTTTGCAATTTCGGATATTGTACGTTATGAAATACAACGCGGAATTTTTTACAGGCAGTCCAAAAAATTGCAGGATGATTTTGATGTGTTTTGCAAATATATTCCTGTAATTCCGATTTCATCCGCAGATTTTTTGTTGGCGGCCCGAATTTACTCTAATTTACGCCACAAGGGACAAATTATTGAAGACGCAGATATTTTTATCGGGGCTGTTGCAATCACAAATAATGCCGTTCTCGTAACAAATAATGAGGAGCATCTTGGGCGTATCGAAGGCCTTAAAATAGAAAACTGGGCAAAATAAGATTGTTGTTCGCAAATTAAAGCCGCAACACAGACTTTCACACGAGAGATGAAAGTTCCTCCCACCTTGCGTATGCCTCTTCGAGCCGTGCGGAAATCTTTTTGTATTCATCTCCCGCGGCGGATGACTTTGCGTAGTCTGCCGATGACATGTCTTCCTCAAGAGACTTCTGTTTTTCCTCAAGCTCCGCAATCTCAATCTCAAGCGCCTCAAGCTCCTTCTGCTCCTTGAACGAGATTTTTTTCGGTCGCTCCGTTTTTGCCGGGTATTTTGCCGCCTCCTGATTTTTTTTCTCCCTTTCCTTTTTCGCCTCTTTTTCTTCCTCTGCCTTTTTCATGTCACGGTATTGCAGGTACTCGCTGCACTTTCCCACGTAGCCTGAGACCGAGCCGTCGTCCTCCATTATGAAAAGGGAGTCCACAGTTTTGTCCATGAAGTAGCGGTCGTGGCTCACAACAAGAAGGCATCCGTTGAAGGAAGTGAGGAAATCCTCCAGGATGTTCATCGTGAAAATGTCGAAGTCGTTCGTGGGCTCGTCCAGAATCAAAAAGTTGGGGTTTGTCAAAAGCAGTCTTACCAAAAAAAGTTTTTTCCTCTCACCTCCGCTCAAAGTGCTTACGGGCGAGTAGAGAATCTTTCCCTCAAAACCGAACTGCTCCAAAAACTGTGACGTGCTTAAAGTCGTGCCGTCATTTCTCCGTATAATCTCCGCCGCTTCCTTCGCGTATTCCAGAACCGAAAGGGACGTGTCCTTGAACTCAATGTTCTGCCTGTAGTATGCGAAGACCGTGTTCTCTCCGTAATCCACCGAGCCGCTGTCTGGCTTCAGTTCCCCGGTGATTATGTTTAGCAGGGTTGATTTTCCCGAGCCGTTGTCGCCGAAGATTCCGATTTTTTGTCCCTTGGTGAATTTGTAGCTGAAATCTTTCAGGACCGGAACGCAATTTTTTTCCGACGCTTTGTTCTCCGAAAATCCCTTGGGAAAATCCTTGCAGATTTTATGAAGCTCCAGAACTTTTCCGCCGAGCCTCCTTCCGGCAACCTCAAAGGAAAATCCCTTGTCCGCCTGAAATCTCTCCCTGTTGATCAATGCCATGTCGTGCTGGATTCTTGCCTTTGCCTTTGTTCCCCTCGCGCACGGTCCTCGCATGAGCCAGTCACGCTCCACACGCAGCACAGACTCAATCCGTCTTTCCGTGTTCGCCTCGATGATCGACTCAGACTCTTTTTTCTCAAGATAGTCCGCGTAGTTTCCCGTGTAAAGTTTGAGACGGTTCCTTGCAAGCTCATAGATGTTCGTGCAGACAGCATCCAAAAAATACCGGTCGTGAGTTACCATGAGAACCGCGCGCGATGTCTGTGCAAGATGATTTTGAAGCCAGTAGATTGTGCTGATGTCCAGGTGGTTCGTGGGCTCGTCCAAAAGCAAAAGCGGTGAGTCCTCAACAAGAACCTGGGCCAGGGCTACTTTTTTTATCATGCCGCCTGAAAGCTCCGACATTTTTCTCTCAAGGTCGTGGATTCCGAGCGTGGAAAGAATTGAGCGCACCTGTGACTCGTAGTTCCAGAGACTTCCCTTGTCCATCGCAAGGCTCAGCGAGTCGAATTCATTTTGCAGCGACTGGCTGATTCCATTTTCCATTTTTTCGCAGACATCAATATAGGCCCGGATTGTCCTGAGCTTCGGGGACTGTGAGCGGAAGATGTGGTCTCGGATTGTGTCGTCGGGAAGAAAGTCAGGATTCTGAGGAAGATAGGATATGACCGAGCTTTCCTGATTCGGGATGGGAGCAAGACTTTTGTTGAACACGACGCTTCCTTCATCGGGAGTGAGTTTTCCCGCGATGGTCTGGAGCAGGGTTGATTTTCCGGTTCCGTTTCGTCCTATGAGAGCCGCCTTGTCGCCTTCGTTCAGTCCAAATGTAACTTCTGTAAAAAGAGGCTTTTCCCGCCCCAGCTTTGAAAGATTGCTTACGGATAAAATGTTCATGCCGGAAAGTCTATCACAATTTTTCTTTTTTTTATACCCCCTTGCTTCCCACTTGCATATAATCAAAAAGTCCTGTATAATTATGCAAAATGCTGGAAGAAAAAAAAGGGAGGACCAAATGGATTTCGGAACTGTAGAATATGAAGATTTGATGCAAAAGCTCACAAGGCTTGCCCAATGCAATGATCCCATCGATCCCGCGCTCTATCAGAAATACGACGTGAAAAGAGGACTCCGCCAGGCAGACGGACGAGGTGTGCTTGTAGGACTTACCCGGATTGGAGATGTTGTGGGCTATGAGCTTGATGAAGCCGGAAAAAAAGTTGCAGTTCCTGGCCGCCTGATTTACCGCGGATATTCCGTCGAGGATATCGTGCATGATGTGGAAAAGCACAAGCAGTTCGGCTATGAGCAGTGTGTCTATCTCTTGCTTTTCGGAGAGCTTCCCACACAGAGCCAGCTTGATGAGTTCAACCGTGTGCTGGGAATGTTGCGCACCCTTCCTCCGAATTTTACCGAGGACATGATTATGAAGGCTCCTTCTAGCGACATCATGAACAAAATCGCCCGTGGAGTCCTTGCCTCATACTCTTATGACAACGATCCTGAGAACCGCGACGTGAGAAATATCCTGCGTCAGTGCATAGAGCTTATCTCCAGGTTCAGCACCCTTGCGGCTTACGGATATCAGGCGAAGAGACGCTACTATGACGGAAAGAGCATGTACATCCACAATCCGGATCCAAATCTGAGCACGGCGGAAAATTTTCTCCGTCTTATCAGAAGCGACAAATCATACACAAGGCTTGAGGCGGAAATCCTTGACCTTGCCCTGATTCTTCATGCCGAGCACGGTGGAGGAAACAACTCTTCCCTTACAATCCACGTAGTCTCATCTGCTGATACGGACACATATTCGGCGGTTGCGGCAGCGGTCGGTTCTTTGAAAGGCCGTCGTCATGGTGGAGCCAACATCCGCGTAATGGAAATGATGGACGACATCAAAGCTCACGTGAAGGACTGGAGCAGTGAAACGGAGGTCGCGGATTATCTCAGGAAGATTGTGCGTAAGGAAGCCTTTGACCACACGGGACTCATCTACGGACAGGGACATGCGGTCTACACAATCAGCGATCCGAGGGCATTGCTTCTTCGTGCCAAGGCAGCCGAGCTTGCAAAGGAAAAGGGATGCGAGGAAGAGTTCAATCTCTACAATCTGATTGACAGGCTTGCTCCCCAGATTCTCTACGAAAAAATCGGTGACAAAAAGCGTGTCTGCACCAACGTTGATTTTTACTCCGGATTCGTCTACACCATGCTTAACATTCCCCGCGAGCTTTACACTCCACTTTTCGCAATCGGTCGAATCGCCGGGTGGAGCGCACACCGCATAGAGGAAATTGTCGCCGGTGGAAGAATTTACAGACCTGCTTACAAAAATGTTTCGGAGGAGCGTCCCTATGTTCCCATCGAAGACCGTGTTGCGTCTCCTCTTGGACCCGTGCCTGCCGAAAGCGATGAGGTAAGTACTGCGGGACCTTCCGACTAGGAGAAAAAAATGGAGGGACAGATTTTACTCTACATCCAGAATCGCATAAGGGTCGCCGCGTTGAATCCGATTGTCGTCGCGATAACGTCTTTGGGTAACGCCGGGTGGTTTTGGCTCGCTCTCAGCATCCTGCTTTTTTTGATTCCGAAAACCAGGCATCTCGGAGTGCTTTGTTGTTGCTCCATGTTTTTTATGGTTGTCCTGAACAATATGATTCTGAAAAATCTTGTTGACAGGATCCGTCCCTTCGTTGATTATCCCGACATCCTTCCGCTCGGTCACATTCCGAAAGACTCATCCTTTCCTTCAGGACACACAGCCGCATCCTTTGCCGTCGCCACTGTGATTTTGTGCCGCACGAAAAAAAGATTCGGAATCCCGGCGATAATCCTTGCCACACTGATTGCTCTCTCACGTCTTTATGTCGGAGTGCATTATCCCACGGATGTCCTTGGCGGTTTTGTGATGGGTCTTCTGTGCTCTTTCCTTGGCATGAGGTGCGGTGAGCTTCTTTGCGCTGTCCTTTCAAAAAAATTTCCTTCGTTCAAAAATCCTTCCGCGTCAGAAAAGTCTGAAAAAGATTCTATGGAACAAAAATCGGATTTGTGCTAGAATCGTCTCATGCTTAAAGAATTATTTGAACTTTACGTTACTTTTTTCAAAATCGGTGCCGTCACGTTTGGCGGAGGATATGCCATGCTTCCCATTTTGGAACGTGAGCTCGTAGCGAAAAAAAAGTGGGCCACAAGCGAGGACCTCCTTGACTACTATGCCATTTCCCAGGTCACGCCCGGAGTGATTGCCGTGAATGTCTCCACTTTCATCGGATTTCGTAGAAGAAAAATCCCCGGCGGAATTTTTGCGACTATGGGTGTCGTAACTCCTTCGGTCATCATCATCAGCGTGATTGCGATGTTCATTTCGAATTTCGAGGAGATTGTGTGGGTTCAGAAAATGCTTTCCGGAATCAACGTCGCTGTGGCTGCCCTTCTCACATACGCGGTTTTTAATTTCGCACGCAAGTCAATCAAAAAATGGTGGGGCGCGATTTTTTACGTCCTTGCATTCGCCGCAATCTATTTTCTGAAGCTTCCTTCCGTCGTGGTGATTGTCTCGGCTGCTGTTTTCGGAATCCTTGTCACATGGCTCACCGGTGGACTTAAGAAAAAGGAGGCGGAAAAATGATGACAGGAATCCTTGGGCTCGTGCAGCTTTTTTTCATATTCTTTTACGTTGGACTTTTTGCCGTGGGAGGAGGACTTGTCGCGGCGACTTTCATGCAGCAGATTCTCGTGGAAAAATATGGCTTAATCAGCCTGGAAAAATTCTACACGATGATGGCCATTTCTGAAAGCACACCCGGACCCATCGGAATCAACCTTGCGACATACTGCGGAACCGAGCTTTACGGACCTGTAGGCGGGATTGTGACGACCCTGGGTGAGATTGCGCCTTCGCTGATTGTCATAATGCTGATAGCACGTTTTTTCGCGAACTTCCAGAAAAGACCTGTTGTTCAGGCTGCGTTCAACGGATTGCGTCCTGCCACTGCCGGAATGGTTTTGGTCGCCTTGCTCAATGTTTTTTTCATAGCAGTTTTGAACCTTCCGCTTTTCCGTGAGTCGGGAAAAATCCTTGACCTCTTCCAGTGGAAGTCCATGATTTTTTATGCGCTTGCCTTAGTCCTTCTCTTTGCCTTCAAAAAGCTGCATCCGGTTTTCGTCGTTCTCGCGGGCGCGGTTTTCGGACTCATTTTCCTTTAGGGAAAACAAACCGACTTTGATTGCGTTAAAAGGACATTCGTGGACGCATCTTCCGCAAAGAATGCATTCCGTACTGCGCTCCGATTTTACGGGATTTACGTCCATGGGGCAGACTTCGGCACACTTTCCGCATGACACGCATTTTCCTTTGTCCACCGAAAGATGCACGAGGGAGACCTTGTTCAAAAGCGCGTAGATTGCACCGAGGGGACAGAGCGTCTTGCAGAAAAATCTGTGGATGAAAACACATAGCACAAGGACCGCAATCAGGATGGAAATCTTGAGGATAAAAAGCGGACCGAGACTCTGGTGCAAGTCCGGGTTTGTCGCAATCAGGGGAAGGGCGGCTTCAAGAGTTCCTGCGGGACAGATGTACTTGCAGAAAGCTGGATCTCCGCTTCCGGCATAATTTGTGTCAGCGACGGGCAGAATCAAAACGAAAATCAAAAGGACTGCGTATTTTAAGAACTTGAGCGGTTTCCAAAGCCTGATTTTTTTTCCGGGGATTTTGTGAATCACTTCCTGTATCAGACCGAAGGGACAGAGAAAGGCACAGATGGCGCGACCGAAAATCACTCCGAATGCAAGAATCAGACCCGCGGCGTAAAATGAAAAATTGAATTTAATCGAGCCGCTCACAGCCTGCATTGCACCGATGGGACAAGAGAAAGTTGCGGCGGGACATGAGTAGCAGTTCAATCCCGGGACGCAGAATTTTTTCCAGCTTCCCTTGTAGATTTTTCCGCTGATGAAATTCGTGACCCGCGAGTTGCAAAAACCGAATGCGGCAATCTGGATGAGTTTTCTTTTGACCGGATTTTTTATCTTGAGTTTCATTTTAACCGAGCCCTATACATTCCATGCAGATTCGTACCGCCTTTTTCAGAACAGTGAAAACTTCCCCGCGACGGATTCCGAAAGTAATCGATGCCACGGAAATCAGTGCGAGGAAAATGCAAATCAGATTTCTTGAGAGATTTTTATTTCTCACCTGTTTTCTTCCAGCCAGTCGGTCAGAGCGGACTTGTATTTCTCAACCTGGGCTCCCACAATCATCTCGCTAACGACCCTTCCGTTTGAGTCCACCAGAAATGTCGTCGGCACATACTGCAGTCCCGAGATAAAATCCGCGACATCGCCAAGAGCAAGGATATTCGTAAAATCAGCTCCCGCATCCCCGATTATGCTTTTCGCCTCCTCAATTCCGCCCGAGTCCTTTTGTGACGTGACGTCGCACACGATTCCGATAATCTGGGCATCCTTGTCCATGTCCTTTGCCCACGACGCAAGCTCAGGCATCTCTTGTATGCAGGGACCGCAAAAAGTTCCCCATACATTTACCACGGTGATTTTTTTCCGCGAGAAGATTTCCCTGCCCACTTTGTTTCCGTCCAAATCAACCGACTCAAAATCCGGGATGAAAGAAAGCTCTCCGTCGTCTGAAGGCTTCTCATAGTCAGAATCATCCTGTGCATTTGAATCCTCAAAATCAGTGCCGCTTGCTCCGGTTGATTCTAAATCGGGCTCGTCCTCTATTTTAATCAACCTTGCTTTTTTCACGGCTTTTCCTACCGCGGACTTACATTCCTCAAATCTTGCCGACTCGTCCTCTTCCATTCCCTCACTGTCACTTTCCGGAATGTCGTAGAGATATGTGCTGCCGTATTTTTCCCCGAGCATGGAAAATCCCGCGATAATCTCCGAGTTCTCGTTTTCCGGATTCAGAAGCTCCTTGTACTCGTCGTTCGGAATCACCATAATCTGCGCGAGAAGTTTTTGATGCACTCCCAAATCCGCATAGAGCTGATTCAAAAATGCGTCCTGATCGGCATCATCTGGAAGAAGGTTCCATTTTTTATCCGCCTCACTGAGGATTCTTTCAATCTCCGTCTCATCGCTGAAGGTAATCATCGCGCACGGAAAGTGTGTCATGCTGTTTCCAATCTGCTGCACGACGAGTCCCTTTTCCTTGTAGGATTCATCGAGCGGCAAAAAGACTCCGACTTTCTCAAGCGTCATTCCTTCCTGATTTTTGCATCCTGAGCCAAGTGTCAGAGTTGTGGCCATAAAAAAAACTGCCAGTGCCTTTGTTAAAAAAAATTCTTTTGCTTTCGTAGTTCTCATGGACACAATCTTATCAGATAAGGGGCTCTTTTACAATAGCGGTCATTTCAAAAAATTTACTTCCCAAATCATCCGGAATGTGATATTATCGGGGAAGGCTCCTTTTATGGTGCCGCTTGGGGGTGCATTATGAGTCGTCCGTTGGTCTGCCTTACTTTGACGGGGAAGACGCTGCAGGAAGATTTTGAGACCTTGGAAAAATACCGCACTTATGTTGACGTGGCTGAGCTTAGGGCGGATTTCCTTGAAGATGATGAGAAGCATTTGATAAAAAAGTTTCCTGAGATGGCGAGAATGCCTTGCATACTTACAATCAGGCGCAAGATTGACGGCGGGATGTTCATGGAGGGTGAGGCGAACCGATCCGTTCTTTTCGCGCGGGCCCTTTCTTTTGTTGACGAGGACAAGTCCAAGAATTTCGCCTATGTTGATTTCGAGGATGATTTTCATGTCTCCTCACTTCAGGACGCAGCTCTTGCTTACGGACTTAGAATCATCAGGAGCCTTCATTCCATGGACGCGCCGGTTTTGAATCTTGCCGAGAGACTTGAGAAACTCAGGGATTCCGAATTCGAGATTCCGAAAATCGCTTTTATGCCGCGCACTCTTGAGGATGTGAGGAACGTCTTCGAGGAGGCGAAAAAAATCAAGGACTCCAACCACATTCTTCTTGCGATGGGACCTCTCGGAACTCCCACACGGATTCTGAGCGCGAAGCTGAAAAATTTTTTGACCTTCACTTCAGCTAAGGAAAGCCTTGGAAATCTTCCTACTCTGGGACATCTTGATCCAGTTACTTTGTGCGAGACATACCATTTCCGGTCAATCAACGAAGAGACATCAATCTACGGCATCACCGGGTGGCCTCTTGTAAAGACATCAAGTCCGGAACTGCACAACGGCGGATATGAGAAGCACAAGATGAACTCGGTCTACATTCCCATGAGGTCAGAGTCCTTTTCCGATGCGCTGAACTTCGCGAGGACTGTCGGCGTAAAAGGGATGTCCGTGACTATCCCCCACAAGGAGGCTGTCCTGAGTCAATCCGTCAACGTGGACTCAAGGGTGAGGACCATCGGAGCATGCAATACGCTCGTGAAGGATGAGGACGGTGAGTGGTGCGGCTACAATACCGACGTGAGCGGATTTACGAGATCCCTGCTTGAGTTTACGGGGACAAAAAATCTCTCTCATCTCAAGGTTGCGATCATCGGTGCGGGTGGGGCTGCCAAGGCTGTGTCCTATGCGGTCCGGGAGCTCAAGGGAAAGGCTTGTGTCTTCAACAGGACTCTTCCAAAGGCAAGGATTTTGGCCGAGCAGTACGGATTCAAATACGCGGCTCTTACAGAGGACAATGTGGGTCTCCTGAAAAAATACAGTGACCTTATCGTGCAGACTACATCGGTCGGGATGAACAGCACTGACGAACCTAGCGAAAAGAACGATCCGATTTTTTTCTATGAGTTTACCGGGCGTGAAATGCTCTTTGACCTTGTTTATGTTCCGAGCGTCACACCTGTTATGTCACGGGCCTCAAAAGCCGGATGTCGTTTTTGCAACGGATATGAGATGCTGCGTTACCAGGGATACGAGCAGTTCGAGCTTTTTACCGGAAAGAAATATTGATTTTTGCAAGCTGATTTTTTAGCGCAAAGTTTTTGGAGGATAAAATGATAAGTAAGGATGAGCAGAAGGTGCTTGCGGCAAGGACTGCAATCGACACTCTGATTCAGGAGGGAAAAATCTTCAGCGGGATGAAAATCGGTCTTGGTACCGGATCTACCGCCATGCCTGCCGTAAGAAGATTGAGCGAGCGGATTGAGGACGGAACTTTGAGGGACATCCATGCCGTGGCGACGAGTTTTCAGACGACCCTTGAGTGTGAGAAACTTGGAATCCCCGTGCATTCCCTCAACGACAGAATCATCGCGGGAAAACTTGACCTTGCCATAGACGGAGCCGACGAGGTGGGACCTGAGAGAACTTTGATTAAGGGTGGAGGGGCTGCTCTTTTGCGTGAGAAAATCATCGCGTACAGTTCTTCAGTCTTTGCGATTGTGGCGGATGAGTCGAAGGCTGTCTCTGACCATGGCACGAAATTTCCTCTCCCGGTTGAGATAATCCCTGAGGCAAGGGTGTGCGTCGTGTCTGCCCTTGAGAAAATGGGTGCAAGCTGTGTTCTCCGCGAGGGTGTGCGTAAGGCCGGACCCGTAATCACCGACAACGGAAACATGATTTTGGACTGCCTTTGGAAATCTTCCGTGGATGCCGCCGAGATGGAGGATAAAATCAACGATATTACCGGAGTGGTTGAGTGCGGATTTTTCACCAGGATTCCGCCGGTGGTTTTCATAGCAAAATCGGACGGAAGCGTTGAGGTGAGAAGGTGAGAGGTGAAAGTTGAGAATTGAGAGTTGAGAATT
>DFKI01000157.1 GCA_002373325.1 Treponema sp. UBA3649
CTAATTTCGACTTATACGAAACAATGTCATTCCCGCGCCCCGACGCGGGAATCCCTTGTGCAGGAGAGATTGCCGGATCAAGTCCGGCAATGACATAGGACCAGTCCTGCAATGACATAGGACCAGTCCTGCAATGTCAAATCAGATTTTTCAGACAGCCCCATGACAAATTCTCGGGAAATTTACAATAAATGTGAAACTCGACGTTCGGGCTAATAGGGAAAGCATTTTTAAGTGTTTTCCAAAATTTGCTTTTTCCGGAAGATGGGCTTATAATTGATTTTATGTACTATTTTATTGTAAATGAGCACGGCGGAAGCGGCAAGGCCATAAAAACATGGAAAAAGGTCCAGAAGATTTTAGACTCGAATCAGATTCCCTACGAAAAACTTGTGACAACGGAAAGCGTAGGTGCGTCGGCTCTGGCCCGGAATGTCTCATCTCTTGACGGAGAGATAAATCTTGTCGTGGTCGGGGGAGACGGAACCATAAACGAAGTCCTGAACGGAATCGGTGATTTTGAGAGGGTGAGCCTCGGAGTGATTCCAACAGGCTCCGGAAATGATTTCGCGCGCGGGATGAAAATCCCCAGGGACACAAAAAAAGCCGTGGACTTGATTTTGAAAAGCGGCTCTTACAAACAGGCGGACATCGGAAAGGTCACTTTTGATGACGGAAAATCAAGGCTCTTCGGAATCAGCTCGGGAATGGGGATGGATGCCATAGTCTGCAAAAAAGCGTTGAAATCAAAGCTCAAGAATTTCCTGAACCGGCTGGGACTCGGACAGTTCATTTACATAATCTACACGGTGCAGACACTTTTTTCCATGAAGACCGAAACTTTCAAAATCAGCTTTGACGGAGAATCTTTTCAGGATGTTCCGAAATTGATTTTCATCGCTTTCATGAATCTTGAGGCGGAGGGAGGAGGCGTTAAAATGTTCCCGGGTGCGGATTCCCAGAACGGAAAGCTTTCTGTATGCCTTGCTTCGGGAATTCCAAAACTAAGGGCTTTCGCATATCTTCCGTTTTTGGTCGCGGGAAAGCAGGAAAAGCTCAGGGGATTCCTTTTGCGTCAGTGCTCGGAGATTGAGGTCTCTTGTCCAAAGGGGGGGGCGACTTTGCATCTTGACGGAGAATACGGAGGAGAAGTCTCTCATCTTAAGGTCCGCGTCCTGCCCGGAAAATTGAGGCTGATTGGGTCAAGAGAAGAAAAATAGACAATCAAAGCGGATAACGCGAATTGGACAAGTTCCGCTTGTTTTTTTCGGAAAATGATTTATACTTTTAATAGCGGAGGGATGCTGAGTCTCGGAGGCAGCTAGGCATGGAACAAAAAATAAAAAAGTGGCGTGAATTCTGGGGAGTCGAAAAATACAGCCCCTATGTGACAATGCATCTGGAGATGTCCAACGCGCGGTCAGGAATCTATCTTTCTACGGTCATAATCGGACTTGAAATCTGGATGATTCTCAGTGTCATCTACAATTATATCACGGAAAGGACAATCCGAAGCGCATCATGGATTGTAAATCACATGGTCTCTTATGTGCTTCTTTTGATTTTGGGAATCTGTCTGCTCGTTTACTCCATCAAGCGGATGCAGGGAGCGAAAATCTCACATTTCACGGGAGTCTGGATCCGCACGTCCTTTGCTCTTGTGGGAATGGCTTTCGGAATGTACATCGCATTTTTGGATTACGCGAAGGGAGAGCAGGTCCTCACTTTTACCACCATGTCCGTCTTTATCCTCTGTCTGATCGGATGGAGACCGATTGTCTCATTTTTTGTCCTGACCACAGCCTGCGTCGTCTTTTATTTTGTCTGTGACAGCAAGGTTCCGGCGACTTATGCCACCCAGGTGAATCTCTTTACGTTTTGGATTGCCATGCTGATGGCCGCTGTAAGTTGTTTCCGTCAAAAACTGGTCTGGGCGAGAAAGGATGAGGCTCTTGAAAACGCCAACGCCATCCTGCAGAAAAGGTCCCGCACAGATGAGCTTACGGAGCTTTACAATCAGGCGTATTTCAGAAATCATGTTCCGGAGATTCTTGCCGATTCGGACGTGAACATTTCAAAAAAAGTTTTTCTCTATGTCGATGTTGAGCACTTCAAGGGATTCAACGGTCGCTACGGATATGAGCGCGGAAACGAGTTTTTAAAATCCATCGCGGGTTCTTTGAAGGAGGAATTTCCCGATGCCCTGATTTGCCGTGTCTCTGCCGACAAGTTTGTCCTTTTTGCCGATGACGTGGACGTACCGAAAAAACTTGAGAAAATCAAGGAAAAGGTTCTTTCGGTGGAGTCCGAAGTGAAAATGGGACTCAAAGTGGGCGGCTACAAAACGAGAGACAGAAAATATCCGACTGACATTGCCATTGACAACGCGCACTACGCATGTCTCCACATCAAGAAGAATTACGCGAGCACTTACTATCTTTATGACGAGCAGATTCACACGGAAGTTCATCAGAGACAGTACATTTTGAATCACATTGACGAGGCCATTGAAAAGGGATTCATCGTTCCGTACTATCAGCCCGTGGTCTCATCTTCCGACGGAAAGGTTTCGGGACTTGAGGCTCTTGCAAGATGGAACGCACCAAGATACGGACAACTTATGCCGGGTCTTTTCATCCCCATTTTGGAGGAATACCGCCTCATTTATCAGCTGGACAGACATCTCATGGAATGTGTTTGCCGTGACATTGCGGAAGCCCATGCGAAGGGATTGAAGAAGGTTCCGGTTTCCTTGAATTTTTCCCGGCTCGATTTTGAACTTTGCGAGGATTTGGCCGCCGAAGTTGACTCATGCAGAAAAAAATACAATGTCTCGCAGGACGAACTTCTTGTTGAGGTGACGGAAAGCGCACTTGCGACCGACAGTGTGATTTTGCATTCCACCATGAAAAAACTGCATGAAAGCGGATATGAAATCTGGCTGGATGATTTTGGCTCTGGTTTTTCAGGTCTGAGCGTCCTAAAAGAATACGATTTTGACATGATGAAAATCGATTTGAATTTCCTGAAGAATTTTTCCTCCAACAAAAAGGTCCATCCAATCTTGAAAAGCATCGTGGATATGGCACACTCCGTCGGGATGCACACGCTTTGTGAGGGGGTTGAAACTCAGGAAGCGTCTGACTTTTTGAAGGAAATCGGATGTCAGATGCAGCAGGGATATCTTTTCGGTCGTCCCATGACAAAGGATCAGTTCCTTGAGGAAATCAACTCGGGCCGCTACATACTTCGCTAGTGATAAATTCCACGAACATTCCTAGTTCATTCCACTTGGATTCCACATTGCCTTGTTAATATGGAATCATCGGAAGCGAGAGAAAACCGATATGCACCTCAGTTTGGGGTGGAAAATGAACTTTAAGCGAGGTAATGAGTATGACAAAGACAAGGATTTTTAGAAGCGGAATGATTGCGATGGCTCTGGTATTTGCTGCAGGAACCCATGCATTCGCCGAGGAAACAAAGGTCAGAGGAACAAAGGAAGCTCCCGATGTGGTGGAAAAGAAATCTGACGGGGAGGAGAAGCCGCTTTTCGGTGCCGACCTTTACCTGAAGGAAGGACTCATTGACGAGGCGACCGCCAAGAAGATAAACGAATTCGAGGAAAAGAGACGCGCCGAGTGGATGGAGAAAATCAGCGGGGAGCGGAAGGAAAGAATGGAGAAGTGGCAGGAATCCATGGAGGAAAAATCCGAGAAGGGAGAAAGACCCGGACCTGGAAAAAAGACTCCTGGTGCCGAGGAAAAATCCGGGAAGGGAAAGGGACGCAGGCATGAGCTTTCAAAAAAGAGTTCTGATTCCTGTGAATGCGGCTGTGGATGCCATGAAGACGAAGAGCCCGATCCCGAACCCATGAAAAAGCCTGCGAAGAAACCTGAGAAAAAGAGCGGAAGATAATCTGCTAAAAAGATTGCCGGACCAAGTCCGGCAATGACATGGGCTTATAAAACTTGAAATTGAGCCTAGTTTTTAAAGGAGAAGGGAATGTCCAGAATTTTAGTGGTGGATGACGAGGATGACATAAGAAATCTGGTTGTCCGCTATGCGGAGCATGATGGCCATGAGACCGTGGAAGCAAAAAACGGACAGGAAGCCGTCATTCTGTGCGCCGAGCAGAACTTTGATTTAATCATCATGGACGTAATGATGCCGGTGATGGATGGTTTTGAGGCGTGCGCGGAAATCCGAAAATCAAAGGACATCCCCTTTCTCATGCTTTCCGCAAAAGGAACGGAGAGAGACAAGCTTCAGGGCTTTGAGACCGGAGTTGATGATTATGTGGTGAAACCCTTTTCGCCCAGGGAACTCATGGCGAGGATTAACGTAATCATCTCCCGGCACAAGGCTCAAAAAAACGGGGAAGCGGCGGCTGTTCCCATGCTTGAGTTCGGCGGACTGAAAATCGACACGCTGGGGCATTCGGTGAGTGTGGACGGAATCAGTCTGGATCTTACGGCGAAGGAATACGACATCCTGCTCTATCTTTCGCAAAACCGTGGAGCCGCTTTGACAAGGGACCAGATTATGGACGCTGTATGGGGCGAGAATTACTACGGCGACTCAAGGACCGTGGACTGGCAGATAAAGCTCCTACGTGGAAAGCTCGCATCATGCAGGGACTATATTGTGACGCTTCGTGGCGTGGGGTACAAATTTGAGGTTAAATAAATCTTTCGGAGCAAAACTCTATCTCCACCTGATGATTTTTTCCGCGTTGATTTTAGGCTCTCTCTGGATTTTACAGACGGTATTTTTGCAGACAATGTACAACCGCATGACAGTAAAAAAAACGGAGAAAGTTTTTTCCCGGCTTCTGAAAGACATAAAATCCGGCGTGAGCGATGACGAGACTCTTTTTGCCCGCATCGACGAGATTGCTTATTCAAATTCCGTAATGGTCATGCTTTTGAACGGGGACGGAACACTTTCCTACAGCGCGGACGAGCACACCTTTTCTTTTTCCGGGGGCACAAGACGGGGAATCCTGCCGAGGCCCGGAATCTACAAAAACATTCCTCCCTACTACAGAAACTTTTTTGAGAAAATCAAGGAGGAGGGAAAACTCCGCTATCTCTCCCAGCGTTCGGGCACATTGATTTTGGGGCAGCTTTTGGATGACGGCAGGGTGATTTTTTTGAGCAGGCCCGTAAAAGCCGTGGGAGCCGCAGTGGAAATAATCCGCATTCAGTTGATTTTGGTGACGGCAGCCTCCCTTGTCATAGGATTTTTGCTCGCATGGATTTTGTCACGCCGCTTTTCAAAACCCGTCTCGTCCATTGTGAAAGAGTCCAAGCTGATGGCCGAGGGAAAATTCGACCTGAAATTTGAAAAGGGATTTTGCACCGAGCTTGATGAGCTTTCCGACACACTTTCACAGACCGCGCTTTCTCTGGACCGCCTTGAGCACTCGCGACAGGAACTCCTTGCGAATGTGTCCCACGATTTACGAACTCCGCTCACGATGATCCGTGGGTACGCTGAGTCAATCCGTGACATTTCCGGGGACGTGAAATCCGAAAGGGACAAGGATGTGGAGGTAATTGTGCGAGAGAGCGACCGTCTCACTGATTTGGTGAACGACATCCTTGACTACTCTTCCATCCAGGATTCCGAGCCTGTTTTTGAAAAATGCGACCTTGCCGTGATTTCAGAAAATGTCGTGAATCAATTTGCGCCTCTTTGCGAGAACGGAGGAATCACCCTGGACTTCCATGCCGGGAGCGGACTTTTTGTGGAGGGAAACGAAAATCAACTTAAGCGTGTGCTCTACAATCTGATTGACAATGCCGTGCGTCATTGCGGAGAGAAAAAAAGAGTGGAGGTCCATGTGAAAAAATCCGGCGGCGGAATCTTGGTGCAGGTTCAGGACTTCGGGGAAGGAATCCCCAGGGAGCAGCTCGGACAGATTTGGGACCGCTATTTTACCGCAAGACAGAGAAGGAGCAAGGGAACATCCGGACTTGGTCTTTCCATAGCGAAGGAGATTCTCCTTAAACACAATGCGGATTTCGGAGTGGAAAGTGAAGTGGGGAAAGGCTCGGCTTTTTGGTTTAGGATAAAATCTCTCCCAGTCTAAAATCGCTGCCGTACCTCAACTTGTGTCAGTGAGCGATGAGAAATTCCGGTTTTATGAGACGGCTTGTTTTTGAAAGCGTGTAAAAGTCGAAACCGAGTTCCCAGTAAATCCATTTTGAAAGACCGCTTCGGCTCCCTTGTGGAAAAGAGCGTCGTCTGGATTTTTCCTCCAGAGTTTTTATCCCCAGTCCCGCACCCGAATTATATGCCGTGGAGACAATCCTGATTTTGTATTCCACCGGGGAATCCTCAAGTCCGTACCTTTTCACGCAGATTTCAATGAATGCAAGAAGATAGTAAATCTGTGTGTCGATTTTTCTGAGACGCTCGATTCTTTTCATCCGCTGAGAGACGCTCTCCCCCTCGCCGTTAAAATCAATCATGGGAAATTTCGCCGCAAGTTCAGAATCCGCACGGAGGTCCCGTTCCAATGCAACTGCGAATACGGGCTTCATCTGCATGGGACCTATGGAGCATGAGTTGATTTCGTTGCTGAAAAGATGGAGCATCCGGTCAATGTTTTTTTCTATGGCATCCGAAAACTGTGAGTAGCGCATCAGCTCGGGAAAAACAATGGCGCTCACAAAATCCGGGTCGTATTCCGAAAGATTTTTTTCCGCAAGTATCTTTCTAATCTGAACTGAAAAATCCACGGCCTGAAAAAACTCCTCCTCAAAAGTCTCCGCATAGGAAGCGAGCTTTTCCTGCGAGTACAAAAAACAAGGGAACAGAATCAAAAATAAAAATGTCAGAATCTGGAGCTTTCTTTTCATCCCGCATATACTAGCAAGATTTTTCAAAACACGCAAGCGTCTTTTTCATCAGCACAAAAACTTGGATTTGGTGATTTGACATTCTCCCCTCACACATTTATAATGGGGCAATCGAAAATCAAAATGCTCACGGAGGATTTATGAACCGAAAGCTCTCAAAATATCTCATCTCACTTGCGGCGGTCTGTGCGTTGCTTTTCGTGGGATTTCATCTGCTGAAAAACAAGGCTGCGGGAAACTTAGCGTCGTATGAAAATCTTGCGGTAGAGAACACACAAAGCGTACAAAATGAACAGAACCCTGGACTTATAATCCTTGAGCCGGAAATAAATCCTGAGCCGATTTCGGAAACCGTCCCAGAAATTCTTGAAGAAACTGCCCCGGAAATTGTTTCAGAACTCGGTTTAGACTCAACTTTGCAAAATGTCCCTGATGAAAATCCGCCGGGACAAATCATTGATGAGAACGGATCCTACACGTCAAAGGATGAGGTCGCGCTTTACATCCACACTTACGGACATCTTCCGAAAAACTACATCACCAAAAGACAAGCGGAAGCGGAGGGATGGAGCGCTGGAGATGCGGTCTCTGCATTTGCACCAGGAAAATCAATCGGCGGTGACAGGTTCGGAAACTACGAGGGACTTCTTCCAAAGAAAAAAGGACGCACTTACACCGAATGTGACATTGACGCATACGGACGAAAATCGAGGGGCAGCAGGAGGATTGTCTTTTCCAACGACGGACTCATTTACTACACCGGCGACCATTACAAAAGCTTCGAGCTTCTTTACGGCGAGGAGTGAGCGGAAAAAAATGGATTACAGCTATATTTTCCGATCCGCAAAAATCAAAACAGAGTCTCTTTATGACGCGGGATTCACAACAAGCGACGTCGAGAATTTCACTATGCGTCCGTCAGTTTCAAACGGAGATTTCATTGCGGACATTTCACTCTCAGTCAGGGAGCAAAATCTTACAGTCCATCTTTTTGACTCTTTGACCGGAGAAAAATATCCGCTTTTTGACATGCCGAATGTGCACGGTGCTTTTGTATCATCGCTACGGGAAGATGTGCAGAAGATTGTGGAGAAAATCAAGTCGCAGTGTTTTGAGACCCACGATTTGAAAGATGCCTATGTTGATTTTCTGAACGCACGTTTTTCCGCGCTCCCGGATTTTCCATGGCCAAAGACACCGGATGCTTGTGTTTTCAGATGTGAAAATCAAAAGTGGTTCGCCCTCATTATGAAAATCAAGTACCGTCAGATTGGACTTACATCCGACGAGGAAGTTTTTGTCGTGAATCTCAAAGCCGAAAGCGAAATCATTCCTGAACTCATCGACAGAAAATCAATTTTTCCGGCATGGCACATGAACAAAAAACACTGGATTACAGTCCTGCTTACCGCCGCCACTGATTTTGACAAACTTTGCGCTCTTACCGAAAAAAGCCATAATCAGATTGAACAAAAATCAAAGCGACAGTCCCGAAAAAAATGAATCACTTTTCTTCTATATACTTCCGCATGGGCCAGCTTATAAGCTCGTCCTTTGTCATGGAAAGAATTTCCTTCGCACTCGCCCATTTAAAATCGCAGGTTTCCCCTTCCTGAAGCTTTATGGAATTTTTGTCCCAATCTGTCACGCACAAAAATCTCACGTTCGCATTGTGGGTCCTGTCATCGCAATCCCGGTCAAGCTCCTCAAGTTCAGACGCAACAATCCCGGTCTCCTCACGAAGCTCACGGAAAGCCGACTCAAGGATTGTCTCACCCTTCAATGCAGAACCGCCCGCGGAAGATTCCCACATCCCCGGATAAGATTTGCACGGAGAGCGTTTCATCAAAAGATAAGTTCCGTCAACATGCCTCACAAGAACATGACAGACATAGTGATAGACCCCTGCAGGAATCTTGCTTTCCTCACCACGGACTAAAGTGAGTCCCTCGATTTTCTCAAAGTTTGAGTTATAGGCATCCCAAAGTTCCATTTATCGATCTCTTTGTTCTAGAAGTTTCCGCCGTTATATCCCCAGTTCGGAGTGCCCCAGTAAGATACGTAGATTGAATCACCCGGAATGTCCAAAACAGATTTGAATATCGCGCAGATTTTCTCCGTCATCCGATCGCTTGATTCCGCATTCACGGTACCAAGGAGCTTCACTTCCACATAAGCCCCCTTTTCAAGTCTGCGTCCACCAAAATACAAATCCTGATTGTCCTCAATGCTGAGCATAAGATAACTCTCTGGCTTACCCAAAATGCTGATTGCCTTTCCCAGCTCGCTTTTCAGTGCATCACGTTTTTTCGAATCCACATTTCCGCAGATTTTAGATTGAATCATCGGCATAAGATTTCTCCTCATTTTTTAGTCACAATCAATTCTAGTTCAAAGTCACACACCAGTCAAGGGGAACAAATCTCTTCGGCACAAATTATCTTGGGGCGGTAAAGAGCATTGTCGCAGAGTACGTGGGTTAAAACTTGCGGAGTAAAATCAAAGTATGCTATACTGTCCGCATGAAGATTTCATCGCTCGCCGAAAAAATCTACGCAGCAGTCCGTCTTATACCCAGGGGCAAGGTCGCCTCTTATTCCCAGATTGCCGCACTGATGGGAAATCATAATCTCCGCCGCTACGTGGGAAACGCGCTCCACAAAAATCCCAGCAACGAAATCACGCCATGCCACCGTGTAGTAAACGCAAAGGGAGCGTGTTCGGGAAGTTTCGCATTTGGAGGATCCGATGTGCAGAGACAAAAACTGGAAGATGAGGGAGTAACATTCAGACCAAACGGATTTGTCGATTTAACGAAGCACGGAATCACCCAGGATGATTTTGAAATGATGAGCGCAGATTTGAAAAAGCTTGAAAATCAGGAAAGACAAAAATGATTGCACAAGACAAAAGCTCCACAGTCATCCACACAATCCAGCCCGTATGGAATTCCGAAAGCGAAATCCTTATCCTTGGAACAATGCCCTCACCCACAAGCCGCAACGCAGGATTTTTTTACATGCACCCGCAGAACAGATTTTGGAAAGTGCTCGAAGCCGTGTTTGATGAAAAACTTTGCTTTCCCAACAACTCACCTGACACAGCATCCGCCATTGAAGAGAGAAAAAACTTTTTGCTCCGACACCACATCGCGCTCTGGGACGTGCTTTCCGAATGCAAGATAAACGGAGCCTCTGACTCAAGCATCAAAAATGCAAAGGCAAATGACTTCACCCGGATTTTAGAACAAAGCAAAATCCACCGTGTATTCTGTACCGGAAAAACCGCATTCATGCTCTGGCAAAAACATTGTGCCGAAATCTACGAAAGCCGATTCAATCTGGAAAGCCATTGTCTTCCGAGCACCAGTCCCGCAAACGCCACGTGGAGTCTGGACAAATTGATTGGAGCATATTCAGTTTTGCGTCTTTGCTGATTTTTAAGACCCCGTTATTTCCAGCCTTCCCAAATCTTTTGTGCCATGCCCACGGTAGCCTCTGTTTTTCCGTTACGGCAGACCGGCTGTTTCAAAAGCTTGACCTGATTTTCAAAAAGCTTTTCCTCTTTTTCACTCTCATCAAGATAGGCAATGCTCGCGTAATCCTTTGAATTTTTATCAATCAAAGACTCAACGGCGGCTTCACGGCTCCCTTCCCGTTTTGAAAGAGATGAGACCACCGAATCAAACTCTCCGGGTGACATCTCTTTTTCCTTCAAGTCCACAAACTGAAAGGGAATGCGGCGTTCCTTGAAAAAACGCTGTGCCGACTTTGTGTCAAAACTTTTGTTCGTACCGAAAATCTGAATCATGCGGATACCCTGCCACAAAAAAATTGAAAAATGGAAGCAAGCAAACTCAACGCTGATTTCCAAGCCGCTGAATCGTCTGCATAACTTTGTCGGTCTCAAGCTTGATTTTCCGCGCCACATTGTTCACCGCATTTTCCGAATCCTGAAGATTTCGAATCGCCTGCTTCAATTTGTCACCGCCAAGACTTTCCTGGAACACGGCATCCTTCACCATCGCCTCCTGATTTTTCACCTGCGTGGTCAAGTAAACGATGTTCTCAAATTCACGGTTCGTCCCGATTGTCTTTCCATACGCGTCGTCAATCAGATGCTTTATCTTCTTCAGAACGTCATTGATTTTTTTAGCCTGCTTGCTTGAATCCTCGGCGAGCTTACGAATCTCATCCGCGACTACAGCAAATCCACTTCCGACAGCTCCCGCATGTGCCGCCTCAATCGCAGCGTTCATGGCAAGAAGGTTCGTCTGACTCGCAATCGACTGAATCATGCTGCTCATCTCAACAAGTCCCTCGGAGTTCTGCTCAATCTCAGAAACCAGGGCCGAAACATCGGTGAGATTTGTCTTTCCGGTCGTAGTCGCATTACCAAGGGATTCCACAGCGACGGCATTCGTCTCAAGGATTCTCGTAATCGAGTTGATTTTTTCAAGCATCGTGTTTACGGCATCGGATGAGCTTACGACGGCGGAATTCATTTTTTCGGTATTCGCCACAAGAACCTCGACATCAGACTGGGACTCACGAAGCTCATTCACACTTGCCTCGGTAACGTTCTTCACAGACTCGTGGAGTTTTTCCTTCAGTTCCCTTTCGTGCTTTCGGATGTTCTCGTTCAAAAGATAGTGATGACAGTTTTCACATTTGTTCTTTCCGTTGAAAATCGCAATCGCCATATCCTCGCATGAGTTGTATCCGCACGCACCGCAATTCAAAAAATCAGACTCACGTTCTTTTCCCATCTGCTGAAAGATTGTCTGAAGCTGAAGCTCGGTCGGAAATTTTATGGCGGCATTGAGAGCGGAACTTCTGTCCACATAGCTCCGTGAGTAGATTCCGGGTCTCCAATATTTGTCAATCACACGGTTCAACTTTTTCTTTCCCAAGTGAGTGCCCGTATGAAGTCTCGACCGTCTTTCCTCGGCTCTTTTTTCAATGAACCTCTCAAGCTCATCCAATGGCATGTTCTGATTCACGGTTCCTGCCCCGCAGTTGCATCCACGGTCACAGCTCAGACAGTCAATCAGCTGGTAGTTGCTGTTCCTTCCGCTTTTTATCCAATCAGAAAGCTCGGTAAAATATTCGGTCATGGTCGGCTGACCTTCAATCTTTCGTGTCTTGGAACTGATTCCGGGAATGAATCGCTCGGCAGTTCTGAGAAGCCCACCCGGCGTAGAATAAAGCACGGCCCTTTCCGCAGGTGGATTGTCATAATCGGTCTTCGGGTAATCAAAAAGATTGATGTTGTTTTTTTCAAGATACGCGCTGATTGATGACATCGTGACGTTAAAATCTCCCAGGCCGTTTTCATCAAACTCATGTCTCTTCGCAAAGCATGGTGAAATCGCGGCCATTTTGCAGGAAGCGTACTCAGGATAAAAATGCTTGATTAAAGAAAAAGTGTGGGCCATAGGTGAGTCGGCGGGTGCAAGATACGGAATCAAATCCGGCTTATAGAGCTCAATCCACGAGACAAGCGCAGGGCAAGGCTGACTGATTACAAGATTCGGCTTTTCATTTTTCAGATATTCCACGTAGGATTTTGTGGTAAGCTCGGCACCGAACGAAACATCAAAGACTGCCTTCACACCGATTGATTTAAGCCATCCGTTCAGTTCCAAATCTTTTCCACGGAAGTTCGCGGCAACGGCAGGAGCAACAATCGCAATCACATTCTCATGTTTTTTCAAAGCCTGCATGAAAGCGTCAAAATCATCAATTCCCTTTCTGGCATCATGTTTACAAGCGGCAATGCACCTTCCGCATCCCACGCAAAGATCCGCATTTATTTTCACATAGTCGCCCGATCCGTCATTGCAAAATTTACTCGGACAAACAGCAATGCATCTGTGACAGTTCACGCACTTTTCCGAATCAACAGAAATAACAGGCCTCAAGTTTTCCATCCAGTCTTTTCTCCATAATCAACAAGCTAAAACTTTCTGTCACTCAGATTGTAGCATTTTTCAGATTTTTATGCTATACTTCAAAAGAAAACACCGAAAAAATTCAAGGAGCATCTACATGAAGAAGTTTTTCCCCGCACTGATTTTCTCTCTGCTCACATCCGTCATTCCGTCCGCCGCACAAACCATCGCAGTTTTAAACGGTCCCTCCGCCATCCCGCTCGCATACATAATGGAAGAAAACGTCGGAAACGAGTATGATTTTCTGTCCTGTGCCTCCGCTCAGATTGCGCTTCCAAAATTGATTAAGGGTGAGGCTGATTTTGGATTTCTTCCTCCGAACCTCGCCGCAAAAGTTTTTACCGAAAGCAATGAGGCCCTTCTCTGCCTTGGAGTTTGCGGAAACGGAAATCTTTTTCTTCTTACAAAGGACGAGACTTTTTCCGATTTATCCGGGCTTGAGGGAAAGACCGTCGCATGTGCAGGACAGGGAGCCACTCCCGAATATGTGATGGAATATCTTCTCCGTGAAAAAAACATTGAGAACGTCACCCTGGATTTTTCCACTCCCAACCCGCAGATTGCTCCCATGCTGATTTCAGGAAAATTTGATTTCGCGCTTGTCCCGGAACCATTCGCATCCGTCGCACAAAGCACTGACGCCAGCGTAAAAAGATTCAGTCTGAGCGAAGAATTCTCATCTCTTTCCGGCGGCAAAGATTTTCCAATGACCGTCCTTGTCGTAAATAAAAAATATGCGAAAAAACACAAAAAGCAGATTGGGCGTTTCATCCAGATTTATGAGGGCGCCGTAAAACGCACGAATGAAAATCCGAAGGAAGCCGCTGAGCTTGCAGAAAAACACGGGCTCGGACTTAAAGCGGTCATTGCCGAAAAAGCCATTCCGAACTGTGCTTTCACATGGAAGAGCGCAAAAGATTCCAAAGCCGAAATTGAAATGCTTTTGAAAATCTTCGGACAGCCCTTGCCAAAATCCGGATTCTATTACAGCAAATAAAATGCGGAAAATCACCATGCACATAATTTCTGCCGTAAGCATGATTTGTTTATGGCAGATTTTTTCAAAACTCGTAAACAGCCCGCTCATCCTTCCTTCGTTTTTCCGCGTCCTTACTGATTTTTTTTCTCTTCTCAAAACAAAAATATTTTACGCAGCCCTTCTCTCCACTTTTCGCCGTGTCATGGAATCCTTTTGCCTGTCCCTTTTTTTAGGAAGCGTCCTTGGATTTTTTTACGGAAAATTCGAAGCCGTCAAAAATCTTCTCTCATTTCCGCTTGCAGTTTTACGGGCCACACCTGTCATCGCGCTCATTTTGATTTTGGTCTTTTCTCTCTCATCATCATCAGTTCCCGTAGCAGCGTCCATTTTGATGACTCTTCCTCTGATTATCACAAGCATCGGGGAAGGCACAAGGGAAGCTCTGAAAAATTCCAAGCTCAACGAAATGACTAAAATTTTCGGATTTTCAAAAAAACAAAAATTTTCTTACATACTCATCCCGTCCATAAAACCGCATTTCAAATCATCGGTCATCTCAAGTTTCGGCATGTCGTGGAAAGTTGTCGCAGCAGGTGAAGTTTTAAGTCTTCCAAGATTCGCGCTCGGAAGTGAACTTTCAAAAGCCCAGGTGCATTTGGAAACATCCCAAGTTTTAGCATACACGCTCGCCCTCATCCTCACGAGTTTTCTGCTCGAATCTGTCTTGAAAATTCTCTGCCGTGAAAAAAAATATGTGTCTCATTCCAAAAAACCGGATCCAAAATCATACATGCCAAAAATCAAGGAAAACGAGAGACTTGCCCTGATTGCACCAAGCGGATTTGGAAAAACGACCCTCCTTGATTACGTCGCGAAAAATTTTGAAAACGTCTCATATTCGTTTCAGGAAAACAGACTGATTGAAGAACTCAGCGTTTACCAAAACATCCTCATTCCGCTCAAAAACAAATTCGATGAAAAGACAGCCAGTGAAAAATCCGCATATTATATAGAAGAAACTTTTCTTTCCGAAAAAAAAGACGTGAAGATAAAGAACTTGAGCGGAGGACAAAAACAAAGAGTCGCACTTGCACGGGCCCTTGCATTTCCTTCAAAAGTCCTGCTCCTCGACGAAAGTTTCAACGCGCAGGATTTTGATTTGAAAATGCATCTGATGGATTTCATAAAAAAAGATTTGAGTGAAAATCCACGCACACTCATTTTTGTGACTCACGACGAGTGCGACGGAAAATATCTTTGCGAAAGGACAGTTCATTTGGACGGAAACAATGCAATTTAAAATCCATTGAAAGAAATTTTCCTTTGTGCTAAACTTAAGTCCGGTAGATTTATGAAACAAAATTCAAAAAGCAAAACATTTTATTTTATCGCATTAATTTTTCTTGCACTGATTGCAGCATATATTTTTTTCGGCGACATCATTTTTTCAAAAAAAGGCACGGAGGAAAAATACGGCGCATTTTACGAATCTGTTGAAAAAGGAGAGATTGAATCCGTCGTCATAAAAAGCGAAGGTCTCGAATATGTGAAAAAAGGATCGGCGGAAAAATTCTGGACGGAAAATCCGGAGAGTCCCCTGCTCAAGGAATTTCTTTTGCGAAATGATGTGTCCGTCACCATTGAAAAGGACGGGGGTGAAATCATATCCCTTGTCTTGGACATTCTCTTCTATGTGATTTTCTTCGGCGCAATCTTTTTTGTATTCCGCAAATTCATCAGTCCGAACACGTTCAAAGTGATGCGAAAAACCGGCAAGACTTTTGATGATGTTGTGGGCATGGACAAACTGAAGCACGACATGAGGCAGGTCATGGAAATCATGCGGAATCCGGCTGAGTACGCGAAAAAGGGCGTCCGTATGCCAAAGGGAATCCTGCTTGAGGGAGCCCCGGGAAACGGAAAGACTCTTTTCGCAAAGGCACTCGCGGGGGAAGCGAAGGTAAATTTCATCCCTGCAAAAGCGACGGATTTTGAGAGCATGTTCATGGCGATCGGTCCCATGAAAGTGAAGCTGCTTTTCAGAAAGGCACGGAAAAAGGCTCCATGCATTGTTTTCATTGACGAGTTTGACGGAATCGGCACAAGACGGAATTACTCGGGATCCGCCATTGAGACGGAAAACACAAGGATAGTCACAGCGCTTTTGAATGAGCTCGACGGATTTGAGTCCACAAACGGTGTCCTGGTTCTTGCCGCGACAAACAGCATCTCAGCCTTGGACGAAGCCCTTATCCGCCCCGGTCGCTTTGACGCACGAGTCTCGGTTCCATTCCCCGATGAAAAAGCAAGGGCTCAGTTGATTGAAATGTATTCCAAGGGAAAAAATATGGGAGCAGATTGCGCGGCGGATGTTTTGAGCAAAAAATTCAACGGATTCAGCTGCGCAAAAATAGAGTCCGTCCTGAACCGCGCCGCATTGATTGCAGGACAGAACGAACGGACTCAAGTAACTCTGGGTGACATCGAAAGTGCAATGAAAGAACAGGATTCGGCAAAATAGACTTTGAAAAAAAATATGAAATGTTAATTCTGATGTTTTTCCAAAAAAGTGACGGTCACACGGATTTGGTCTGAACTAACGTTTCTCACCTGTTACAATGTTAACGGCAGCATAAAAAAGAAAACCTGCCTGCGAGGGCTATAATTGCTCCTGGGAAAACTATCTTACCAAAATCATAATGATCTGTTAAAATACTAATCATCCAAGGAGAAACAAAAAAATGGAATGATGATGACATTGCGGAATTCTTTGACGGACGCTTTTCAGAGGAGAGGGAAAACATCTCCAGGTTTTGAAGTTCCATAGCGAAATATGTTTCATGGATTTTGCCGGAAGCGGAAGGAAAGTCTGTCATGGATATTCTTGACGAGTTTGTCGTTATGACGGAAATTGTTCACTGTAAATCAAAGGAAGAAATCGGTGTGAATGAATGTGCGTCAGAGGAAGTAAAATTTCTTGACGAAATCATTTCTAAATTCACTGGTGATTATATCATAATCTTGGGAAGCACTGCCGGGAAATTTTATCAAAATGGTCTTTTCCAAATCAAAAACAATAATGCAAAAGTCGCTGTCCTCCCGCATCCCAATGCTCATGGAATTACCGACGAAGAGCGGAAAAAGACTTTGCTGAAGCAAATGGAATGATAAAGAAGCCTTGTCGAAAGGACAAATTCCTCTTCAATTTTTCC
Source organism: Treponema sp. UBA3649 (assembly GCA_002373325.1). Taxonomy (GTDB): domain Bacteria; phylum Spirochaetota; class Spirochaetia; order Treponematales; family Treponemataceae; genus Treponema_D. Next base: position 17,014 of record DFKI01000157.1, read on the forward strand.
CCACTCTCTCACAAAATGATAGTCCCCTATGATATAATGGAACCATAGACCGATTCACAAGGAGGCATGACCATGATTACGATTGAAGAGCTTGCGGGAGAAATCTGCAGGAAGCCAGCTGCCGTAATGCGCATGATGAAGAGCCGGGGATATCTGGATGAGGACGGAAATCCTTCGGGATGGTGCATCGAAGGGAAACTCATGAGTGAGGACGGGAGGATAAGCAAAAGAGGAGAAACGCTTCTTGTCGCCGAGCTTGGAATAGGAAAAATCCCCAGGGCGGAACTTGAAAAATTCCTTTCGAAAGCAGATTGGTGGCAATGTCATGGATGCCTGGAGTCATTTGCATTCAAGCCGGAAGAATTCTACACTGCGGACGAAATCATAGACAGATATTACAAGCTTCCGAATGTGAGCGCAGAAATTGTCTATCAGGAGGACGAGGAATCTATTCTTGTAATCGGAGAGTATTTTTTCAACGGAGTAAAGGCACGACAGGAAGATGGGGTTGTAATAGTGCCAGGGATAAAACATCTCTACGATAGAGATTCCCGCGTCTGAGCGCGGGAATAACATTGTTTCAGAAAAATCGAAATTGGATTTTTTATTTTCCTTTTTTGTTCAGCAAGGCAGCGAAGGGATTGTAGGTCTCGCCGTCATCGTCATCCTTGTGGGAGGAAAGATACTCGCTGGCGTTGTCCTGCTCCTCGTTGCTCACAATCGGGCTGAGGGAAATGCGGTGCTCCTCAACATCCACGTCATCCACAATCACTTCCATTTTGTCTCCGATGCGGAAGACTTTCTGAAGGTTCGTGTTTCTCTCCACGTTCAGCTTTGACACATGAACCAATCCGTCAACGGCAGGAGCGATATTCACGAACACACCGAAGCCAGCGACCCTCGCAATCTTTCCCTCGATTTTTGTTCCGGCGGGGAACTGTTCCGCGATGGATTCCCAGGGGTCTTTTTCCAGCTCTTTCATGCTCAGTGAAACACGCTCACGTGCCCAATCCGCCTTGATGATCTTTGCCTCAATCTCCTGACCGACTTTCAGGACATCCTCGACCTTGCTCACGCGCACATGGGAAATCTCGCTGATGGGAAGAAGTGCCTGAAATCCGTTCACGTTGATGAAAGCACCGTAGGACTCAAGGCTCATAACGGTTCCCTTTACGACAGAACCAAGCGTAAGCTCGGACGCAAGTTTTTCCTTCTGCCTTGCCGCCTCTTCTTCCAAAATCATGCGGTTTGAGACGACGATGTTGCGTCCCTCGTTTTTGTATTCCTGAATGCGGAATGTAAGGTGCTGCCCGACATATTCAGCCGGCTCTTTTCTCTGCTTGAATCCCATCTGCGAGTAGGGACAGAAAGCGCGTGTGGATCCGATCATCACCTCGAAGCCGCCCTTGATTTCCTGGGTCACGTGTCCCTCAACCGGAATTCCGTTTTTCCATGCGTTCTCAAGCACGTCGTTGTTCGTGTCCTTTCCGCTGAGTTTCGTCGTGAAATGAAGCTCCTCAAAATTGTTTTTCAAAAAGTACACTTTGATTTTGTCGCCTTCTTTCACGGAGATGTTTCCGTTCTCATCCGCAAGCTCGGACCTCGCAAGGATTCCCTCCGCCTTCAGTCCAAGGTCAAGAAAAATTGTGTCGTCAGTGATGGCCACGATGGTCGTCTCAATCATCTGGCCGGGTTCATATAAATGCTTTGCCATATCATTCCCCAATCTAAAAAAGTAACATTATAATAGTAGATTTTTTGAAAATGCACAACACCCCAGCTTGATTTCACATATTGCAAGAATCCTCTCAATGTGATAGATTGAATTTATGAACACATTTTACGGACTGATGATTCCCTTCCTTGGAACAACGCTCGGTGCAGCCTGCGTCTTCTTTATGAAAAAGGAACTGAATCAGAAAATACAAAAACTTCTGCTTGGATTCGCTTCCGGTGTCATGGTAGCCGCAAGTGTTTGGTCACTGATTATCCCCGCGATAGACCAGAGCGAGAACATGGGAAAACTTGCCTTTGTGCCTGCCGCCGTGGGAATCGCCTTGGGATTCGCATTTCTGTTGATTTTGGACTCAATCATTCCCCACCTCCATGTGAACTCTGACAAACCTGAGGGACTTCGGGCCAAGTTAAAAAAATCAACAATGCTCTGTCTCGCCGTCACACTCCACAATATCCCGGAAGGAATGGCCGTGGGTGTGGTCTTTGCGGCTATTTTGTCGAACGGAGGCGGAATCTCTTTGGCAGGTGCATTTGCCCTTTCCATCGGAATTGCGATTCAGAATTTTCCCGAGGGTGCAATCATCTCCATGCCTCTTGCCGGAAACGGTAACGGTAAATGGAAATCATTTTTGTACGGAACTTTGAGCGGAATAGTCGAGCCCATCGCAGCCCTGATTACGATTCTTTTGACCGCACAGATTGTTCCCCTGCTCCCATACCTTTTGTCCTTCGCTGCCGGTGCCATGCTTTACGTGGTGGTCGAGGAGCTGATTCCTGAGGCGAGCGAGGGGGAACATTCCAACAACGGCACAATCGGTTTTGCGCTTGGTTTCATCCTGATGATGATTCTGGACGTGGCACTGGGATAATTTTTGCGTTGATTTTTTGGATTCTCTTAGCGGTTTGAATTCAGAGTGAACCAAAGCCTGCGGAATTTCTCAAGGCAGCTTTCCACTCCGTCGGCCCTGCTCAAGGTTTCTCCCGGCCAGCTTTTGTTTGAGTTGATTCCGTTGAGGTATTTGACTGCGGTTCCTCCGTTTGAAGTCCATGCGTAGAGATTGGCGTTCCAGTCGTCAATCAGGATGTCACGCTTGTTCAATGACATGCCGCGGATGTTGGAGATGATGTTACGCTTTTCGGTGGACGTTGATAAAAAATGCGCGCCGAAATCAAAGTCGGGAAATTCCTTCAGGAGCCAGTGGATTTTGTCAAGGGTCTGTTCGGTACGCAGCTCCCTCGGCACGGAAACCGAAGTCAGCACCATGACGCTTCCGGGAATCTCCTTGTAGAGGGTCTTGAACATTCCCATCGCGACGGAATCAGATTGCAGGGTCGAAAAATAATGCCCCCCCACCTGAGCGAAGGGAGGCTTTTCACCGATATACCCGTTAATGTCGTAAGTGGCCAGTACGCCGTCCATGTCAAAATAAATCATGCTTACAGTATAGGGACATGGTGCGATTTGGTCAAGGAAGATTTTTTGGTGGGTTAAAATATCCCTGGATGATGCTGTTCATTGCATACGGAGCATACCATTCCCACTCGTTGTTCTCGTCAATCAGAACGGAAACCACAATCTGCTCGTCCAATGTCGCGTCGTAAGGGGCATAAGAAACTCCCCATGAATTCCATCTGTCTTTTATGGATGAGTCCGAAGGTTCTGAAGTGGCAATCGTTCCCGCTATTTTTATTTTGCTATTGTCAAGCTGTTTTTTGGCGCTGCCGTTCGTAACCTTGTATCTAAGAAGTTCTTTCAATTCCTTGGCGGACGTTGAATTGTCCCTGCACAAGTCGGACATCATCTGGGCCATTTTCACCGGACTTGTTTCCGCTCCCTGATACGGTTTGGAAAGCCATACGTCATCTGTGATTGTGAAATTGAATTTCCGCGCGGATTCCAGAAGTGCCTTTGAATCACAATCCTGCATGGCTTCTGCAAAATACACATCGCAAGGCTGGGCGAGCGCATCCTTCAAGGAAATCTCTCCATGACCGGTATATATATTGCATTCCACTGTGCAGCCATTTATTTCGCTTTTGCCCTTACAATTTATAATTGCATCACGATTGAATTTTTCATTCTTCAACAAAGCGTCCGTTATTGCTAAATAAGAAAGGCTTCCCGCAGGAGAAAGGTTGCTTTCATCTCTTTTGTTTGAGGCCGATGCGATAATCTCTTTTGTCGAAGCCTTCATGACGACAATCGAGCCGCTTCTGTTTCCCAAGGTTTCCTCAACAAGATTCTGCAAACGGCTGTCGGTAGCTCTTTTGCTTGTTTCCGTGCTGGTGCATGAAAGAAAAAGCAAGGCAACTGATAAAATCTGTAAAATTTTGAAAAAAAAGATTTTTGATTTTTTCATTTGTGGCATTTATATCCCCTTCGTGATGTGGTCTTTAATAAATAAATTATACGTGATTTTATGTAAAATTCAAGCTGAGTTTTACATTTTTTGACACATACTTTTTATCATTTTTCACATTTTTTGGCACAATGTAATAAATCATCCATAATGTTATGATCTCAAGAACATCCCAAAAACTCTGTTTTCCTGCCAGATTTCCATAAAAAAATTTTAACCCAGTGTACACTGGGTTAAGGTCTTGACAAAGACCTTAAAGCGAAGTCTCGCTTCGCTCGACTTCGCTTTAAGACACAAAAAGAAACAAGCGAAAAGCAAAGGAGGAAAGAAATGAAAAAAATCGCTAAATGTTTTTCTTTAATTTTTACAGTATTGGCCATGTCTGCCAGCTTTGCAGGATGCTACCTAGGCGGCATCGAAGACGGAAAAGGAACACTGCGTGTAAAAATTTCTAATACAACAACAATTCCACTTACCGTTACAAGTATTTCTAACGAATTCGGCTCATACACGACAGAGACTACAATAAAAGCGGGGGAAAACAATACTTTTACCGTAAATTGTGCCACTCCCGCTGACACCATATACGAGGATCCTCCTGAAGTAAGCGAGACAACTATAAAGGCATACTATATGTCAGGAGCGGAAATGCTTTGGGCAACCAATACAGCTGTTCCGTATAGGCATGACTCTCTTGTTCTTGACAAAGCAGGTTCAAACACAGTTACAATGCTGCTAGAATTTAGAAGAGAATCTGATGGTAAATATGTGCTCGGCTATATAAAGAAAATCAATTAAAATCATTTCGCTCCCCGTTCGTCACATCATGGCGGCGGGGCCTGTTTTTTTTTACACGTAATTAGAGCATCCGTTATCTCCAAATACGGTTTTTACGCCTTTCCAATGCAGAACACCGCATACAAAGGAATGGATTTGATTCCGTTTTCGAAGCCAAAGTTTTTTGCGGAAATGCGGATGCAATATGGGCTTTTATATGTTGAGGCGTAAACTGCAAGACTCTTTGACTGAGTGTGCACGGAGGATTTTACTTCTATGGGAATTATGTCCTGTCCTATTCTGGAAACAAAATCAACTTCCGCCTGATTTCCGCTGGTCCAGTAAAAAAGATTCAAGCCGTTAGAGGTCAGTTGCGTGCAGACATAGTTTTCAGTGAGACCGCCCTTGAAATCATTCATCAGGGGATTGTCATACAAAATATCTTCAATCAGCAAATCCTGTGCCCGGCAGCAAAGTCCTGTGTCGCTCATGTAGAATTTAAAGTCTGAGTCCGAGTTGTTTGCCTGCAAGGGAAGTTTTACCTGCTCCAACTTGAAAACTCTTTTTGCGATTCCTGCAAGACACACCCATTCTATCGCATCCTCAAATTCCGCCGCCCTTCCGCCTGATTTAATATACTTATATTGGAATTTGTGGTTGACTTTTGCAAGCTGAGTGCTGATGTTTCTGTAGACGAGCCGAGTCTTTGAGATTTCACTTTTCTTGTTGTATTTTCCCATGTCATTGAGATATGCTTCCAGAATGTCCGACTGGAGAATTGATGCAAGCTGAGGATTTTTGTTTTTTACAAAATCTGACACGACAGCCGGCATTCCTCCGATAAAAAGGTATTCCTTGTAAAGGGCAAGTGCCTTTTCGTGCATGGCCTCTTCGAGCGGAGAATCTTTTTCGTAACAGGCTTTGATTTTTTCAACCAGAAAATCTTCTTCTTTTGCCCAAAGGTATTCCTCAAAATCCATCGGGAACATATCAAGTATTTGAACCTTGCCCACCGGAAAACTGCTTTCACCCTTGTTTACGGAAACTCCGAGCAGAGAGCCCATCGCAATTATGTGATACTCATTCGCTTCCTCACAAAAATATTTGAGCGATGTAAGGGCTTGCGGACAGGCTTGAATCTCATCGAAAATAAGCAGGGTTTCTTTTGGCATTACGGCCTGACGTTTTAGCGCGGAAAGATTTGCGATGATGTCTTTTTGAGAAAGATTGTTGAACAAGGAGGCGAGGGATTTTTCTTTTTCAAAATTACAGTAGACGGAATTTTTGTAGGCAATCCCGGCAAAATACGAGACGATGTAGGTCTTTCCTATCTGTCTTGCTCCCTGCAAAACAAGGGGCTTTCGTTCCGAGGAGTCTTTCCATTTCAAGAGCTGGTTCGTAATTTTTCGCTTCATAAGCATATTATATGTGATTTTATGTAAATTTCAAGCCGAGTTTTACATTTTTTGGCACATACTTTTTATCATTTTTCACACTTTTTGGCACAATGCAATAAATCATCCATAATGTTATGATCTCAAGAACACCCCAAAAATTCTGTTTTCCTGCCAACATTTTGATTTCCATAAAAAAATTTTACCACAGTGGTACACTGTGGTAAGGTCTTGACAAAGACCTTAAAGCGAAGTCTCGCTTCGCTTTAAGATATTAAACAGAGCAAGCACAAACAAAGGAGGAAAAAAATGAAAAATTTCGCTAAATGTATGTCACTCGTATTAGTAGCATTGGCTCTTGCCGTTAGTTTTTCAGGATGTGAGCTTGGAGCGACTGAAATTCTAAAGGTCAAGATTTTCAACAACACGACAATTCCTTTAACTGTTGAAAAAATATTTAATAACAATGGGGAATATACAACAGAAACTGAGATTGCCGCTAATACTAACATAACCATCGAAATGCAGGTACACGTTGGGGGGCCCGCCGATGCTAGTCATACTACGAGCACAGCTGTTAAGGCTTATTATGTATCAGGAGCAACAGTAAAGTATCCTTATCCTGATGTAATGGGTTATGGTTACTATGAACACGAGGATCTTGACTATGGTAATGTTACACTGACATTAAACTTTGTAAAGACAAGCGACGACGAGTATGTACTTGCCCCTGTAGAATAAAACCAAGCAGTTCTCCAGAAAGGTCATTTCCAACACAATGGCTTTTCGGGATTTTTAATCACCTAACAAGCTTGCGTCAATAATTATCATTACTATTTACAATCAGAAAAATAACACAAACCGACAAAAATGTGATATAATTTATGCATGAAGTTATACCATGGAAGCAATGTAATGGTCTCAAATCCAAAAATCTTGCAGTCTGACAGGCGGCTTGATTTTGGAACAGGCTTTTACCTAACCTCAAGCATTGAGCAGGCATCCCGCTGGGCAAATCTTACTGCACAAAGAAGGGAATCCGGCAAGGCAACTGTCTCTGTATTTGAATTTGATGAATCTATGGAAAGCAGTTTACGAATATTGAAATTTGAAAAGCCCGATGAAAAATGGCTTGAATTCGTTACCGTTAATCGGAAAAATCTGACCATGCAAAATGATGATTACGACATTATCATAGGACCGGTTGCAAATGATAGGACAATGCCTGTCATCAGTCTGTATTTCAGCGGAATCTATGACATGGAAGAAACCATAAGGAGACTCCTTCCGCAAAAACTCCATGACCAGTATACTTTCCGTACAGAAAAATCCCTGAGGGCATTACAGTTTCTGGAGGCAAAATAAATGAAAGAACTTCCATACATCCTTGACTATTACGACAGAACCGTCTCTCTCGAAATCAGCAATAAATATGGTTACACCCTAATGGAATCACTTCGGAAATTCCTTTTTTCAAAGACTTACAAAATGCTTTCCAATCCAAAGCTTGAGATGTGGGAATTCAGTCCGCATGGAATTTTTGACATGTGGGAGGCCGAGCAAATTACGGGAAACCCAAGGAATTCCCTATATCTGAGGAGGGACTGAATGACCAAAGAAATGGAATTCTTCACTTTTTTACTCGAACAGTATGCCGCCTACAAGGAAACGACTGCCGATATCATTTTAAAGCAGTTCGATAACCTGAACCTTACCGATTTCATAATGAACATGTACGAAATGTACCATTCGGAAGCAATTCAGAATGCATTTGACGACATAGACCTGCTCATTGCGGAAAAGAGCAAAAAAAAATCACAAAAATCGGGCTCATGCAGACAAAATCAAACTTGTTTTTTCCCGAAACCACGATTAAAATAAAATCATGGAATACACACCAAACTCAGATAAAATCACCCGGGATTATTTTGCCTCCCTTTTGCTGGAATCCCGCTACATTGACTCATGCCTGCCGTCAACCAAACTTGAGCTTTACGGAAAGACCTTTGACACGCCGATTATGACAGCCGCTCTTTCCCACCTTGGAAACACTGCGAAAAATGGAATGACAATCTATGCCGAGGCCGCCGCAAAATCAAATGCCGTCCACTGGGTAGGAATGGGTAGCGATGAGGAGCTGGAGGAAATCGTTGCGACTGGAGCTGCCACAATCAAAATCATAAAGCCACATGCCGACAACAAGGAAGTGTTCCGGAAAATTGAACATGCAGTGAATGCCGGATGTTTTGCAGTTGGAATGGACATTGACCATGCGTTTAATGGAAATGGCGGATATGATAATGTGATGGGTCTTCCGATGAAACCAAAGTCCACCGAGGAGCTTAAGGATTTTGTCCAGGCCTCAAAAGTTCCGTTTGTCGTAAAAGGGGTTCTCAGTGCCCATGATGCGGAGAGATGCCTTAAAGCGGGTGTAAAGGGTATCGTGGTTTCCCACCACCACGGAATCATGCCCTATTCTGTTCCCCCTCTTTTTATTCTGCCGGAGATTGCAAAAGCCGTTGCAAATGAGATTCCGATTTTCGTTGACTGCGGAATTGAAAGCGGAGCCGATGTTTATAAATGTCTTGCCCTGGGTGCGACTGCCGTTTCCGTTGGCCGACACCTCATGCCTCTTTTGAAAAATGGAAGCGATTCAGTTGCGGAGAGAATCAACGAGATGAACGGAGAACTTGCAGGATTCATGGCACGTACTGGAGTCTCGGACTTAAACCACTTTGACCCAAGCGTAATCCACCACAAGGTCTTTTAACAGAGTATGGCTTGTAATACCATGTGAATAAATGTATACTGAACACAGGGTTTAGGCGATTTCGCAAAATATAGGTGGGGCTGTTTAAAACGTCTGATTTGTCATTGCCGGACTAGATCCGGCAATCTCTAAAACCCTGTAATACAATAATATAGATTATCGGGTCAAGCCCGATAATGACAGTTTTTAAAGGAGTATATAAAAATGAAAAAGATATTATCTGGAATTTTTACAACTGTTTTAACTCTTGTCATGATTTTTTTTGCTTCAAGTTGTATTAGTCTGTCGGAACTGATGGATGTTTCAGGACCTTCCAATTCTTCAAGGTCAGTTTCTTCCGCTCATGTCTCTTCATCAAGTTCAAAAGCTAACAGCACAACGACAGTTTCTGATGACGGAAAGACTACAACGACAGTTTCTGCCGATGGAAAGACTATAACGACAGTTACAGTAGAGGATGTTTACAAAAGAAAAACTGATGAACCCGTTTATACCACATCTTATTCTCCAGGAAACATTGTTTACTCAGACGGAACAATGACAAATTATTACACACTTGATACTTCAAAGACTCCGGTGGCCGTAATTTTTGATGCCAAAAACAAACTTGGGATTGCCCTCACAGGCAAAGAGCTATCATGGGCACCAGCTCAGGCTGAAGGATACAGAGCCGCTCTAAAGACAAGCGATGTTTCCGGTGAAAAGAACTGGGACGTAATCAAGGCCGCAGACCCTCAGGGAACAAGCACTCCGGCAAAATGCGACGAAAATTATCCGGCCTTTTACTATTGCACAAATTATTCAACCAAGGGATATGAAAACGGATGGTACATGCCTTCAAAAGATGAAATGAAAACCCTTATGTACTGGAAAAGCAACGTAGAGGCTGCGTTGAAAAAAATCCCCGGTGCAGAGCCTCTCAACCCTAGGGGAGGAAAAGGCTATTCTGATAGCTACTGGTCATCATCACAGTATATAAGTGAGACCTCTGGATCATACGGCCAAATCTTTGCATGGGCAATTGATACTACCGGGTATGCCAACTCCAATTCCAAAGAGGCCTTAAAATATGTCCGCCCGGTGCATAAGTTTTAGGATACTGCAAAAACTGCTGTAGACCGCAATATTATTTTGAGGAAAGCGAAAATGTATCTTGGAGTTTCATCATCACTATCACACACATCGCCAGAGGACTGGGCCGCGAAGCACGGGGCACTTGGATTAAAGACCGTGGTTTTTCCCGTGGACTTTAATGCCGGGGAAGAAAAAATTACCGCATACAAAAAGGCCGCCGATGATGCAGGGCTCACGATTGCGGAAGTTGGTATCTGGCGGAACACCCTTGCAAAAGATTTGGACGAAAGAAAGCGCATGATTGAATATGCCGTGGGTCAGCTCAAGATGGCGGACAGGATAGGAGCTCGCTGCTGTGTGAATGTCGTGGGAACCCCATACGGACCAAGATGGGACGGAGGCTACAGAGAGAACTTTAGCGACGAGCTTTGGGACATGGCGGTAAAAATGATTCAGGAGATAATCGACCGCGCGGAACCCAGCCATACAAAGTTCAGCATTGAGTCCATGCCCTGGATGATTCCTTCAAGCCCGGATGAGTATCTGCGTCTGATAGAAAAAGTGAACCGGCCTGCATTCGGAGCCCACCTTGATGTCGTGAACATGATTACAAATCCAAGACGCTATTTTTTCAACGATGAATTTCTTGATGAGTGCTTTACAAAACTCAAGGGAATGATTTGCAGCTGCCACCTCAAGGACATAAACTTAAAGGAGGAATACAACTTCCAGCTTGAGGAGTGTGCCTGTGGAAAAGGAAGCCTGGACATTGAGCGTTACGCAAGACTTGCCACAGCGGAAGACCCACAGATGCCCATGATAATTGAGCATCTGACAAGCGACGAGGAATATGTTGAAAGCGTGGAATATGTGAAAAAACGCCTCGCTTTATGACCGCTTTAAATTGAAATGAAAATCTATTATACTCTAATAACATTTGGAGTTTCTATGATTAAAAACAGATTCGCTTCTTTTGCAGTGATTGTCGCGGTTTATGTCCTTGCTTTTTTCGGAGGACTTTTCTGCTACAATTATCTTTCGTCGCTGGAAAGATTTTCCTATTTGATTTCACTTCTAATCGCTGATGTCATTGCAACGGTGATTGTCTTTGTCTTCAGCTTGATTTTCAACAACGCCTCTGTTTACGATCCGTATTGGAGCGTGCAGCCCCCGGTCATTCTTTCGGTCGCGTTGGTTAAGTGCGGCGGAACAAGATTGGAAATCTGCCTTTTTGCGGCGGTCCTTTTTTGGGCAATCAGGCTCACGGCAAATTGGGCATATAATTTCAAGAGCTTTGAGTATCAGGACTGGCGCTACGTCATGCTCAAGGAAAAATCCAAAAGGCTTTATCCGCTTGTAAACTTTTTCGGCATCCACCTTTTCCCGACCATAGTGGTTTTTCTCTGTGTAATCCCGGCTGTCTCCGCAATCCATGATCAGATTCCTTTTAATCCGCTCGCATTGATTTTCATCGCGCTCAGTTTTGCCTCTGCAATCTTTCAGGGAATCGCTGACATTCAGATGCACAAGTTCAGGAAGCTCGGAACAGGAGGTTTTATCCGCACGGGTCTCTGGAAAAAATCACGTCATCCGAACTACGCATGTGAAATTCTCATGTGGTGGGGAATAGGACTTGCCTCAATCTTCGGAATGCCTGAAAGGTGGTGGCTGCTTGCGGGGGCATTGCTTAACACACTCATGTTCCTTTTCATAAGCATTCCCATGGCGGAAAAAAGGCAGTCAAGAAAACCCGGATTTGCCGAATACAAAAAAGCGACCAGAATAATATAGCGAAGAGACGAGATTCCCGCACCTTGTCATTTACGACCACCGACGCGGGAATTCCACCAATCATTTTCACTCGGCCTGATAGACTCTCACGTAATCAACTTCCATCTGGCACTGTTGCATGTCGGATGGAATGTCGCCTCCCAAGGTTCCGCCCATCGCAACGTTCATTATGATGTAGAAAGGCTGGTCAAAGGGCCATGCTTCCCAACCGCTGCCCGGATTTTTGTACTCGTTGATTTGCTTTCCGTCATAGAACCACTGGATTCCGTCCTCCTGCCAAAGAACAGCGTAGGTGTGCCATTTGGTCACGTCGGCAATCTCAATGTAGTCGCTGCTTACGGCTTTTCCTCCCGATCCCGCCTTGCAATGAACCGTTCCGTAAGTTTTCTTGCCCCATGTGTTCGTCGCATATTCCATCACGTCAATCTCACCGCTTCTTGGCCACTGACCGTAAGTCGTAAGTTGCGGCATCATCCAGAGTGCAGGCCATGATCCGCTTTCCACAGGAAGTTTCGCACGGAACTCAATGTAGCCGTATTTAAATGATTGCTTGAAGCTCGACTTTAATCTTGCGCTCTGCCATCTTCCCTGCTCGTTTTTTTTCGCCACGATTTTGAGGCTGCCCTTGCTCACGTAAGAGTGCTCCCTTTGATCCGTGTAATACTGTCTCTCACCGTTTCCCCATCCGTTGCCGTTGTTTCCCATGTCATAGTCCCAGTTGTCGCTGTTCGGCTCGTCGCTTTCTCCGTCAAACTCATCCGACCAGACAAGCTTCATGTTCTGCTTCACAAAATCAGGGCGCATGTCCTTTTCCTTTCCGCAAGAGATAAATCCCACGGCAAGAGTCGCAATCACCAGAGACACAAACGCAAATCTAATTTTCATATTTCCTCCAAAAGTTTCTTCCATATTAAAAGCTTTTCCGCTGATTCAAATGATGATTAATGTTTCTCGTATCAATCAGCATTCCACTCATCTTCACTATACCACAAATGAATCTCTTTGGATATAGCGGGCATGGAAGGGGCGGGAGAAAAAATCATTAAAATAGCCTTGACTTTTTTTTACTTTACCTATACTATTTTTAATGTGGACCGAACATAGTTCACAAAATCAAATTACAGGAGAGCATAAACTATGAAACTTCTTTGTAAAATTTTTGCAGCCTTATCGCTTTGCATTTTGTCCTTGTTCTTCGCATCATGTCTCAGTGCTGATGTGATTGATCCAGAAACTGTTGAGCCGGGAGATTACATCGGTCTTTATGACGAATCTATGACACCTGAAAATTCATGCGTCATCATGTTTCTTTTTCCAGAGAACGAATTCGCGAATTTCAAACAGATAAACCCCGAGTTCAAGGCTGACCAGCAATATTTTGACTACAAAAGAGATGCTCTGGGGCTGACTCCGCACTGGACAATCTTCAAGCCGTGCAAGCCGGGATCCAAATACATGCTTACGAAATTCAAGGGACATTGCAAAGTCGGAAATATTGTATACCACTGGGACATGGATCTTTCTATAGGCCAGCAGTATTTTGTAATTGATGTGCCTAAAGAACCCGGCATTTACGCTTATACCATCGACAAAACATACTACATTTCAGGTGAAAGAGTTGCAGCCTTTGCCCAAGACGGAAGAGTTTATCCATTGGCGGCTCCCAACGGAAAAGCATCAGTTTCAGTTTACAAATACATAGCAAAGGACTTCGCAAAACATTACGGAAAGACTCCCTGGTACGACGCTTTCCTCAAAACACGAGAGTCAATCCTTGTCGCAAATCAGAAAGCGAAGTAAAAGGACAAGGATTAGCATCAACATGCCAAATTGATTCATAATCTGCCCGCATTAAAGACTGAGAAAACGCTGATTTATAGCATCATGTCATTGCCGGACTTGATCCGGCAATCAATTACCTCAAAGCCTCTGCTATTTTACCTGGGCAGTTCACTTATGTACCACAGATGGGTTTTAGCATCCTGACAGAGCGTGACCTCATCCTCACCGTCGAAGGTTTCTCCCTGATAAGATCCATTAATATTTACAGTATAATATCCCGTGGCAGAGTCAAAATCATCTGGTGAAAATGATATGCTTATAAAATCAGCCAGACCATAAAACTCTTCCCAATCTTCTTCAATATTGTTAATTCTGATTTTATGAAACTGGGGACTTACATATTTTTTCCAGTCCTCAATCTGATTGAAATAACTTGCAAAAAAAGCGGCCAGAACTTCTGTCGGATTTGTCCGGTCATTTTTAGAAAAATCTGTAAGCTCTTTACCACCGAGCTTAGCCGTAACCTTGTTACCATCCCGGCTGATTACATAGATAGCTTCGGACTCAACTTTTGCGTCAGAAACATTACAGCCAAGTTCATATAAACCCGCGGGACTTGCTAAAAATCCTTGCCCTGAACTTATATACCATTTGTTTCCATATTGAATTGTTTCTGCAAAGCTTGAAGTCAGAACAAGAATAAAACTGAATAATGCACAAATACACTTTTTCATTTATATTCTCCTTTTGATTTTTATCCTGCCGGTAAATAATTTACACAAGGGATTTGCGATTATAGTCCGTTATATCAGACCCAAGCTGTTTATACATCTCCGCAACAGAATTCCTTGTTGACAGTGTTTTCAATTCCGAGTCCGTCATTCCAATCAGCTCAAGGAACTCGACTTTGCCGTATGGGCTTTTTATCGTTTCCACAGCCGGATCTTTTATGGTGATGAAGCCGGTCAGATTGGACTTCTGCCTTGCATCAATACCTTCCGTTTGTCCTGTGTAAATGTACTCGTTCGGAAGAAATACCTCACCGTTCGTAAAAGTCAACCGGGCAATTGCCTGAAGAATGGAGCAAACATTTTTGATTTCTGCCTCCTCATCCTCATACTCATCTTTTTTCAACTTGAAAGTGAGCTCATAACCAAAGCCGCTAATCTCCTTGTCATCCGATTCTTTTTTGTAAAGTTCCGTCAGACCGAATGAAACAAAATGCCAATAAGTTCCGCCATCATATATGCTTATTCCGTCAAGAGGGTCTTTACCACCAAGACTCCATTTTATTATTGTGCCATAGTGCAGAGGTTTGTTCTGACCTGGATATACTCTTAAAAATTCATTCTCAATGGCATCCCAACCGGCAGTATTTCGGAAAAGGATTTTCATTTTAGAGTTTTCTTGTTTTTTATTAATTCGCTCAATAAGGTTTTCTTTTTCTTCCGGTGTAATGGCTTGTCCCTCGGGCTTAAGCCATTCTGTTATACATTCATCATAACAAAGAAAATAACCAGAACCCATTTCCCCCGGAATCCGAATTACTTTATCATCAAGCTCAACGTCAATATATGAAAATGTGCCTGTAATTTTTATTTCATTATTTTTTTTCTTAAATAATCCAAACATTTTTTTCCGAATCGCCTCAAAAACTGAAGCTTTTAGAAGTCCCCATAACCTATGTCAGGTCGCCAACATTTTATACCAACAGACTTGTGTAACTCAATGTTTTTCGCTTGAAATCCACGTGCGGATG
Source organism: Treponema sp. UBA3649 (assembly GCA_002373325.1). Classification (GTDB taxonomy): domain Bacteria; phylum Spirochaetota; class Spirochaetia; order Treponematales; family Treponemataceae; genus Treponema_D. The sequence continues at coordinate 32,458 of DFKI01000157.1, forward strand.
AGGGCTGCCATGGACGACGGATCGGATGCGGCGGAGGAACGGAAATTTGAGGCCTGATTTTCCATGGTAGATTTTGGAGCCTGCTTTTTCGGAGCAATCCCTTTTTTCTCACCATAAACCAAAGCCTCTTCCAGAACGCTGATTTCCTGTCTCACATCATAGGTCCTGAGTTTTTTCAGAGATAATTTTAGCTGCTTGAGTTCCTTGTTTGAAAAAAATTCCACCATGGACTGCGTGACATCGGCACCAAGCTCGGCATAGAGGATGGCAGCCTTTGTCGCACCATTTACCGGAAGATTTTCCTGAGTGGTCTTTATCAAATTCTGTTTCGTATTTTTAGCGTTCAATCACAAAATTTCCGTCAGAAGTCTCGGGCTCAGATTCCGTCTCATCGTCAGAATCCTCATCTTCATCTTCAAAATCAAGTCCATAGAACGGATTGTCGCTGTACTCAATCTTTTCGCTCTTCACATAATTAATCTGACCGTCAATTCCGTCCTTCACAATCTTGATAAAATCCTCATACGAAGGAAGCGCGGCAAACTCAATGTCAGAAATCTCACGGCAGGACTCCGCATAATTTTCCGAGCTGATTACATAAGCCTTTCCCTTCTCACGGATTTCCTCGTTCGACTCAAGATTTATGCTCCTGACCGAAACCTTGTTCTCATCATAGACTTCCGCGCACCAGTAGCAGTAGGGCATGTCCGCCTCTGAAAGCGTCTCATACACATCCACTTTGAATCCCTTGTAAACGAAGGAATCCATGTAAAAATCCTGCTGGAACGCAATCTGCATGTCGTCCGAATTTCTCCAGATTGATTTCACCAGATGCTCGAAAGGTTTTGCCTCACCATATTTTTTCTGAAGATAGAGAGCATAGACCAAAGCGGTCATAGTCTGGAAGCGACCGTCATTCACACCCACAGCCCTGGCAGCCGCAAGCTCAGCATTGTCATAATCTTCTTTCTGAATATAAATGAGCGCCATATAATAGTAGACTTCTTCCAAATCCACGCCGGTAGTAAAGGAACTCATCTTTTTGAGAAGACTCAAACACTCGTCATAGCGGTTGTCCGCCTCATAAAGTCCCTCGAGCAAAAAATAAGCCCTTGTGTACTTCGGGTCGATTTCAATGCATTTTTTAAGCTCGGCCTCCGCCTCTGTCTTTTTTCCGGCATAATAGTAAACTCCCGCAAGAGTGTCCCTCGCCTCCAAAAACTCAGGAAGCATCTCGACGGTCTTTGCAAGATATTCTGAAGCCGCATCAAAATCTTCCAGCGCAAAGTGAGCGATGCCCATGTAATAATTGTCCACGGCGGAATAAGGCTGCTCATGGGTGGAAATGTCCTCGATTACGTCCTCATACTCTCCGTACTCAAGCATTTCCTCGTATTCTTCATCATATTCAAAAGTTGAAGCGACATCCTGAGCAAAAACAAGCCCAGAACAAATCAGCATGGCAAGCAAAACGAATAATTTTTTCATTTTTCCCCTCGTTGGTTCCGCTTTTTTGGCGGACGTTTGTTGATTGTGCATCTAGTATAACAAATAAAAATTACCTGCCATGCTGAACTTGTTTCAACATCCAATTCTAAGGATTTCGAACATGCTCGGAATTGTCAGTTATTTAGAATTTGCTACACTGGCACTATTCAATGATACACCCATATATATTTTTTTTCAAGTCTAAGTCCAAAATCAAGTCATTTTTACTGACTCATAGTTCCTATTGATTTTTTTGACTTTTATGATATACTTTAAAGCGTGGGAAAATCCAGAGAAACCTCAAAAAGGTCGATTAAGACGAGTTTTTCGAGATACCCGAATCAAATTTTTCAGGAGTTAAAATGAATACTTGTCCCTACTGCAATCAAGAAATGCACCTCGGAGCTCAGTTCTGCAGGTACTGCGGTCATATTGTCCTGGAGATTTCTCCATTCATTTCCTGCCCGAACTGCAACGCCCCCATGCTTCCCTCCGACAATTACTGCTCGGCATGTGGAACACCAAAGGAAAAAGATATTTTCACAGCATCAAAGAAAACCTACCCCACCATGATTACGGTAACGGGAGGCTCATTCACGATGGGAGAGGCGGAACTTCAGCACAATGTCTCGCTCGACACTTTTTACATTTCCGAGACACTGATTACCCAGCTCCAGTACGAGACCGTGATGGGAGGAAATCCCTCCAAGCTGATTGGACCGAATCATCCGGTGGAATCCGTCTCATGGGCAGACGCAATCATCTTCTGCAACAAACTTTCGGCAATGCAGGAACTAATCCCGTGTTATTCCATCGGCAGCAGCACTGATTTGTCAAAATTCCCTCAGACAGACCCCTTGTGGAAAAGAGTCTCATGCAATTTCAGCGCATCCGGCTACAGACTCCCGACCGAAGCAGAATGGGAATACGCGGCAAAGGACGGACACAAGCACGAGTCCAATTTCACATACTCAGGCGGAAACGACATAAATCAGCTCGCATGGTACGGGGAAAACAGCAATGTAAGTTCGCATGATGTGGCGACAAAAAGTCCGAACGCCCTTGGACTTTACGACATGAGCGGAAACGTAGCGGAATGGTGCTGGGATTATTTCGAGCCCTACACTCCCTTCCCCCAGAAATCACCAAAGGGACCTGCAAGCGGAAACCTTCGCGTAAAAAGAGGTGGAAGCTGGCTTGATGACGCGCCCCTTTGTACAGTTACGGCACGTGGAGGAGCGGCACACACGGCAAAGAGCAGCAGTCTCGGATTCAGGGTCTGCATCTCACTGAACTAGAGTGGAGAAAATATGAAACTATTATCGCTTTTGGCACTTTCTGGCGTCCTTCTTTTTGTGGGATGTGCCTCGAACAATCTTGCCTCGAATAATCTTTCATCGGAAAAAAACACAAGCCCGGAGATTCCCGATGCAGCGGAAAAAAGCACGGACACCCCTGAAACTCAGGACAATAATATAGAAGAAACTAAACCGGATTCCGCATCCTCAGACTCTGCATCCGATGCCCAAACACCCGGGACAGACTCATCCGATAAAGAAACCAAAAGCGATGGAAATCAAACAGGCGGAGAAGAATCCCCAAAAACTGAAAATGAGGAAACGGAGCCAGAAAAAGATGACGAGATGCAATCAGCGAATTTCAAAACACTGTCTTCCCTGAAATCCGCATGTGATGAGGCCAAGTTCATCATGGCATCCCCAGAAGCAATCGGGGAGTATGAGGTAAAGGAGTATCGTGCGGCGGAAGGACTCTGGGTTGAATCAGTCTACGAGAGCAAAAGCACCGGACAAAAAATCGAGATAAGAAAATCCCTCGGCAATCTGGAAACTGTCGGTGAGGAAAATGAATATGAAGTGAACCGATTTGTGAGCGACGGCGGCAACAGGATTTTTTTACGCGGGGACAGTCCGAGCAGATTTTATACCGGCACATGGACAAGCGGCGACTATGTTTTTTCCGTAAAGTCTTCGTCGGGTCTTCCAAGGGAATCTTTTTTGACACTGATTCGTGAAATCAACTGAGGAGCACAAATGAGACAGGCAATAGTTTTTCCGGTTCTTCTTTTGGCATGTGCGACCGGATTTGCAAAAAAAAGCGACATCAATATCTGGCACGGAATAAAATCAATGCGCGGTGAGATTGTGCAGATGGAAATTTTCGAGCCGGTGAATCCAAACGGAACAGCCGTCATCATCTGTCCGGGGGGAAGCTATTTTCATCTGGATGTCCTTGGTGAGGGATATACCGCCGCAAGATATTTCAGCTCAAAGGGTGTGAGGGCCTTCGTTCTTTGGTACAGGGTCGCGAAAAACAATTATCACTATCCGTCGCAAATGCAGGATGTCCAGCGCGCGATACAGATTGTGCGTGAAAATGCGGATGAATATCACATTGACAAAAACAAAGTGGGTCTCATCGGATTTTCTGCAGGAGGTCATCTCGTCACGTGGGCGGCTGCTTTTGGGGAAAGGTCAAACGAGCTTGAAAAAATCGGGATAAAAACTAGCGTGAGTCTCCGTCCTGATTTTGTCATCCCAGTTTATCCGGTGGTCTCAATGCAGGATGATATCTGTCACCGGAAGTCACGCTGGGGTCTTTTGAAAGGACATCTTTCGCAGGAGAAAAAAGATTTGTTTTCCATGGAAAAGCAGATTCCCGACAACATGCCTCCGACCTATCTTGTCGCATGTAAGGACGATCCGGTTGTGAAATATGAAAACAGCGTGCGTCTGAGTGAGGCTCTCGCGGCAAAAAACATCGACTATAAGTTCACTCTTTATGATTGGGGCGGCCACGGTTTTGCGATGAGAAACACAAAGTTTATGAAGACCTTCCACTGGAACGATGACCTTTATAAATGGATGGAATCCCACGGTCTTATGGGAGAAAAAAATCAGGAAGCTACTGATTAGCTGTAACACGGAGATTTGTCCCGGATTGAATTCCGTATGACACATTCTCCCCGTCGCCTCTTTTCTCAGGATTTTCCAGGCTGATTAGATCGTAACGGTGCAGTGAAAAAAATCCGATGTCCTTCGCGTGACTCTCATCCCTTTTTGCCGAAAGAGGAATCCTCCGCTCTCCGTCGCAAATCAAAAAGCGGACCCTCCCGGATTTATTCAGCATCCCGTCAGAGACAATCCTGAAACGCAATCCATTTTTGTCCCCTCCCGCATCATCATTTTCCAGCACGGATTTTGACTCCGCATTTTTCCGCATGATAAAAAAACTTGCCTTCACGGAATCCCGGTCCAATTTCGCATTACGGGCAATCGACGCAACCGGCTCACACGGGCTCCATTTGATTTCCGCGTGGCATGTGTGATTTTCTCCGGCACTCAGGGCAGGACACTTTTTGTTTTTCAGGCAGGGAGCCAAAATGGAAAATCCCTTTTCAATCAGATTGTCGCGCACACAAATCAGATTCCGGCTCGTTTCCAAAAGCGCAGGTTCCGACAAAATCAATACGCCTCCGCATTCGCCATCGAGTTCATTACTCAGAGATTTTGAAATCCGGAGCAAAAAATCAGTGCGTCGTGAAATTCGGTTCGCGTCATTTTTCCAAAGCTCGTTCAAGGCATGACTCATCACGATTATGTCAAAGGAATCTTCCGACGGTAAAAAATCTTTTTGCAAATCAACTTGAAGCGACGAAACTTTTATGGAAGGAAGCTCGGATGTGAAAATCTTTTTTGCGAGCGACAAAGCCTTTTCACTTGAGTCCAAAAGAGTGACGCTTAACGAAGGTGCGGATTTTACACCGGACTTACACAAAAAATCACAGATGGCAAAAGACGCAGGTCCAGGTCCGCTTCCCACGTCCAAAATGGAAATGGATTTTTTTTCGCGAAACAGATTAAAATCAGGAGAAAGATTCAACGCGCTTGAAATCTGCATGTAAGTCACCGGCCAGTAATACAAAAGATAAGCGCCGAGCTGAGATTTATTTTCCATGTAGGACGCGCCAACCAGATTCCTTTCACCGGTAAGTCCACGCTGTAGTCTCAAAAGGGATTCCGAAACAGATTTCAACTCACTTTGATTCAGCGGAGATTTTTTTGAGTTACCACGCCACAGTGAAAGCAACGCAGGAATGTGCGACCTTAATTTTTCCGAAGCGTCCATGTCGATTTTTTCCTACTGATTTTCACTCTCTCCAAAAACTTCGGACAAAGAAATCTTGTAAACAGAACCGCAATTTCTGCAGCTTACCTCAAGCGGATCCGGTCCGTTTTTTTTCATGTCCAAAAGCTCTTCTTTCGGAAGATGTCGGATGTGATTCAGGTAGATTTCCTTTGAGCAGGGACAGTCGAACCTCACGTTGCGATGCAGTGCGATTGACGGACGGAACTCACGGAAAAGACCATAGATTAAATCCTCCGCGCTCTGACCTTCGCTGAACCATTTTCCCAAAGACGGAAGCGTTTTAAAAGCGAGCTCAAGTTTTTCAATCAGCTCGTCGTCGGAAAGCTCCATGCCCGAAAGTGATTTTTTCTTCGTACCACCAATTTCCGGCATGACCTGCAAAAAGAGTCCGCCAGCACCGATGACACGACCTTTTTTATCCATCTGAATGCCGGTGTTGAAAGCTGTTTTTGTCTGTACGCTCTGGTCAAAAAAATCAACCAGATCCTGCGCGATGTTTTTTTTGTTGATTGGAATGGAACTCACATAAGGAGCCTTGTCGCCTTCAAAAAGCGTGGACATGCTCAAAGTACCCTCGCCCAAAAAAGGTGAGAGATCCCAATTTTCCAAAGGGGTCTCAACCGGGATGCTTTCGTTAAAAAGATATCCCCGCACGTAGCCTGTGGAATCAACTTCAACGGAAAATCCCTGGGCAGGTCCTGACACCTCATATCTCCATGTCACGTGTTCCTTTCCCTTGAGCGTGGGAAGAAGGAGAGCACCGCAAAGAGATGCCTGCCCCAAAACCATTGTCTCAAGAATGCCCGTCTTGTGTTGTGCCCGCATCTGATTTACAAAATGTGTACCGTGAAACAACGCGCCCCTTGCACGACCGTCCGCAAGTACAAAAACCGCCATGTCATCTTTCGGCAACCTGTTCAAATGTGCCGCCAAATCCTCATCTTGAATTTCTGCTCTAATCATGCCGGAAAGTATATCAGATTTTAAAGAAAAAGTGTATGGGTCAAATAAAGTCTTTCATTTGGTTGATTGATAATTTTTGCTGAAAAAAAAGGAGACCTCATTCACCTATGCGTTATGAAATCGGTCTCCAAGAGTGGGGGGTATATATGGAGTTCAGGACTTAGACTGCCTTGCTCTCAAGTGCGTGCAGGACACCGTTCTGGTATGCCCAGCTGTAAAGGATTTCGGAAATGTCACCGAGCGGCTTTTTCACATTGAGCGGCTGGTCGAAACCGACGTTGTACATGAAGGACATAAGTTCCTTTGTACTCTCCGGGTTCCAGAGCTTAGCGTTGTTGATGTCCACGAAGGTGCAGTGCTCTGAATCAGCGATGGCCTTGATGTGGCGGTTCATCTCGTCGAAAAGATGTGCGTTCACCGGGTCAAGATTTGAAATCAGCGCGACCCTTCTCTTTTTGTTTCCGCTCTTGATGAAGGAAATCAGGTCGATGTATTTGATGTCGAACTCGGCGGAGTTTCTCTTGAAGAGATCCAGGTCGTCGGCTCCGATGTGCAGGATTACAGCCTCAGGATTCATCGCCTCAATCTTTTCGCTGAAAGATTTTTTTGCGTCCTTGAGTGAAAGTCCATGGAAGCTTCTGTTGTACATGGGGAAATTGAAGTCATAGCTCTGTGCAATCTCCGCTACCGGAATCTCTTTGTCCGCTGATCCTCCGAAAAGAATCACTGCCTCGTTTTCTGTGTTGTCCCTGCTCATAGTTTCTGTCCTCCTGTCCAATGAACGGTTTCTAAAATATATTGCCAAGTTTGTAAGTACGATTACAAGATTCAAAAGATAAACTACCAAAACGTAATTCGTCTGATGGTTTATCAGCTTTGCCGAAATGCCCGCAAGATATCCGGTGATAATCAAAAGGATGAAAGCCAGGCTTGTACCCTTTGCCGATCTTGCCTTGTACGCCTTGATTACATTCAGCGGCCAGGAAAAACCGAAACACACCAGCATCGCAGTCTCAAAAATTGATCCCATTTTTTTCTTCCTCCAGAGAAACTTTTTCATTCCGGTCTCATGCCGTTTTCTGTTTCTCTTTATGCTTCACATCATATCCGATTTGAAAAAGGCTTGCAATTTTAAGAAAGAAAAAAAATAAAATTTCTGCCGTCAGGATTTTTTTTTACTTTAAAAAGGTTTTGCTTATTTAAAAATCTGCTATAATGAAAGCGTGAAAGGAAACGGCAAAATCAAAAAAAGCGGCGACATAAAAAAGGCACCGCTGAATTCAATAAGAAAGGAAATGCAAAGGACCCACCTGATTCTGATTGTGGTCATCACGATTTTACTCAGCGTGGGAGGAGCCTTCATCAACATCAACGCGAACACTCAGGCCATGGACCAGAATCTTTTGAACACGGCGGATTTAATCTCACGGCTCTATTGCTTTACGAAAAATCTTCCGCAGGATGAGTTCAGAAAATATTTCAATTCCGTGTGCAAGGAGCTTCCCGACGTTGACGTGATTTCAATCGTGAATCCTCAGAACTTCCGTCTCTACCATACGAACAACTATCTGATTGGGACAATCTACGACGGCACGAATCCCAATCTGGAAAGCGGCGAAAAGGATTTGCACATTGTTGACGAGACAGGTCCATCGGGTCCGCAGCGAAGAACTTACTCGGCCATTTACGATGATGAGGGAAACTACGCAGGTTTTATTATGACAATCATCCTGAAAACCTCAATCCATTCCGCGATGATAAAAACCGTCCTGCTTTTTGTGGTCGTGACAATCGCCGCAATCCTGATTGAAATCGCAATTTCAAGAACCATCTCTCACAGGCTCAAGCAGAAGCTCCTTGGTTACGAGCCGGAGACTTTTTCTTCCATGTTCACAATCCGCGACAATATTTTGGAATCAATCCATGACGGAGTTCTTTCGGTGGACGCTGACAACAAAGTTCAGTACGTGAATGCGGTCGCAAAAAAAATTCTTTCGGTCGACGGAAACGAAAAACTTGCGGCAATCAATGAGGCGGTCTTTGCGGAAAAATTTCTTGGACGCATTTTGAAAAAGGGAGAAAGCATCTTCGGTGTGCGTGAAAAAACTGATTCCGGAACGGAGCTTTTAATTGACTGCATCCCGGTTCAAAAAGGAGGACGCATTGACGGAGCCGTCGCAATCATCCACGACAGGACTGAATACACGAAGCTCATGGAAGATTTGGCGGGCACAAAATATCTTGTGGACTCAATGCGCGCGAACAACCACGACTTCACGAACAAGCTCCACGTTATCCTGGGGCTGATTCAGATCGGCGCTTACGACAAGGCGGTATCTTATATAGAAAACATCTCAATCATTCAGCGTGAGACTTTGAGCCAGGTAATCCGTCTGGTGGACAATCCTTCTTTTGCGGCACTTCTCATCGGAAAGATTGCGCGGGCATCCGAGTGCAACGTAAAATTCATTTTGAAGGAAGGACTCCATTTCAGCAGCGCAGACATACAGATTCCGTCCGAAGCCCTTGTGACGATTGTCGGAAATCTGATTGACAACGCGCTTGATGCCATGAACCGAAAGCAATCCCTCGACTCAGTAGGGGACTCCTCATCCCGTGAGCTGATTTTCGGAGCCTTCACAAAACCCGGCGAGCTTTTGATTACGGTAAAAGACCGTGGATGCGGAATCCCCGAAGAACTCCGTGACAAAATCTTCGAGAACGGATTTTCCACAAAGGGAACGGGACGCGGCGTGGGACTCTATCACACAAAGGAGCTCGTGGAAAGCCTTGGAGGAAAAATCTCCTTTGAGTCACAGACTGGACTAGGAACCTGTTTTGTTGTAAACTTCAAGCAGAGCTGAATCGGGGGCGCGTATGGCATACAGTGTTTTGATTGTTGAAGACGATCCGATGGTCGCGATGATAAATGAAGAATATGTCCGCAAGAACAAAAATTTTTCCGTATGCGGTTCATGCAGGACAGGACAAGACGCTTTGGACTTTCTTGGACACAACAAAGTGGACCTTGTGATTCTTGACGTTTACATGCCGGTCATGGACGGAGTGGAGACGCTGAAGCAAATCCGTGAGCGAAAATACAGTCCCGAAGTGATTATGGTGACTGCCGCAAACGATCCCGCCACATTGGAAAACACCATGCATCTTGGAGTAATCGACTATCTGATTAAACCCTTTGCCTACGAGAGATTCCAAGTTGCCCTTGAAAAATTTGTCGCAAAAGTTTCAGTCCTGAAAGAGACCGAAGTTTTGGATCAGAGCTGCGTGGACTGCATCATCACGAACACAAAGCCTGTTTCACAAAAGGGACTTCCGAAAGGCATACAGGAAAAAACTCTGGACTTGGTTCTTTCATTTCTGGACGAACACAAGCAATGGACCACGGTGGACGACATCTCCGAGAGCGTCGGGCTTTCAAGCGTGACTGTCCGACACTACATGGGCTATCTGGTTGAAAGCGGAGAGGCGGAACAGAGCATCAGTTACGAAACCGGGGGCAGACCAAGGATTCTCTACAGAAAATAATCCTCCCGGCAAAATCCACAGTTTCCATTCTCTTGTATGATTTCAAAAAAGATGTTAAACTCTCTATAAGGATTTTTCAAACTGCAACTTGCAAAACGAGAGGATAAAATGTTTTTTAAAGCTGACTACAAAAATAGATTGGTAAAAATCTTCATTCCGATTATGCTGAGCAATCTGATTTCCCAGATTCAAATGTTCATTGACAGAATCTTTTTGGGACGGCTGGACATTCTTTACATGAGTGCGGTCGGAAACGCGACGGCTCCAGTCTGGACAACAATGTCCTTTGTTTTTTCCATGTCGATGGGAGCCTCCATTTTAATCAGTCATTCGGTCGGTGAAAAAGAAAATGAGAGGGCAAAAGACTACGCCGCTTCCCTGATAAAATTTCACAACGTCATTCCCATCCTGCTTTTTTTCTTCTGGACATTCTGCAGTCCACTTGTCTTTTCTTTGATGGGTGTTTCTCAAAACGTGATGGGTCTCTGCGTCACCTACACAAGACTTTACGCCCCCGTGTTTTTGATAATCGGACTCGGTGCGTCTTACAGCGTCGTGTTCCAGACATCAAACAATACAAAGCCCCTTGTCGTCTACGGATTGATTCGCTCGCTTCTGAATATTTTCCTGGACTATGTTTTGATTTTCGGTCACTTCGGATTTCCACGCATGGAGATTGCAGGAGCCGCACTTGGCACAACGATTGCAGAATATGCCGGCGCAATTTATCTTGTCTGTGTGATTATCGCACAAAAGGAAAAATTTTTCACAAGCCCCAGCCTCAAAAAAATCCTTCAGGCAAAAATGCTTCCTTATTTCAAATCAATCAAGCTCGGAATTCCAACGGCTCTTGAAGACTTGCTCTGGAACGCGGGAAACCTTTGCATAATCAGAATCCTGAACACAATCAACGAAACTGCTGCGGGAATCTATTCCATGGTGTTTACCGTGGAGGTGATTTTTGTCGTGGTCATCGGAGCCATCGGAAGCGGCACTTTGACTTTGACGGGAGAGGCAACAGGCGCAAAGGACTTGAAACTCTACCGCTCAATCGTCAAGACATCAATCAGGTGGTCATTTTTGGTTGCGGCATTCGCGTTGATTTTCGTCTCCATTTTCCCAAAGCTCACTCTCAGTCTTTTTACGAAGGACGCAGCAATCATTGAGATGTCTGTAATCTACATCATTCTCGTCGTGGTAAATCTTTTCGGAAAATCCGGAAACATCATCATCGGAAGCGGCATCCGTGGTTACGGCGACACAAAATGGATGCTCTTTACCCAGGGATTCGGAACTCTCGCAGTTGTCAGTCTCTCTGCTTTGTGCGTCTTTGTTTTCAAACTCGGAATGCTCGGCGTGTTTATTGCGGTCCTTTGCGATGAGGCAATCCGTGCGATAATCAACACAATCCGCTTTTTGAAAATCCGTTTTTAGGATAATGGGAGGAAATTTGAAAATCTGGAAAAAACTGATTTTATCCGCCGGATTTTTTTTGTGCACATCAATTTTTGTTTTCGCAAAAACAAGCGTCGCCCAGTCAAAGAATACGGCGGTCTACACATTTTCTGATTTCGATGATTTTCTCAAATCCGTTGAAAACACGTTCAATGAGCCTTCCGTAAAGTTTGCTTATCTTCTCGATGACTCAAGCATAATCAGCAACGTAAAGCTCACGGACAATCCTTGGCGGTGGAGTCTGTATCAAATCAACTCAAGGGAAGACTCTCTTTCACAAACCATCTATTTTGTTCTCACACCAAGCGGCAGGGAAGTCGTTTTGATTTTTACCGATGCTGAATCCACGCTCATGCAAAAAAATATGCTCTGTGAAAAAAGCGGCTCGAAAGGATTTGAAAAATCAATCAAAGAGCCAATCCTTGCCCGCATCCACCAGACAGACGAAAATCCATTTCCATCAAATCCCCACGGAACAAAAATCGAAATCGCGAAAAAAAATCCTGATTCGGGAAAAGTGCTGAATGTGTATCTGTGCGACGAAGCATTTCGGACACTCGTTGAAAATTTTTATCCCGGATATGACAAAGCGAGCGGGACAATCGGAAGCGTGAAAGTGAAATGGCATCTTCTTTCGACCGACCATAATGTCTATCAGCAAAAACTTTCCGAAATCCTCGAAAAGCAGTCCACCGCAGCAGATGATGAAAAGGCCGACATCTTTTTACTTGAGAACGACTATGCCATGAAGTTTGCTCTCAGCGATTACACGCTGGATGTTTATAAAGACGTGGGACTTGACAAAAGCGAGCTTTCAAATCAATTCAAATACACGAAAGATTTTTTGACGGATAGTGACGGAGCGTTAAAAGCTGTCTCTTGGCAGGCATGTCCCGCAGGTCTTATCTACAGACGCTCCATCGCAAAAAAAATTCTTGGAACGGATGATCCGGATGAGGTTCAGAAAAAAATTTCCGATTGGGAAAAATTTGATGAGGTTGCGGCCCTTGCAAAGAAAAAGGGTTACAAAATGCTTTCCGGTTTCCAAGATGATTTCAGGGTCTTTTCCGAAAATCGCTCAAGTCCTTGGTTAAAGGACGGCAAAGTTTCGGTTGACGACGGAATCAGAAAATGGATTTCACAATCAAAGATTTACACGCAAAAAGGATACAACAACAAGGCGGAGAGTTTTTCAGACAAGCAGTGGGAAGGATTGAAAAAAAGCGGCAAGGTCATGTGTTATTTCGGCCCGTCTTGGTTCATCAAAATTTTTCTGCAGCCGAATTCCGGGGACTCAAAAAAAGGATCCTTCGGTGACTGGGCATTCTGTAAGGGACCTCAATCATTTTCGTGGGGAGGCACATGGTTTTGCGCGGCGACCGGAACTGACAATCTGAATCTCATAAGGGACATAATGAAAACGATGACATGCGACACCGACGTTATGATGAGGATTGCGCGTGAAGAAGGAGAGTTCGTAAACAATCTTGAGGCGATGGAAAAACTTTCGGAAAGCGACTACAAAAATGAATTCCTTGGCGGACAGAATCACATCAAGCAGCTTGTTGACATTGCAAAAAAACTGGACAAAAAAAATGCGACAGTCGATGACTTATTTTTTATGGAGCGGCTTCAGGAATCAATGCGTGAATATATTGAGGGAAGATGCACAGAGGAAAAAGCATGGGCTGATTTTAAAAAACGGATTTTAAAAATCTACCCGGATTTGACTTTTGATTTTTAACAGACGATTGCAAAAGGAGGATTTATGTATTCGGTTGATGAAAAAAGATATGAGAAAATGTCTTACGAGCGATGTGGAAAAAGCGGACTTCTTTTACCGCGAGTGTCTTTGGGTTTGTGGCACAACTTCGGTTCCGTGGACAAATTCGAAAACATGAAGGAAATGATTCGGACCGCATTTGACGCAGGAATCACACACTTTGATCTTGCAAACAACTATGGACCTGTTCCCGGTTCTGCGGAAGAAAACTTCGGAAGAATTTTACGTTCAGATTTTTCCTCATACCGCGACGAGATGATTGTTTCATCCAAAGCTGGTTACGGCATGTGGGAAGGACCTTACGGCGATCATGGCTCAAGAAAATATCTTATGGCGAGCGTGGACCAGTCACTGAAAAGAACAGGCCTTGAATATTTCGACATCTTCTATCACCACCGACCAGATCCGGACACACCGATTGAAGAAACAATGGAAGCTCTTTCGGACATCGTGCGTCAGGGCAAGGCTCTTTACGTTGGCATCTCAAACTATAATTCTGAGCAGACAAAAAAAGCCGCGAAAATCCTGAAAGAAAATCACACTCCGCTTTTAATCAGTCAGGTTTCCTACAGCATGTTCAACCGATGGACCGAGGATGATTCTTTGCAGGAGACTTGCATGGAGCTTGGAGTCGGAACAATCTGTTTTTCTCCCCTCGCCCAGGGACTTTTGACCGACCGATATTTGAACGGAATTCCCGATGACAGCAGGGCAAAACGAAATGTCTTCCTCCACGAAAATCAGATTACGGAGGATGTGATAAAAAAAATCTCGTCACTGAATCAACTTGCATCCCAGCGCGGACAGACTCTTGCGGAAATGGCACTCGCATGGGTTCTTCGGAAAAACAAAGTCACGTCGGTTTTGGTTGGTGCAAGCCGTCCCTCCCAGATTTTGGACAGCGTGAAGTGCATAGAAAAACTTGATTTTACTGATGACGAGCTTTCCAAAATTGATTCCATACTGAAGGAAAAATAAAATGAGCAGCGGGTCCTCCTTGAAAGAAAAGATTGAGAAAATCATCGCGTCCATGTCACTCAAGGACAAGATTGCTCTTTGCAGCGGCAAGGATTTTTGGCACACGAAGGATTTTGAAAAATACGGGATTCCTTCCATAATGATGGCGGACGGTCCCCACGGTCTCAGAAAGCAGATTTTCACATCCGACATGCTGGGCTTGAACGGTTCGGTTGAGACCACATGCTTTCCCACTGCCGTAACCAGCGGATCGACTTGGAACCGTGAGCTTCTTGAAAAAGAGGGAGAAGCCATTGCGGAGGAGGCACTTGCAAACGATGTCGCCATTGTGCTCGGCCCCGGACTCAACATCAAGAGGAATCCTCTTTGCGGAAGGAACTTCGAGTATTTTTCAGAAGACCCTGTTCTGAGCGGAGAGATGGCAGCGTCTTTCGTAAGGGGACTTCAAAAAAACGGCGTGGCATGTTCGCTCAAACATTTTGCATGCAACAATCAGGAGTACCTGCGTTTCAGCTCCGACTCCCTTGTGGACGAGCGTGCCCTGCGTGAGATTTATCTTGCGGGATTCGAGCGTGCCGTAAAAAAATCATCCCCCAAAACTGTCATGTGCGCCTACAATAAAATCAACGGAACTTACTGCGCGTCGAACAAAAAACTTCTCACCGACATTCTCCGCGATGAGTGGGGATTCGACGGAATGGTGGTCACTGACTGGGGAGCCATGAACAACCGCACTCAGGGATTCGCCGCAGGATGTGATTTGTCCATGCCAGGAGGTTCGTCCTATCAGGAAAGGGACGCGCTCAAAGATATCCGAAAGGGAAAAATCAGCACGGAAGATTTGGACAGGAGCGTCAGGAGGATTCTGACCCGTGTTTTCGAGGGACAAAAAATCATGGACGCGGATCATCAAAGGACTTTCAGTCAGGAGGAGCATCACGAGCTTGCGGGAAAAATAGCGGAGGAAGGACTTGTGCTTTTGAAAAACGACCCTTCCCTTTTTCCCTTGGAAAGTTTTGACGGCATCCTGATTTGCGGACCTATGGCGAAGGACATACGCTACCAGGGATCCGGCTCAAGCAGAATCAAACCCACCAGGCTCACGCAATTCCTTGAGATATGCGAAGGCGAGTGCAAGTCCCTTGGCGAAAGTTTTTCCTATGAGGAGGCGGTCTCAGGCAAAGCGGATATTATAGAAGAAAGTTTTGAGAGAGCAATAAAAAAAGCCTCCGCAGCCAAAGCCGTCCTTGTTTTCGCGGGTCTCACGGATTCCTACGAGTCCGAGGGATTTGACAGGAGCGACATGACACTGCCCCCTTCGTTTAACCGACTGATTGAGTCCCTTGCCGAAGTGAACAAAAACGTGGGCGTGGTTCTTTTCGGCGGAGGAGCAATGGAGCTTCCCTGGGAAGAAAAAGTGTCGTCCATCCTTTACTGCGGACTTGCAGGACAAAACGCGGCATCAGCAATCTACAAAATCCTTCGCGGAAAAATCAACCCGAGCGGACGACTCACCGAAAGCTGGCCCTTGAAATATGATGCTTGCCCGAGCGCGGAAGTTTTTTCCATGACGAAAAAGACCCTCCCCGATTTTGAGAAAAACAAAAACACACCGCCCTTGGATTTCGTTTTCGCTCAAAAAAAATCATGCTACCTTGAGAGCATTTTCACCGGCTACCGTTACTACCTTTCAAATCCGGATGACGTGCGCTACCATTTCGGATTCGGCCTCAGCTACACAAGTTTTTCATACGACAAAATGGAGATTGACGGAAAGAATGTAAAAGTGAAAATCACGAACAGAGGAAAAAGGGACGGAAGCGAGGTCGTGCAGATTTATGTGGAGGCAAAGGGAACGTCTCTTCCTCGTCCGGTCCGTGAGCTGAAAGATTTTGCAAAGCTGAGTTTAAAAAGCGGTGAGTCAGCTGGGGTCTCTTTTGAAATGGATGAGAGATGGTTCGAAGTCTACCACGAGGGATGGAAAATCCTTCCCGGGGAATATTTCATCTGTGCCGCAAGCTCCGCGAATCAGGTAATGCTCCGTGAAAAAATCAGTCTGCCCGGCGGATTCAAAACTGAAAATGTAAACGCGTCCGTTGAAGGCTGGTACCAAAATCCTCAGGGAAAACCAAATGTTCGGGACTGGGAAAATCTTTCGTCCAGGAGCGCAAAATCTCCGTCAGTTCCGGGCAAGGGAAAATACAGCATGGACAATTCGCTCACGGAACTTTGCAAAGACTCAAAGCTTGCCAGGGAGATAAAACGCTTCCTTGAAAAATCCATCGCGAAAAACCTCGGACTTCCCGAAGCAGATTATGACAACGAGCAGTTCAAAATGGCCGTCGCATGTTCAAGTGACATCCCCCTCCACGCTCTCATCATCAGTGCAGGAGGAATCTTCCCGAAATGGCTCGCACGCTTTCTTGTCTTCTGTGCAAATCACTGAGCACCAATCTTAAATCATTCCCCCGTTTCGTCCCGTGTCATTCCTTTGATTCGTCCTGTGTCATTCCCGTGCTTGACACGGGAATCTCATCCACAAAGAGATTGTCGGATCAAGTCCGACAATGACATGAACGTGTCGTTAGTATGTGTTAATCTAAATTACAAGAGTTATGTATAAGGCAAGTGCCGTAAATATTGCATGGGAAATTTAATGTTGATAGAGGAAACGCTGTAATGTAGGTGAGGTTCGTGACAAGCAGGTGCTCTAAATTGCGGTGGAAAACTCACCAAGGATTGAGGAAGCACTGCAATGGAGACAGGGTTCGTGGCACCGAAGCATTTGCACGGAAGGGAGCGAACGCGACCTCCAATTCCTATTCCCGTGCTCCGTCCCGTGTCATTCCCGTGCTTGACACGGG
>DFKI01000119.1 GCA_002373325.1 Treponema sp. UBA3649
TAGATTAACACATACTAACGACATTGATTTTTTCCGCAGACGGTCAGTAAACCTTGTTGTTTTCCTCAATCCTGCTGTCGATGGATTCCACGGTCTCAAGCTCCCTTGCCGTATCAGTGCTGTCAAGGAGGAAGGGGAGAATCACGTTTTCCTTCAGACTCGGCCACCTGTAGGGAAGGATGTTCGGAAGGTCAAGGTTCTGCTCCGTGGGCAGGTTTCCCAAAAGCACCCGGTAGTGTGTGGGAAAGATGTTTGCGTTTACGTTTTTGAGCGCGGAAAATCCACCTGCGATTCCGAATGCCACGGTGTCAAGATGCATGTTCTCGGTTCTCTGAATCAGGGCCTGCTGTGTTTCCTCGGATGAGAGCCATTCCATGAAAATCTCCGCCCCCTTCGGATTTGTCGCGTATTTGTAGATTCCCATGGTGATGATCGAGTCCTCCACCATCACGCTGCTGTTGTCTTTTACGAGCCATCGGAAAGTGAGGTTGGATGCCTGCTCGTTTGTCAGCGCAAAAAGCTGGTCGCTCGTCATATAGGCAAACGCACATTTTCCGCTCGCAAGCTGCCTGTACTTCGACATGTAGAGATATTTAAACTGGAAATTCTGCTCGTCGGCTGTGCTTGTGTTGAACTCCGTGGTCCAGTCCCTGAAAAAAGAGACCGTCTTTGAAACTGCGTCCCCGTTCCATGAGAATCCGTTTCCCTTCTCCTGATAGGAAGCCCCGTTCAGCCTTGATGCCATGTACATGAAATTGCTGTCCCATGAAGGCGCGAATCCTATGAATGTGTACTCGTTGTTTCTGTTCCTCTTGTTGTATGTAGCGGCTGCGTCCCTCAGAGTCTCCAATGTGACTATGTGCTCGTCCTCAATCAGCTCCTCGTTGTTTTTCGTAAAGACGATTGCCGGAAGATTGAAGCTTAGCGGAACGAGATACTGCTTTTCGTTCAGGACCCCGTAATCAAGAAGCTGCTTGTAATAGTCCGATGCCACGAGTTTCTTTTCCTCAAAGAGATAGTCAATCGGCTTGAAGTAACGGCGGCTGGTCGAGCTTTTGAGCCAGGGTCCCACAAGCAGGTCGGGGGTATACTCACCCTTTACCGGAAGAAGCGAGCTGATTGGACTTTCCTTGTAGATTGCCATCGCTTTTGTTTCAGTGTGCGTCGTGTTGAAAAGCTCCACGTAGGATGCCATCTCGGGTCTGTCCGTCCAGATTATGACCACCGAATCCTTTTTTTGGCAGGATGTGAGGATGATTGAGAAAAAAGACAGGATACCCGTTGCAAGAGCGAGCATCCTTTTTTTGCTAGAGACTTGAAAGCTTGTCCGCTGTCTCATAGATTGCCTTGTAAACGATTTCGATTTTATCCTCCTCAAGACTGGAGAATGCGACCCGGAGCGTGCGGCTGTCGATGGAGATTGTTCCGATTCCGCTTTCGTTGAGCAGTGTCTGTCTCAGAACTTCCGCGTCCACCGTCTTTGTGGCGAATGACATGAAATATCCTGAGTTGAAGGGAAGGGCTGTGATTTCCTTGCTTGAGTGGCCCTTTACGAAATCCTTCACCAGATGATAGCGCTTTTCAAGAACCTTCCTGTATTCCGCTTTCTGTGCCTCCGTCTCCGGATTCTGGAACGCTTTCAAAAGAAGGGTCTGTGGAGGAGTTGAAGAGCAGGAGACTGAGGACCGGATGGCTCCCATGAGTTTTTTTACAAGAGCGTCGTACTGTGCCTCGGTCATTCCCTTGCTTGCGAACGTGATGAATCCGCAGCGGAATCCCCATGCGAAATCTTCCTTGGTGGGTCCGTCAATCTTTGCGGCAAGGACGTTGGGATGCAAATCCGCCAGATATGCGAAAAGTGACTGCTTCTCAATGTCATCCTCGTAGGCAAGTCCGAAATACGCGTCGTCGCACCAGACCATGACCTTGGTTCCTTTCTCGGCGAGCGATTTTACCTCTGCGACAAGTCTCTTCGCCTCATCCACCGTGGGACTGTAGCCCGAGGGATTCTGCGGGAAGTTTAGGAGAACGCGCACCGAGCCTTTTTTCGCCTGCTCTTTCATTGTGGCCACAAGACCGTCTATGTTGAACTTTCCGTCCTTGAACATGGGAAACTGCACGAAATCAGCGTTGCGTCTTGCGGATGCGATGAGCACGTAGTTGTCCCAGGAGGGATCCGCCGCTATGAGTCCCTTCGTCTCGTCAAGGAACAAGTCCGAAAGATATGAGATTCCTGCCGTGAGTCCGGGAACCAGAGCCGGAAGAGAAAACGCCTTGTCCTTCAGCAAAGGGTTCTTTTTGATAATCGCTTCCTTCCAGAGTGCCCTGAGGTCGGGATTTCCTGCGGTGGGTGCATAGGCCACGAGCTCCCTTGACGTGAGACCCGGAACCTGATCCTGAATTGATTTCAAGGTGACAGGGGTTCCGTTTATGACCGTCATTCCGATTGTACCGTTTGCGGTCTTTCCGAGCTTTTTCGCCTCTCCGCTCTGTGCTATGATTCCTTTTGGAAAATAAAGGCGATTTCCTACGTCCGAAAGGAGGTCTCCCGCTGTGGTTCCTCCGAGAATATCATTCAATTCTTTTGCTAAAGGTGTTATCATAATACTTTAATTATGCAGAAACGGGGGGTGATTGTCAATATTTATGCAAGTTTTTTACGGGGGAGCGGGGTAAAAATCCGCGTGAATCCGTCTCAAAATCACTCCCCATCATCCGGCACAACATTTTTCTTCTATATGGCCCTAATTTCGCCTTATACGAAACAATGTCATTCCCG
>DFKI01000140.1 GCA_002373325.1 Treponema sp. UBA3649
TTTTTATGAAGGATTTTTATAATATGCTCCGCCCGCTCGTCCCGCAGGTCCAGAGGCTTGTCAATTTCATCTTGCTCAAAAAGACAGATATTCATCTACACTCTCAAGTGTAGCACAGCAGGACTGATTTGGCAAGGGAATTTTTTAAATTCATGCCGATTTTTTAAATGGATTTTTAAAACACAATCCAAGGCGGAAAACTTGACAATGAAAAAACTCTGAAATATAATTTTCTGAGGAGGCACGCACATGAAAAAATTACATCTGACTTTATTGACCTTTGCGCTCGCATCATCGATTTTGGCTGTAAGCGGATGCACAAATTTTCTGAACGGAGGAGACATCAAGAGGCAGCTCGAAGAAGAGATTGAGCTAGCCAACATTACAAATCCTCTCAAAGTCTCTTATTACGCACCGACCTACCAGAGCAGCGGAACCTATTCGGACTCGATCATAGAAATCAATTTTAACAGGAGCATAAATCCCGGTACGTTCTCCTACTCCATACAGGACGCAAATTCAAAGGAGGATTTGACGGACTGCTACATGGAGCCAGAGTTCTACAACAATAATTCAGTGGTGAAAATGAGATCCAATCCGTCGAATGCAGTCTCGGTGCCGAAGGGAAGCATCAGGGACATCAGCGTGACACTCTCAAGATACATAAGATCTGATGACGGAGTAAGATTCTCGCGGGATGACTACACTTTCACTTTCCGGCTGAACTCATTGACAGACTCGGAGCCACCTTCCATAAAAGAGCTGAGCGTTTACAAAATGCCCGAGCCTCTCATGGAAAAAAGTGATTTGATCACGAAGAATTTTTCCGAATGGGAAGACTCAGACTTTTCGGCAAACCATGTGAATTCGGTTTACATCAATATCTCCGCCCGTGACACAGGGGTCGGAGTCTCAAAAATCAAAGTTACGGAAGAACTTATACGCGACAAATCCGGCATAATCCCAATGGGTGGGGAACATTATGAACAGACAGTCGATTTTCCATTTTCCACGAGTGAAAATGATTCGAACCTTTATGTGGCGGATGGAAGATATGATTTTATAATTCCGGTGGACGGAATCATAAAGCTGACAATACAGTGCGCCGACGCGAACGAGAACGTAAGCACGGAATCTTCCATATATTATGTGGTAAAAGACACTGTTCTGATAATGCAACAGGAGCCGATTATCTATTCAGTTTATCCGCAGAACTTCGAGGATGAATACAACATCGAGGATGATGAGAACGGGAACCCAACAGTGAGGCTGAGCGGCATTAACACTGACGTAATCAAATGGAAAGTCTTCGATGCGGACGAATGGTATGAGGGAAAATCAACGCCGGTTCAAAAATACAAATTCAAAATTCAGACGGGAACCAGCCTGTCATCTCTGAGCGAAGGAATCTACGATTTTGAATATGTAAGCGGAAAGTCGGAATTCAAGGCTCCCTTAGAAATGGCCGACACTTCGAAAGACAATGCAGTTCTCATAACATGCTATGACGAGGCTGGAAATTCCTATTTCTTCCGCACAGGAATTCCTGCGAAGCCGAGATATCTTGGAGGCTCATTTGTTACGACAGGCGTTATGTCTGGACCCAACACGGAATTTCTTCCGCAGGATGATTTCTCAGACTTTCATTCCTATGGAAATTATTTTTGGAAGAAAAAAGATTCGGAAGGGGACTCCGACCTATACAACTATAAGGGCGGCATGGAGTACTGGAATGAGAGATATTTCTTCAACTCAGATGTCCGAAATGATCCTCCGGGAACAACTTACTGCGTGATTTTCCAGACTGTATGGAAAAACGGAAGCTATGGTCTTGCAGGACCGCTCAGCGATGTCTATGAGATTACGACGAATGAGGACGGGGAGCTTCCATATTTTATTGACAGATACACTGAAAACACAAGCCTCCCGGACATTAGTTTTGAGAGCACTTATCTGTCGGACGGATTCAATTCAGGCACACATACGCTGAGCATAAATCTGAATGGAGATTATTATGACGAATACTATTTTAGTGACAAAGAACTCTGGACTTCCATACTGATAAGGGACATGTACAAATATAAAAAACTTTCGCAGAATTCAAACGGCAGATTTTCTTTTGCAAAAAGTTACCCCACAGAATTCGGAAAGCAAAATACATATTACTTGATCGGGATAAAAGGCTCGGAGTTCAAAAAAATCATGAGTAAGACAAGGACTTTATCCGCAGCGGATGATGACAACAGTGCACCGTCATTACATGGACTCTGTATTCCTAAAAATCAGGTCTCCAAGCTCTCCGGCTCATATCTGGAAGGCGAAGTTGCAAATGCAGATGACACAAACTACAAGAGCCTTTCAAAATACTCATACATAAAGGATTTTGCATCCCAAGGAAGGTCAAACTCAAACAATTTCATTTATGAGAGCAACGGAGTAAGCTATTCAACGGATTCAAAGCTGGAACAAAAATTTATTCCCTTTGAATTATATTTAAACAAGACAACGAAGATAGATGATTCAAAAATCAGTGAGGTCCCAAAATATGATGTGGATCCGCTAACTCTTGGCGGCCAATATGAATATGAAAAAACGCACATAATACTTCCCACTTATTTTTTTGACGACGGACTCTCATATTACCGGGTAAAAATCAGTGACAAAAAGGGAAACTACTGTCTTTCAGAAAATTACGATGTCACCATATATCGTTATCCGGAAATAAAATGCGACATCTCAAACACAAGCTCAGACATTACAATAACATTTTCAAATTTGGAAAACAGCCAGTTTGAGACCATGAGCGAGGCGAATATTATTTTCGAGTACTTTTTCAGCGACAAGAATGTTTGGTCCGGTCCCGGCGGTAACAACTATGAATACGGCGAACACTTGGCAAGCGGTAATTACTTTAACGATTACTACGTTTCAAATAGCGGCTCAAAATTCACAAGGACACTGAACAGATATTTTAGCACCTTCAAAAATCATTTCGTCAAGACATTCCTTATCGATCATCAGATAGCAGTCGGTTCCAATCCCAGATATGCAAGCATCTCCGCACCTTATTACAAATACATTGACACAGACGGGACCTACGCGGGCAAGGGAAAAATAAAGAATCTTGTTGACAGCAACGGTATGTTCACTCTTCTGTGCGACGCTCCGACTTTGGTCCATACAATCTACGCGCATAAGAACATCGGCTCCACGGTGAACGAATGGGAGTGCAGGGGCTTGCAGATAAGTCCGGCGGTGTACACTGAGAGCCAGAACATCGAACCTGATGTAGAAAACGTTCCAGATGGATTTTATTATGTGCTCGTCGCGCATTTTATGGACGGTACGAGCGCAATCAGCTCGGTGCATAAAAAATAGGAAAAATCATGTGGGCTGGAGATATGAGGCTGACGAAAGCTGACTTTGCTCCTCCCCACTGATTTTCATCGCTTTCTACCAATCATCCTCATAATCCTCCTCATCATCACAATCATCATAATCATAATCCAATTGCCACAAATCTTCCTTTCGCTTCAGGAGGTGGAGGTTCTCTTTCTGAACTGACCCCGAATATTGCGATGAGTATGTGTACGAGTACGAGCATGATTCTACAGGAATAACCTGCACTGCTCGATGCGATGAAAACTCCACGGAATTGATTTTGAAATTTGACGAGCATGGAAACTGCATTTATTCCAAGGGTGAAGACGGATACGAGCAGTGGATGAAATACGATGAGGAGGGAAGACAGATTTACGGCAAGGATCCGAAAGATTGGGAAAACAAGGATTTCGAAGAATGGCGGTGTGAGTTTGATGAAAAAGGAAACCTTATCTACTCGAAAGAACCCGATGGCAAGACATTGAAGATGACTCGCGTGATTTAATGATTGTTTCTGTGAATAATCTTTGAGCGTTAAGTTGGCAGTTTGCAAGATTTTTTTCGAGCATCTGTCAACTTTCTTTTTTTCACACACTATAACTTAATGTCAAAATTAATCCATTTATTTTACGGAGGTCCAAGATGAAGAGATCAGAGATGAAAATGTTTTTTGAGGGTGCGAACGGAACTGTCACAGGCTCATGCACGAGGCTCGTTTACACATGCGGCGGAGTAACAAAACAGATTCTTGTTGATTGCGGTCTCACACAGGATTCTGAGGAAGGAAAATGCAAGACACCCGTTTGGTCGTTTAATCCGGCGGAGATTCACAGCGTGCTTCTGACTCATGCCCACATTGACCATTGCGGCGCGATTCCCCTTCTCTACAAAAAAGGATTCACCGGTAAGGTCCTTGCGACAGAGGCCACAGCGGAGCTTTCGAAAATCATGCTCAAGGATTCCGCGAAGACAAGCGGACTTTACGAAGAGGAGGATGTTGATAAAATCGAATGGGTCCCTGTCGATAAACCCTCAGACAAAAAATACAAGGCGAAAGGCAAGCACACATATTTTCGTGTCACGAACGGAATATTCACGGCATTCATCCGCTCGTCCCACATTCTCGGAGCCTCTTCGATTTACGTGCGCTGGTTCGAACAGGTTGGAGAGACTGCTGAGGAGAAAAAATCTCTGGAAAAACGGTACGAAAACTACAGGACGATTTTGTTCTCAGGGGACGTCGGGCGGACATTCGACGTTGTAAATCCCGAGGCCACTTTTCTGAAGCCGACCATGCTTCCCTACAAGGAGGATGACAAAATCAAAAACATACTTATCCTTGAGTCAACTTACGGAAACAGAAAGCACAAGGATGCGACAGATTACAAGCACAAGATGGACAGGCTTGAGTCGGTTCTCAGACATTCACTTGCGGAGAAAAAAGGCGGATATCTTGTCATTCCTGCATTTGCACTTGACCGGACGCAAACAGTAACAGCGGATCTTTACGACGTTTTGATGAAAAGAAAAATCTTCCCGGACGCAACCCCACAAAAAGATTCCTGCACAATCCACTCAATCTCGTCGCTCGCAAATAGAGTCGGAAAAATCTACGCGAAACTTCTTCCGACAACATTTATGAATTACAACGACCAGATTAAATACCGCTACCTCAACGCAAAACCGGAAATTCCAGAAGAGTATCAGGATGAGCTGAACAAAAATGACGGTGCAACGCCCGATGAGTTTGTGAGAGAAAGGCTCAGCATTTTGAAAGAAAGAGAATCGCATTTTCAGGGCGAGAATAATTTCTGCGTCAAAAATGAACATCGCTACGACGGATTGGAAAGTCTTCTCAAGGAAGGACATATTACAATCGGAGCCTCAGGAATGTGCGACAAGGGAAGCATCAAGTGTGTAGTTGAGAACGCGCTCAGAGACGAAAAAGCCACAATCATGCTCACAGGCTACACGAGCGAAGGATCCGCCGGTGAAATAATAAAAAGATTCGCGGAAGACAGGACGGGAGGATTTTCCAAGCAGGAGCGTTTCAACATGTGTGTTCCCGGAATGGACATAAGGCTCTACGAAATCAAGGCGGATATCATCGACATGTCGGATTATTATTCGGCGCACGCTGATTCGGACGAGCTTTCGTATTATGTTTTTGAAAACGTAAAGGAGCCCGCGAAAAAAAGGAGCAAGCCCATTCAGATTATGCTCAACCACGGATCCATCATGGGTGGAATCGCGCTCTCTGAAAAACTCGATGAGGCCAACGGAAAACTCGGGGACGCTCCTAAAACGATAATCACTTCAAGGTACTGCCACTCGTTTGATGTCTCAAGCGGAGATGCAATCTGGATTGACTCGGCGGATGAAAAATCAAAGCACGAGAAACTGATTGAGAGCAAGGGCGAAAAAATAAGCGCGTAAAACATTTTCGGAAGTTGGCGGAAATAATTTTTCTTAATCTGTCAACTTCCATTTTTTTTGTCCCTATGAAAAAATCAAAACGATTTTTGTGAAGATGAAAAATCACAAAAAACATGTCATCATAAGCACGGCGGCACTTGCTTCGATTTTTGGAATAACATTCGGCTCGGTAAAACTTATCAGGTTCATAAAAGCAAATCAGAATCAGCCCGGAGATAAAAGAAAAAGGATATGCCATTCCAGAAGGTCTCTCTGAAAATCTGACGGAGATTTTGAAATATAATATCTCGTCAAATAATAATTTTGATATGGCCGTCACAATCTATGTTCTCACACGAAACAAGGAAGATTCTTGAGGAAAACGAGCCGCCCAAGGAAAGATCCGTGTACGCAAGAAAAGTGCCGGTCGGATTCAAGACAGGAACCTCCTACAGATTTCGTGACGCATGGACCGCAGGATTTTTCGGAGATTATGTCCTTGTAGTCTGGTACGAAAACTTTGACGGTTCGGACGGAAATTTCATCGGACGTGAAAATGCCGCTCCAATTTTTTTCAGAATTGCGGATCAGGGCATCGAGCAAAAACAAATTTCGGAAAATCAGGAGGACGGAAAAAGGAAATTACACGATTTCTGTACTGGACACAAACGGAATGGGATGCGAAAGAGAGGTGTCGGTATTTTAGAGTAACTTTAGTAACTTTAGTAACTTGCAAAGAATAATTGCCAATCTTTCCGAAATCTGATATACTGGACGCATTATGGTAATTTCTTCTATTGACTTAAAAGACGGCCACGTGGTCCAGCTTAAAAACGGAAAGGATTTGGTCCTCCAGCGCGATGACGCTGACAAGCTGATCGGGGACTTCAATAAATACGGCGAGGTCGCAATCATTGATTTGGACGCGGCCATGAGAAACACCGACGAAAAGGGCAACACAAAAAACACGGCTCTTCTGAAAAGCCTCCTGAGAAAAGGAAACGTGCGTGTGGGAGGCGGAATCCGGGACGTAAAGAAAGCGAGGCAGCTTCTTTCACTTGGAGCCGAGAAAGTAATCATCGGATCCGCGGCTTGGAACAGCGGGAGAAAATCAGCGGAAGACCCGATTTTGAACACGGCGTTTTTGGACGAGCTCACGTCGGCAATCGGAAAGGAGCATGTGATAATCTCAGTGGACGCAATCAATGGAAAAATCGCGCTCAAAGGATGGACCGAAACCGCAAACATCGACCTGATTGAGGGAGCGAAGGCGGCGGAAAAATATGCGGGCGAGCTTTTGTTTACCTGCGTGGAAAAAGAGGGATGCATGCAGGGCACCGACATGAGCATGGTAAAATCTTTGCGTGATGCCGTAAAGTGCCGTGTGGTCGCTGCGGGAGGCGTGAATTCCCTTGAGCAGATTGTGGAGCTTGAGAGGCTCGGTTGCGACGTTCAGCTCGGCATGGCTCTCTACACGGGAAAGGTCAGTCTGAAAGAAAGTTTCATATCTTGCATCGACTGGGACAAGGTGGACGGCATGGTTCCCGTAATCGCACAGAGCATGAATCAGGAAGTTTTGATGATGGGATACTCGAACCGCGAGGCACTTGAAAAAACATTCGAGACAGGAAAGCTCACGTTCTTCAGCCGCACAAGAAAGACTCTCTGGACAAAGGGTGAGACGAGCAACAATTTCCTGAATCTTGTAAAAATGCGCGTGGACTGCGACAGGGACACAATCCTTGCGACGGTCATTCCGGAAGGTCCCACATGCCACACGGGAAGCTGGACATGCTTTACCACGAGCCCCGACGAAAGAAGCACGATGGAGCGTCTTTACGGAACAATCAGCGAGAGGTTTGCGAATCCAAAGCCAGGAAGCTACACGGCGACCCTAAACGACAAGAGAGTGCGGGAGAAAGTGATGGAGGAAGCGGAGGAACTTACCGAAGCCGAGGGAAAGGACGAGGTAATCTGGGAAGCGGCGGACCTCCTTTATTTTGCGAGCGTCCTCATGTACAAGGAAGGAGTCACATGGCAGGACGTTTACGACGAGCTTGACAAAAGGCACAAGGAAAAATAGGGACACTTCGACCAGCGTTCTGAAATCAATCAGCATCCCTATTTTCAGACGGACGATTCGGACTCAAAGTTTCAAACCGCGAACCCGATTCGTCTGCCTCCGCCATTTTTCTCCTCCTGAATCCTGCACAATTCTTCTATTATATAATCCTGATTTCTGTCCTCTGCGTCCATAAAGCGAATGCGGCTCGAAAGGACTCCGAAATCACCCGGTGTCACGCTGGAAAAAGCAGAAAGCCTTCCGACATGCTTCTCGTCAAAACTGATTCCTGAGAAATACCGAGTGAGCATAGTCCTGATTCCCTTTTCCTCAAGCGGCCTGAACTCCACGATTATGTGAAAGCGTCGGTTCATCGCGGAATCCATGATTGAGCGAAGGTTCGTAGTGCAAATCAATATGCCAGAAAATTCCTCCATCTGAGTAAGAAATTCGTTTACCTGGGTTCTTTCCCAACTGTGTCCGGCATTTTCCCTGCTCGCAAAAAAACTGTCCGCCTCATCGAACAGAAGAACGCTGTCGGTTCGCTCAGCCTCCTCAAACGCATCCCGAATTTTTTTCTCGCTTTCCCCGACATATTTATCCAGGATGTCGCTTGCCCTTTTCAGAAGGACCGGACGGCCAATCTGCTGAGATATGTATCTTGCGAACTCAGTTTTTCCGGTTCCGCTCAATCCGTAGAAAAGCATCCTGATTCCGTTGCGTGTCTCTCCCTCACTGCGATTTTCCCGGGCAAACTCGCGTGCATTTTTTATCATCCTGATAATCCGGGAAGGATCGGTCGATGCGTTCAGGACATCAAGGTCGTAGGATGAATCTACGGTATCCCTCATACGGGACTTTCCCTTTAGAAGAAGAGAGTTTTCCTTGAGCACTGATTTGACACATCCCACAAGCTCGTCGCATCCTCCGCTCTCTCCTCCAAGACTTTTGATTGTCTTCACCACGTTGTCAACAGAGGAGCCTGTCACGCGGTAGAGGTCGAGCAAATCAAGAATCCTTGAGCTGGTACTCTCCTGAAGATTCAGTGAAGCGAGTTTGGACTGCGCGATTGACCGGAGCTGTTTTTGCGGCATGGATTCAAATCGGTATGAGTATGTGAAGCGTCGCAACGTGCTCTCGTCAATCTGGGAGGTAAAGTTCACGATCCAAATGATTTTGCACCGGCTTTCCTCAAGCATTTTGTTTATGACTCCCTTGTTCGGAGAAGGAACTGTCATTCCCCAAAAATTGATGTCACATGTACGCAGCAGGGAATCAGCCTCATCAATTATGTAGACACAGTTCTCCGAGTTCATGGAAAGAAGACAGTTAAGCCTGCAAAGGACATTCGGATCATCCCTGGGGTCCGAAACTTCCCTTTCGTTTTTGAACACATAAACCTTGAGACCGTTTTTTTTCGCGATGGATTTTGCAAACTCAGTCTTACCGCTGCCGGGTTTTCCGTAAAAAAGGAGTGAGATGCTCTCGCCGCTTTTCAACATGTCGCCAAGGATTTTCTGAGATTTCCCGTCAACATTAAAACTCTCCAGCTCATAGCAACTCTCAGAGTCATCGGTCTTGAGAAGGTCGCTGAAATAAGGACGCATGGATCCCGCCTGAATACATTCCGTAAAATCATCATCAAGCTGCCATGAAGAATCCAAAAATCCGTAAAGACGAAGATTGCCGTCCTTTCTGAGATACGAAAGATACTCACGCTTAGAAATTCCAAGCAGCCTTGAAGAAAGTTCTATCTTGCAGGCATCGCCGAATGTGTCGTAAATCCCCTTAACGAGATTGTTTGAATAAATCCTGTAGGTCATAAGAAGAATGTGAATTTCAGGTTTGGAGAGCCTGACTGATTTTTCCACAAACTGAAGGGATTTTGTGTCGCCGAGAATTTTTTTCAGATGTGCAGGAACGGTCTTAAGAAGCTTGGGGACCTCAGCCGGATTTGGCAAAATCAAAAAGTTTGAGATTATCGGCAGGAGGAATTCGTTTGACTGATTGACATAAAAACAGCGGTACAAATCAACCACTATGGAATCAGTGTTTTCCATCTCACCGTAAATCATGTGGTCAATATGTCTGTCCTCCTCATAGTCATAGGAAATCCGCCCTGAAAAAGAGTCCTCCTCAGACTCATCGTCTTTTTTTGCAGGAGTCATTTTTCCCTTGCTCACATACTCCTGCTTCAGTTTTTCCATATACGCCGTGATTTTCTCAGAAACACCCAGCCTTTTCGCAAGCCGTGAAAAAATTGTGTAAAGGAAAGAAAGATAATCACTCTCGTTCTCGTCCTCCGGATAACTTTCGTGCTTGAACCGGACCATTTCGTAAAGGTAGTATGCCAAAATCCTGCATTCGGATATCTCAAGGCTCCTGATGCTCGTCTTTGCCGCGGCGCTCACTCTTCGTAATCTCCTTCTCAAAGTTTTCCTCCATAAATGTGTGACTTTAAAAAATGACTCTCAAATGCTATATATAAACATAGTCCGCAAAGTTCAAACGATAAAGGACAGAAAAGGATTTTTTTTAAAATTCCGCATATTTTACACCATTCGTTTATATAGATAAATTTCACACTTGATTTTAGATGCTCTTTGTGATTATAATTCCACAGGAGGCTACCGATGTCAAACTTCGACATAGCAAGCAAACTCTATTCCGTTCCGGGAATCGTAATCGGATTTACGGTACACGAGTATTGCCATGCCCTTTCCGCATACAAGCTTGGGGACGAGACTGCAAAAAGCGAGGGACGGCTCACCTTGAATCCCTTGAGGCACATCGACCCATTCGGATTCATTTTCATTCTTTTCGCTGGATTCGGATGGGCAAAACCTGTGTCGTTCAGGGAGGAAAATTTGAAGAGGCCAAGAAGGGACAAGGCACTGATTGCGGCTGCGGGTCCTTTTTCAAATCTGATTCTGGGACTCGCGTTTCTTTTCGGGCTCAAACTCCTGTTTCCGGTCCTCAGCGGAAAACTTCCATACAACGCCTTTACCATAACGGCAAATCTCATGCTCTACGCCGGAATAATCAATTTGGGACTCTTCGCGTTCAACATACTGCCGCTTCCACCATTGGACGGAAGCCACATTTTTCTTGCAGGACTGAACCTTAAAAAAGAGACTGAGGCAAAAATCTACCGATACGGCATGTGGATTCTCTTCGCAATCATCATCGCGGAGAACGTCCTTAACGTGGACATCATCCCGATCGGCAAATTCACTGACTGGGTATTCAACCTGATTTTCAACTATTAGCCCCAATTTCAACTTTTAAATAAACTTGTCATTGCCGTACAGTTTCTGTCAGCGCTGTACTCTCATTCCGTCATTGCCGGGCTTGATTCTGTCATTGCCGGGCTTGACCCGGCAATCCCTTGCGGGATGAGATTATCGGGTCACGCCCGATAATGACACACCCTCACCCGATAATGACACTCTCCCACACGGTAATGACACACTCTCACACGGTAATGACACACTCTCACACGGTAATGACATTTTTTTTACTTTTTGGACAGCACCATGACCTCTCAGCTTTCAACTCTCAGCTTTCAACTCTCAGCTTTCAACTCTCAGTTCTCAATTCACTTAAGTCTCAGTCTTGCGGCCCTTGCGTGTGCGGCCAATCCCTCCGCGTCTCCAAGATATCCTGCGGACTCAGCCGATTTTACGGCCCCGCTTTCCCCAGCCTTTATCCTGAGGGTCGTCACTGTCTTCAAGAACATGCGGACGGAAAGTCCACCGGTAAACCTTGCGCTTCCGGATGTGGGCAAAGTGTGGTTGAGACCGGCCGCATAATCGCCGAAGACCTCAGCCGCCTCGTGTCCTATGAAAAGGGAGCCGTAGTTTCGTGCAAGGGACGCGACTCTTTCTCGCTCCGCTCCGTCCCTCATGGCAAGCTCCAGGTGCTCGGGGGCCTTTTTGTTCGCAATCTCCAGGGCCTCGTCCAAATCCTTTGTCACAATGATGCGTCCGAAGTTTTTAATGCTCTGCTCGGCAATCTGCTTAGTGGGCAAGGTCTCAAGCTGTCTCTCAATCTCATCCGCGACCTTCTTTGCAAAATCTGCGTCGGGAGTCGCCATGACCGGCTGCGCCACAACATCGTGCTCGGCCTGTGCCAAAAGATCCGCCGCAACCCACTCGGGACTTCCGCTTCCGTCGCTGATTATGAAAACCTCCGTGGGTCCCGCAATCATGTCGATTCCGCAGGTTCCGTAAACAAGCCTCTTCGCCTCCGCCACAAATTTATTTCCGGGTCCGACAATCACGTCAGCGCGCGGGATGCTCTCAGTACCGAATGCTAGCGCCGCAACCGCCTGACTTCCTCCACAAGCGAACGCCCTGTTCACGCCGCAGATATATGCCGCAGCCATTATGTTCTCATCAGCATAGGGTTTTCCGCCGGCATAGCATTTTCCAGGAAGACCGAGACCTTTTTTCGAAGCATCCTCAGCGTCATCCGGGTGGACTCTCGGGGGCGTACAAAGAACGATTTCCTTTACCCCGGCAGCGACGGCAGGTGAGACGGTCATAACGACAGTGCTAACAAGGGGAAAGCGACCCGCAGGAACATACACACCGGCCCTTTCAACCGCGATGTTCTTCTGTCCCGTAAAGACACCGCTCTCAAGCTCCACCTCAAAGTCATCGAAGGACTCCCTTTGTTTTTTCGCGAACCTGAGCGCAAGGTCCCTTGAGTAACAGAGCGACTTGTAAAGATTGGGATTTTCCCTCTCCATTTTCTCGGCGGCGGCCTTGAGGGTCTCCGCGGGGATTTCAAAAACCGAAGGATCGGCAACGTCAAAGCGCGAGGTATAATCGTGGAGCGCGGCATTCTTTTTGTCCCGGACTTCCGCAAGGACAGTTTTTACAGTCTCAATG
Organism: Treponema sp. UBA3649; assembly: GCA_002373325.1. GTDB lineage: Bacteria > Spirochaetota > Spirochaetia > Treponematales > Treponemataceae > Treponema_D. The sequence continues at coordinate 12,754 of DFKI01000140.1, forward strand.
CTCTCTCCAAAATCCCTTCCATTATAGAAGGCCTCTTCCACTTCCTCAGATTTCTGAATCCTTATCATTTTCCAAACCGCCTTAAATTGATTTATCCGCAGCCCTAACTGCATGTCTGATTGTATCACTTTTCCCGACAAGTGACAATTAGCGGGGAAATTGAATGTAAAAGGCAAGTGCCGTAAATATTGCATGGGAAACTTAATGTTGATTGAGGAAACGCTGTAATGTAGGTGAGGTTCGCGACAAGCAGGCATTTGTGCGGTGCGACCGAAGGGAGACAAATACCTTATACCGCACTCCATGACTGATTGGCGCGGTTCTCACCGTAAATGAAAGCGGTTCCTCTTTTAGATTTTAGTTTTCCAAGTTTATTTTAGATTTGCACTTGCCTTCTACACGGATGAAATCTATCCATTGCAAAATAACGGAAAAAAATATATAATATGGATAATTTTTTTACGGGGGATTCACTATGGACAGTTCGGAAGAAATCCTGAACCTGCTTCGGGACAACGCACGCATTTCCGTGGAGGACATCTCGGCCATGACGAAAAAATCTGAGGCTGAGGTCAGGGCAATCATACAGCAGCTTGAGAACGACGGCATAATCATGAAGTACGCCGCCATCATAAATCCGGAGAAGGATGTCAGCTCAAAGGCGAAGGTACGCGCGGAGATTGAGATTCAGGTCGCACCGGAAAGGGAGCACGGATTTGACGGAATCGCCGACAGAATCTACCGTTTCCCCCAGGTGAAGTCGCTTTACCTGATGAGCGGAGGATACGACCTCAAGGTGGTGATTGAGGGAGACACTTTGCAGGACGTTGCTCTTTTTGTCGCAAGAAAACTTTCCACGCTCGAAGGAGTCCGCTCCACAAAGACGCATTTCCTTTTAAAGACCTACAAGGAAAACGACATCATCTACGTTGAAAAATCCACCGACCGCCGCGAAGGAGTAATAGCATAATGAATACCCGTGAAGACAGATTCAGCCGCTCCATGTTGGAGACACCCCCAAGCGGCATCCGCAAATTTTTTGAGATGCTCATCGGACATGATGACGTAATCAGCTTGTCAGTCGGTGAGCCTGACTTCCCCACTCCCTGGCTTATGAGGGAGGAAGCCTTCTATCATCTTGAGCAGGGACACACGAGCTACACGAGCAACTGGGGTCTTTTGGAGCTGCGTGAGGAAATCGCGAAGTATATGGAAGGACAAGGCATGTTCTACAATCCCGCGAAGGAGATTCTTGTCACCGTGGGAGCGTCAGAGGGTGTCGATGCGGTTCTCCGTGCCATTTTGAATCCGGGCGACGAGCTGATTGTTTGCGAGCCATGCTACGTGAACTATGTGCCACTTGCCCATCTTACGGGCGCGAAAATCGTGAGGTTAGACACCAGCGTGAACGGATTCTATCCCACCGCCGAGCAGTTCCAGAAATTGCTCACTCCGAAAACCAAGGCAATCATGTTCTGCTCACCGAGCAACCCGACCGGCACAATGGTTCCGAAGGACGAGCTTTCGAAGATTGCGGAGATTGCGAGAAAAAATCAGATCTGGTGCATCGCGGACGAAATCTACTGCGAGCTGGTCTATGACGACAACAAGCACACTTCAATCGGCTCATTCCCCGGCATGAAGGACTACACAATCATCCTGAACGGATTCAGCAAGAGCTTCGCCATGACAGGATGGAGAATCGGATGGATCGCTGCCCCCGAGGATTTGATGGCTCAGATTGTAAAGCTCCACCAGTACAACACCATCTGCGCTCCGATTATGAGTCAGTACGCGGCCCTGGAAGGTCTTAAAAACGGATGGAGCGAGGTCGAGAAAATGCGCGTGTCCTACCAGCAGAGACGCAACCTCATGTACAAGGCGTTTTTGGACATGGGACTTTCCGTGCCAGAGCCGACCGGAGCTTTCTACATGTTCCCCGACATCAGCGTGACGGGACTCTCATCAGAGGATTTTGCAACCGAGCTTTTCCAGAAGCACAATGTCGCCGTAGTTCCAGGAACCGCATTCGGAGACGCAGGGGCAGGACACATCCGATGCTGCTATGCGACCGCCATTGACAAAATCAAAATCGCATTGGACAAGATTGCAGAGCTGGTGGAAGAGCACAGGAAATAATGGAAGCAAGCTAAGGAAAAATCGTTAGATTTTTCGAATCCGTGTGGCAGTAAGAAAAATTGAGTGCAAGATTTTTTGTGGTTTCTGCAAAATTTCCTTGCACTTTTTCTTGATGAAATTTCTCGAATACCTTATATTTCTATAAATTAGAATTTCTTCAGTAAACACTAAATATTCCAACCTGTCTCTACCCGAATTCAAAAAAAAGTGTTATACTTAAATTATGAATTTGAAAGATTTCAAGACGGAAGAAGACTACATTTCTCAGATGAACAGCGGGGCTCTCCTTAACCCAAGGATTGACTCCACATTCAAGGCTCTTTTTACTAGTCCCACAAAGGAAGCCCATGATGCCCTTCATTCATTTCTTGAGGCGGCGACGAACCGGAAGATAAGGTCTTTCACTCTTACGGCAAATGAGGCTCCAACAGGATTTATGGGACAGCGTGGAGTCACTTACGACATCGCATGTGAATTCGACGACGGACTTTCTGCTGACATTGAAATGCAGGCATTCGAACAAAAATATGATTACGGGAAACGTGCGGAATATCAGGTTGCTCGGCTTGAGACAACTTACCTCAAAAAGGGAAGCGGATGGGAAAAGGCACCGGTTGTGTATCAGATTACCGTCCTTGATTTTTCCTATGATCCCGAAAATAAGGATGTCGTAAGCAGATATGCCATGCGGACAAAGGATGGGAGGGAGCTTTCAAACTCGCTGAATGTGGTTTTCATAGATTTGACCAAGGTTTCGGGCATTGAAAACAAGATTGAGGAGAACTCAAAGATAGAAAACTGGGCGGTCTTTCTGAAGGATGCCGACAATCCCAGCAAGAAGGATATAATCAGAACGCTCACAGGCAAGGAGGAAGGACTTATGCAGGCACAAAAATCATTGTCATCAATCAGTTCGAACCGGGAACTGTGGTTTGCCCAATATAGGCAGGAAATCGCAGAGATAGACAGGATTTCGTCCTTGAACGCAATGCATCGAGAAGGTCTTGAACTTGGCAGAGCAGAAGGAAGAGCAGAAGGAA
>DFKI01000142.1 GCA_002373325.1 Treponema sp. UBA3649
GGTGAGGTTCGTGACAAGCAGGCATTTGTGCGGTGCGACCGAAGGGAGACAAATACCTTATACCGCACTCCATGACTGATTGGCACGGTTCTCACCGTAAATGAAAGCGGTTTCTCTTTTAGATTTTAGTTTTCCAAGCTTATTTTAGATTTGCACTTGCCTTCTACAGACATTATCCGTTCATCTTTCGGTTCTGCTGGGCGGTCACGACATCATCCACAATCTTCTCATCCTGCTTGTTGGCCGCATCCTGCCAGTCCTCTCTTTTTTTGTCACGGAGTTTCTCAAGCACTTTCACCTTCTGCATACAAGTGCGGACCACTTCCCTTTTCTTTTCGGCAAGCAACTGAAGTTCTGCAAGTTCTGCAAGGAGCCCCTCTTTTTTTTGGTCGAGAAAAATAAAATAGTCCTGGGTCTGATGCCACACACCAAATTCGGACGAACTGTCGGAGTATGCGGAAAAACTCACACGCTCTTTTGCAATCTGCTCAAGCGAGCGGTTCACGCGGGCAATCTCAGCGTTTACTTTGCCTAAATCTGCTTCGGCCTGGTCAAGCTCAAAATTCCGGAGGTCAAGGATTTTCTGCATTGAAAAAACAAAATGCTTCATTTTCCGCCTCCGAAATCAATATTGTCTTTCAAAAAATTATTTTGCGAGAATGTCAAAAGTTGGATGCGCGTTTGCAGGACTTTCCACGTACTCTTCTTTCGGAATGTGGATTCCGGTAAGTGCGGAAAGCTTGTCCAAAGTGTCGTCAATCGTCAGATGCTCGGACTCATCCTGACAAAGGAACTCCTCGATCGCAGGATGCTTGTCAATGGCCTCATCCACCTCCGGAGAATTTCCCTTCTGATACACACCCGCAAGAATCATCTCTTCCTGCTCGGCATAATCAGCCATCCATTTTTTCACCTGTGTTACGGCCTTCAAAGTCTGAGGACCAGAGACCCTTTTGTGAAGACGGGAAATGCTCTGCGCCACATCAATCGCCGGGTAATGCTGCTTCTGTGCAAGAGAACGGCTCAAAACGATGTGTCCGTCCAAAGTACCTCGCACCTTGTCCGTAATCGGCTCATCCATGTCGTCACCGTCAACAAGCACCGTGTAGAAAGCAGTGATTGTACCCTTCGCGTTGGTTCCGGTTCTTTCAAGCAGCTTCGGAATCATGTCAAATACCGAAGGGGGGTATCCTCTCTGTGCAGGAGGCTCACCTGTTGCAAGACCGATTTCCCTCTGTGCATGTGCGAATCGGGTCACGCTGTCCATCATCAGCATTACGTCATTGCCCTGGTCGCGGAAATACTCGGCAATTGCAGTACAAACATAGGCTGCCCTGAGACGTGCGATTGAAGGCTGGTCACTTGTCGCAACTACAACAACGGAGCGTTTCAATCCTTCCTTTCCAAGATCGCGGTCAATGAAGTCCAGAACCTCGCGTCCACGCTCACCGATGAGTCCGATTACATTTATGTCAGCGTTCGTATTACGTGCGATTGTAGAAATCAAAGTTGATTTACCCACGCCGGAGCCCGCAAAAATACCGATTCTCTGTCCCTTACCCACAGTCAGAAGCGAGTCAATGGCACGGACACCGGTAACGATTCTTTTGTTCACGGGTTTTCTCTCAAGCGGATTCGGAGGACTTGCCAATGCAGGATAAAATGATTTTGTAGCAATGTCGCCGCGTCCGTCAAAAGGATGTCCCGTAGCATCGATGATTCTTCCAAGGAGCTTTTCACCAACGGGAACCTCAAGCACATTGCCGCTGGCAGTAACTTGTGCGCCAACTTCAATTCCCTTTGTCTCACCGAAAACCATGAGTCTTACGGTATTTCCCTCAAGACCCACGACCTCAGCTATAACCGAAGAATGCTCGCTCTCAACGCTGATGCGGCAGATTTCGCCAATAACACAGCGGGGACCGTTGCTTTCAATCATCAGTCCCTTAACGGCAGTCACCGCGCCCGTGTATTTAATTGTGTCCGTATCTTTTACGGCCTGAATGTATTTGTCAAAAAGATTTCCCATCGTCCCCCACCCTTTCAATGGACTTTTGGTTTTCTCCACTCAAATTTGGAATTAAAGATCCGGATTCGGAACTTCAGATTTATTGACGGACTTAATCGGAGAGATTCCCAGGATCTTGGTCTCAAGTTCGGCAAGCTGGCTGGAAATACGTGCGTCGATTGCGCCGAAGTCAGTCTCGACAATGCATCCGCCGCGATCAACCGAGCTGTCCTCAACCACATGCACGTTCTTGATATTCTCCACCTGAGTGATAAAATCCCTCGTGTGGTCCGTAGTCAGCTTTACGTCCGCAAGGTTCACACGGAGCACAACGTCGCCGCGTCCCTTTACTTTCTTGAGTGCCTGAACAACATTGGACATGATGACGCTCTTCTGACTGTCGCTCATGATTTTTACGACCTTGCGTGTCATAAGAAGAACCAGGTCCACAATCTGTCCCTCGGTCTGATCCAGGATTTCCTGTCTCTTGTCCTGCACTCCCTCAATCATCTTGTGGAGTCTTTCAACAAGGCGGTCCGCTTCCTGATTTCCTACCTGATATCCTTCCTCGTGTCCCTTGTCAAAACCGTCCTTCTGAGCCTTGTCAAAAATGCGCTGCTCCTCGTCGTGGGCGGTCTTCACAATCTGCTCTGCCTCAGCCTTTGCCTTGTCCAAAACAGACTGAGCCTCAACTTCAGCATTGTTCTTTATAACAGAAGCCTGATCGCTCTGTTTTTTAACCTCATTGAAAGCCGCGCTCTCAGCGTTTTTTATAATGCTGTCCGCATCCGCCTGAGCCTTGGCAAGCATCTGGGCCTTTTCAATTTCCCATTTCTTTTTGAATTCCTCAGCCTCAAGACGAAGCTGGTCGGCAGTAGGACCTGTGTATTCTGGAATCTCTTCCTCGACCTCTTCCTCCGGGATAACAAATTCTTTTGTCAACTTTAAAGAAAGCGGGCCGTCCTGCAATTTAATCTGATTCGGTCTGAATACTGTCTGTGCCATATTTTTCTCCACTCTAATTTAAAAGCATCAATAAAAATGCAGATGGATGCATCCGCAAAATTACAGATGAAGACACCCACAAAATTGTGGATGCCTAAATTATTTTCAAGCAAACAACTAGCTGATGTACTCGTCGCCTTCACCACGTGCGATGACGATTTCACCGGAATCCTCAAGACGCCTGATGACGCTAACGACTTTCTGCTGGGCTTCCTCAACATCCTTCAAGCGCACAGGTCCCATGTACTCCATGTCTTCCTTAAGCATCGTGGCCTGTCTCTTGGACATGTTGCGGAAGATTTTGTCCTGAACCTCGGTATCCACGGATTTAAGTGCCTTGGCCAACTGCTGAGCGTCAACCTCACGCAGCACTTTCTGAATATCGCGGTCTCCAATCATGACAATATCTTCGAACACGAACATGCGTTTCTTGATTTCCTCTGCCAGCTCCGGATCGTCCTCTTCCAAAGTCTCGATGATTGCCTTCTCGGAGGAACGGTCAATGTTGTTAAGAATCTCAACGATGCTGTCAACACCACCGGCTGCAGTGTAGTCTTCGTTGGACAGAGTTGAAAGCTTCTTCTCAAGAACACGCTCAACCTCACGAAGAACGTCAGGTGATGTACGGTCCATGGTCGCAAGTCTCTTTGAAACCTCAGGCTGAATCTCATCAGGAAGTCCCGAAAGAATCTGAGCCGCCTTTGCCGGTTCCAGATATGCCAGAATCAAAGCGATGGTCTGCGGATATTCCTGCTGGACGAAGTTGAGCAAGTGCGTAGGATCGGTGCGTCGGATAAAGTCAAACGGACGAACCTGCAAGGAACTTGTCAAGCGGTTGATGATGTCGATTGCCTTCTGGCTTCCCAAAGATTTTTCCAAAAGCTCGCGCGCATAATCAATACCACCTGTGGTGATAAAGTTCTGAGCCTGCATGAGCTCCTGGAATTCCTCAAGAACCTGATCCTTGAAATCCGCGTCAATCGTCTCAAGACGAGCAATCTCAAAGGTCAATGTCTCAACCTCATCCTCGCGCAAGTGCTTCATTACTTCCGATGAAACTTCTGTTCCCAGAGCCACCAGGAAGATTGCCGCTTTCTGCCTTCCGTTCAGATTCTTATAATCCTTTGTCGTTCCCTTTTTCTTGCCTGAACTCTGTGTATGCTGCTTAAGCGCCTGTTTTGCATTGGCTGATGTGCTGTCTTCTTCTGCCATATACTACTCCTCCATAAGCCAGGTGCGGAGGAGCATTGCGACATCCTCCGGGTGATTCTTTGCCATTGCGATGGCATTTTCCTGCAGTTCCGCGCGTCTTCTTTCTTCGACGGAGAGCGTAACTTCCATACCCTGTTCCTTCGCATCCCAGAGTGCCTGTTCCCTTTCCTGCTGCTGTCTTCTGAGCATCTCTTCTTCGCGAAGTCTTCTGCGTCTCTCCATCTCCTTGGAAATAAGGCGGATGATTATGAACAGAACCAGGATGATTGCAAGCGCGATAAGTGAATAGAAGATAACCTTCTTCGTGTTCTGCGCCTTGATGAATTTCTCGTCCTCTGCACGGAACTCATCGTAATGATCAAAAGGCACGTTAGTAACAACAACCGAGTCTCCGCGGACAGCATCGTAACCGACCGCATTCTGAACAAGCTTCGTTACCTGGGCAAGCTCCTCTTCACTGATCGGAACATAAGTTCTCTCATATCCGCCGCTCTCAGAAAGCCTGATTTTTCCATTCTCATCATAGAGTGGATACTGCCATCTTCCGTCAATGTTCACGGAAACGGTCACACGGTCAATGCTCGGAGCCTCCTCAGCCTGTGTATGCTTTGTGTTGACCACAAGGTTTCTCTTCACGCCTTTTTCGGTAGTCTCGGTAATCACGTTGGACATATCACTGTATACAGTAGGATTCTGTGCCTCAACTCCGGCAGGTCCCTCAGGATTGAAACCGGTTCCGGTAGCCTTTTTGTCAACGGTCTCCTCTGAAATAACAATGCTCTGAACAACCTCGCCGTCATCATAAGGTGTGGTCGGATTGTCTTCCTTGAGCTTGATTCCAGAATGCTCCTCTGATGTTGAGGACTTTTTGCCCATGTCCATCTCAATCTTCATGTTGGCGACTTTCACACGATTCACGCCGTATGTATTCTGCAATGATTTCAGAACGGAAAGCGAGTATTCAGACTCAAGCTTGCGGATGAGCTTCTGCTGCTTGTCCGTGATGTTGGTGCGCTCAAGTTCGTCAAGACCCTCGAAGTCATTGATTTCCTCATTTGTGTCACCGTTTAAAATCGTGATGTTCTCTTCCGAAAGCCCCTCAACACTTCGCATGACAAGATGCTGGATGCCCTTTATCCTTGATCTGCTTGCAAGAACATCGCTGCCCTGCTTTGCAAAAAGGATTACGGATGCCGTAGTCGGATTCTGGTCATCGGAGAATGCCGCTTTTTCCGGGAGTGACAGAGTGACATGTGCCGCCCTGATTCCGTCAAGCTGCTCCAAATGCTGCTGTACCGCCGCTTCCTGAGCTCTCTGCCAGTTCACCATGTCGTCGAACTTTGTCCTTGACCAGCGTTGAGTGTCAAACAGAGAGTAAGGATCCTTTTCGGTAGGCTCGAATCCCTCCGAGACAAGAATGCTGCGGTATCTGGTCGCGATGGAATCATTATCCACGGTAATGTATCCCTCGCTGTCCACATCAGCATTGATGCCGTCCTTCTGGAGTCTGTTCACGATTTGATGACGCTGAGATGCGTCCACAGGTGAGTTAAAGAGCCTGACAGCCGCCTTGTTGCCGGAAACTGCAATCAGTATGACTACCGCCGCAATGACCAGTACGATGATGCCAATCAGGAGTACCTTTTGTACAATTGACCACTTTCCCCACTTTTCTTTTATGGTTCCAAACGTTTTTTTAAACCATTCGTTCATTTTTCCCCTCCCTGAACGAACTTTCTCTTAACTTCATAGCATTTTCCCACTCACTATGCAGCTAATAAAATTAGTATAGCACAGCTTTTAATTGTTGAAAAGGGCTTTTGACCCTTTTGCGGGAATTTTTTTTACTATCTGTTCTGAGAAAGATCGTTCCAACCAGAGATTACTCTATCAATTACAGTCTGGGCGAGATTCAAGGACATCTGAGCCTTTGCCATCGCCGTCGTCACATCATGTATATCCACGCTGTCGGGATCGGTAATCACTTTTTCCTGGAGCGCGGAAACATTCACCTGCTGGGCATTCATCTCTGAAACAGCATCGAGCAGATAAGATTCAAACGAGCCTTTTACCTTCTCGCCTTCCACGGGTGAGTTCGAAAGATTTCCGAATCCGTCCATGTGCAGTTTTTTGGAAAGGTCTGTCATGCGTCCTGTTCCAACGTGCGCCGGATGAGTTCTGTTCAGCTCAAGACTTCCAATCGTCATTTCCATAAAGGTCTCCTAAAACTTATTTATATAGAAGAAAATCAGCTTCCGATTTCCAATGCCGCGGCGAACATTTCCTTGCTTCCCTGAATTACGCTGCTGTTTGCCTCGTAAGCACGGTTGGCGGAAATCATGTCCACCATCTCATTCACAATGTTCACGTTCGGATACTCGACATATCCCTTGTTCGGACCGGACTGGATTGCGTCGGGATGAGTCGGATCGTAGACCATGCGTCCCTGCGTGGTGTCCTTTACAATCTCACGGACCCGAACTCCTCTTCCAGGACCGTTATCCATATCAGAGGAAACAAAAGGACTCCTCATCACGGGATGCTCGGATGCAATCGGCTCAAAAATCACGGTCTGCTTGCGGTATGCGCCTCCTTCCTGTGTGCGGGTTGTGGTGGCGTTCGCAATGTTGTTGCTGATTACGTCGGACCTGAGCCTTTCCGCGCTCATTCCGGTAGCAGCTATGTTAATGCTGGTAAAAAGTCCCATATTATTATCTCCTCTATCCTCTTCCAAAATCTACCATATAATATGCGGAATCAGAAAAATCAGATTTTCTTCATCGCAATGTTGACCTGGGAGAACTCAAAGTTTTCCAGTCTTGTCAAAAGCTGATACTGCATCTGAATCTGAACAAGGTTCATGGCCTCCTGCTCGGCATCCACGTTGTTTCCGTTTGCCTTTGCCGTGGTCAGATAATCAGTGACTCTTCTGGGCTCCACATCATGCCAGTCGCGGGGTCGCTCGCTTTCAATATGCCTTGAGTCCGTAGTAATCATGTGGAACGCATTGTGATCATTGTCCCTTGACTCAAATGCACGGGCCAACTCGCTTTCAAAGTTCACGTACTGCTTTTTGTAATTGGGAACCTCACTATTGGCGATGTTGTTGGCTGTCACCTGATAGCGGAGGATCTGTACGTCAAGAGCACGGTGCAATAAATCTACTGAATTTACAAAATTGTTCATACCCATACTTCAAGAATCGGCATCTGGAAAAATTAGTTAAGGATTATTTTTTTTTTAGGAATAAGGGATTAGGAATTAGGAGTGAGCGAAAACTTTGAAAACGTTGATTTATAACATCGTGTCATTGCCGGACTTGATCCGG
>DFKI01000102.1 GCA_002373325.1 Treponema sp. UBA3649
TCATCTGTCGTTAGTATGTGTTAATCTAAAACAGGGGAGTGAGGGAATGTGTATAAGGCAAGTGCCGTAAATATTCCTGGGAAACTTAATGTTTATTGAGGAAACGCTGTAATGGAGGTGGGGTTCGTGACAAGCAGGCATTTGTGCGGAGGGGAGCGATAGCGACCTCCAATTCCTATTACCGCACACCCATGACTGATTGGCACGGTTCCCACCGCAAATGGAAGCGGTTCCTCTTTTTGATTTCCAATTCCCAAGTTTAATTTAGATTTGCACTTGCCTTCTACAGATTTGAATTCCGGGACTTTACAAAAAATCCGCAATGTGATATTATGTCTTCATTGGGTCTAGATGCTTTGCACATCTCTGCCAGAAAACCCCGCCAGATCCGGAAGGAAGCAACGGTATTTGGATGGAGGTGGTGCCGAAGATTATCTAGGCCCTTTTTACTGTCCCAAATTCTTCAAAATATCCGGTAACTTTTTCCCCATTTTTTCATTTTAATCTTAGCGAGGTGACGGCATGAAGTTTCTTTCCATTTTCATCCTGATTTTTGTCTTTGCAAGCGGAACACTCTGCTCCGGGGAAAACATCGGCTTGTGTCTTTCTGGTGGAGGCGCGAAGGGTGCGTATGAAATCGGTGTGCTCAAGGCCATTGAGGAAAAAAATCTCACGGGAAAAATCAAATCCATTTCGGGAACTTCCGTGGGAGCCTTGAACGGAGTGCTTTTTTCGGAAGCCGGTGCCGATGAGGCGGAAAAACTATGGAGGGAAAAAATCAGCTTTGATGATGTGCTCACTCCCGACAAGGAAAAGGATGCCGAGACAGACAAATTTTTTGAGAATCTCTTGAACTCAATCATACCGAGCGACATACAGGAAGACGCATTCCGCTCCACGCTCAACACGATTGACTCCACGCTTTTCGGAACGGCACCGATCAAGGGACTCTACTCAAGGAAAAATCTCAAGTCACTCATTGACGAGACAGTTGATTTTGAAAGGCTCAAAAATTCCCCCGTAAAACTCTATGCGAGTGCTCTCAGAAAGGAGGGGCTTGTCAACCAGCTCTTTAACTCAAGGTCGGCTGATTACATGCATTTTTTTTATCTGAACGAGCAGACTTCAAAGGAATCGGTCTCTTCCATATTATTGGCTTCCTCTGCCATCCCGTTTGTGTTCGACTCAATCCGACTTCCGCCGGAGACATTGGAAAACGGTGAGTTCGTTGATTTTCACTACACATATTTTGACGGGGGCACATATTTTCTCGGAGGACAAAACACACCCGTTCAGCCGCTGCTCAAAGACTCCTCCCTCGACACAATCATCATCGTCTATGTGGATTGCGACTGGCAGCTTGGAGGCGTGAGGGAATCTTTCAGAAAACTCGTCGAATCTTCCGGGAAAAAACTGATTGAAATTGTTCCGAGCAAAAGCCTTGGTGATTTTCTGACCGGCTCTTTGAATTTTACGGAAAGCTACATACAAAAACTCATTGATTTGGGCTACAAAGACGCGATGTCCGTTCTTGAGAAGAGCATCTGATGATGAGCATTTTCTGGATTGTCACTGTGCGCTTATGACACAGTTACGTCCGGCATTCTTGGCCTTGTACAAAGCGATGTCGGCAAGCTTGATTAGTTTTTCAGGAGCCACACCCGGAGTGATTGTGGTCGTGGAATATCCCGCGCTGATTGAAATGGATCCGTTCACACCGTTTTCAAAAGGGATGCTCATCCTCTGAACCTCAAGACGCAGCTCGTCCACCATCGCCCCGAAATCAGTCTCAGAAATTCCAGTCCCCACGCCCGTAAACTCCTCGCCTCCGTAACGGCAAAATAGGATTTCCCTTTTTTTTCCGAAATCCTCGAGCAGTGCCCCAAGTGAAATAAGACAAGCATCCCCAGCCTGATGACCGTAAGAATCGTTGTACCGCTTGAAAAAATCAATGTCAATCATTACAATGTTGATTTTCTTTCCGGTCTCGCCCTGCAGCTCCTCCATCCGGTTGAAAAGAACGCGTCTGTTTGAAAGCCCCGTCAAAAAATCCGTGTCCCTCTGCTTAATCAGGATTTTGTCCTTTTTGAAACTCTCCATGCGGATGTAGCGGAAATATCCTCCGAGAATCACGCCGAAAAACAAAAAGACGCTCGTGTCTAACAAATCCATCACGGCCATATTCCGGGACTTGAACACAAACGCCAGAACCGCATGTGCGATGAAAAACAATGAGGTAAAAATATTGATTCTGGGACTCACGTCAAGGTAGAGCATGGGCATGATGATAAGCAGGCATGTAAAAGTCACGCACACATGAGGCTCACCCTTAGGCGAATAGATGCTCGTGAAGATTCCAAGCAGATAAAATACTGCCACGACAAAATAGACAATCGGAAGCGAAAACTTTCTGACCTTTGGCGATTTTATGCGGAAAATGAGAAAGCAAACAGTCGTGACAACGCCCGTACCCATGTAAAATGAAACATAAAGGGAACCATAGCCTATAAGAATTCCAATGACGCTCACGACAAGCATAACAATCATCACCGACATTGTAAGATAATGAAAGTTATTGACGTTGGCTTCCTGAACTACGGCTTTGTTCTCGTCGTAAAGAGACCTTTCTCCTTTTATGTTCATCCAAGCAAAGATTTGCGGTAAAGGCATGCCTCAATTATATACCAATGAAGTTTTTTTATCAATGGATAAGCCGCAGCTTGCACGAAATTGACAAAAAAGAGGTCATAATCGGACAAGCCGCAACTTTTTTAGGAAGGAGCAAAAATCTTTCGATAAATCCGCCGAAAAAAACTACTCGCTTTTAAGGGGAACGACGGCTCCTGTACCCGGAACCACATAGGCAGCCTCGGGGACTTCCTTTCCGTTCCATCTTTTTGCCCTCTCAAGCTGGATTTCATAATCCCACTGTGCGCGCATCACGTTGTAGTTTTCGGCAATCTTCTGGTTGGTGTAAGCCTGTGCGTCCGCCTTGATTTTTTCAGCGTCAGCCTCTCCCTGTGCCTTTGCTACGGCAGCCTGTGCGTCAAGTTCTGCGGCCTGTTTCTTTGCCTCCGCCTCCTTAACGAGTTTCTGTGCCTGTGCCGCCGCGATGTTTGCCTCCTGCTCTGCCTGTCTTACCTGCTGGGTCCTGTTCGCGGTCTCCTTAATCTGGCGGTCAAAATCATCCGACCAGTCCCAGTTTGTGATTGTGGTCTGACTGATTGCGATGGGATAGTCGGCCATTCGAGCAAGCATTGCGTCCGCCACTTCCCCGGTGATTTTGTTCTGCTGCTCGACCAGCTCATAGATGCTGTATTTACCCGTGGTCTCTTTGAGGGATGCCTTTACGTTGTCCTTCATCGCGCTCTGGATGATATTGTCGCTGTAGTAGCGCGTAACGATGTCCATGATTCTGTTCTCATCGTACATGTATCGGACCGCAACCGTAGCACCGACAGTCTGCATGTCCTTTGTGATTGCTCCGTCGCTTCCCACGGAAAATGCCACTTCATAAGTCTTTGGCTCAAGTCGGAATTTGCGCACCTGGGAAATAAACGGCATGTGCATCTTGACACCAGGCTGAATCACGCCCTCCTTTACCTGTCCGAGCTCTACAATCACTCCGCGCTCATTCGGTGCGACCACAGTGAAAGAAGACAAAAAAAGCACGACGGCGACCACCGCGATTATTGCGGTAATAATCAAGGGTTTTGTATAACTTTTCATACATTTTACCTCTCAAATTTTTTGGAATCCATGAAACGCGAAATTTCAAGGAAGCCTTTCCGGAACTACATCCTTTTTAAGAGGATAATAAAATTTCCCGCATCTGTCAACAAAAAACGAATTGAAAAAAAGCGGCTTCCGGTGTACAATCTGCTTGATGATTAAGAGAACTGGACACGCTGACCTTCCCCTCCACTACGGCACCGTACCGAAATGGCTTGCCGACCGCATGAGGGATTTGGGAACCGAAATTGTAGAGGCACTCCTCATTGAGTACGGACGGAAAGAAGTGCTCGTAAGACTCAGCGACCCGCTTTGGTTTCAGTCACTGGGTGCGGTTCTGGGCATGGACTGGCACTCATCCGGAATCACCACGAGCGTCATGTATGCCTTGAAGAGGGGAATCAACGCAAGGGCAAGGGATTTCGGGCTCTACATCTGCGGAGGACGGGGCAAATACTCAAGACGCACGCCGGAGGAGCTTCTGATGCTCGCAGGACAGACGGGACTTCCCGGGGATGATTTGGTGAGGGCGAGCAAACTTTCCGCGAAGATTGACAATACGGCGGTCCAGGACGGATTCCAGCTCTACCAGCACAATTTTATCCTGAGCGTGGAGGGTGACTGGAGCGTGGTGCAGCAGGGGATGAATCCTGAGTCAAAGATGGCAAGGAGGTACCACTGGTGCTCGGAGGGACTGCGCTCATTCGTCGAGGAGCCTCACTCAGGAATCACAGGAGAAAATCAGGGGGAGATTCTGAACCTCACGGACGCAAAGGCACTTCCCACCCGCTCTTCAATCCTCGGTCTCTCGCACGAAAAGCCGGAATCAATTTTGAAGGAAATCGGGGACATACAGAGGCTCGGAAATCCAAACGCGAAAAAAGAAAGGGATTTGCAGCTCGACCTTTTTGCAGAGGAGAACGACCTAACGAAATCACGCGCGGAGGAGGAGATGGAGAGGCAGATTGTCCTTGACGACGGAAGCCGGAACTGCATCATGCCAAGCCACCATGAGGTTTTGCCAGAGGACGTGGACTTAAAGAGGCTCGGTGGTGTGCTCGCCGCATCCTATACCGCAAAGCCCAAGGATTTTGAGTCCCTGCTTCTTACCCCGGGACTGGGACCGCGCACATTGCAGTCACTCACTTTGGTAAGCGAGGTAATCCACGGAACCCCGAGCAGATTCCGAGACCCCGCAAGATTCAGTTTCGCCCACGGTGGAAAAGACGGACATCCCTTCCCGGTACCAACGAAAATCTACGACGAGAGCATCCGGATTCTGGGAGAGTCCATAGAAAAATCCAAGCTCGGCTACAAGGACAAATCCGACTGCCTCAGACGGCTCCACGAAACCGCCCTTGCCATAGAGGAGCACTGTTCCCCCGAGGCCGATTTTGACGCGACAATCGCACGTGAAAGGGCTCACTCAAAGAAATGGGGCGGCAGAACCTGCATGGATTGAGTAAAGGATCTGTTTCAACAGGTGTGTCGTTAGTATGTGTTAATCTAAACCATAGGAACGAAAGGAATTGTATAAGGCAAGTGCCGTAAATATTACATGGAAAACCTAATGCAGATTGAGGAAACGCTGTAATGGAGGCGAGGTTCGTGACAAGCAGGCATTTGTGCGGGGGGAGCGTTAGCGATTCCAATACCTTATACCGCACTTACTGACTAAAGGATTGGGAGTTTTGATGGTTTTTCGACAGAAAAATGAGAGCTTTGCGAACAAATCAAAACTCCTTAGCAAGCGACTGCTTGCTTTGATTCTCACCGTAAATGAAAGCGGTTCCTCTTTTAGATTTACAATTTCCAAATTTAATTTAGTCTTGCACTAGCCTTCTGCACTGTTTACAGTAAGTCTTGAATTTAAGACGCTTCCATGTTATATTAAGATAATCAGGAGAGTCAGGCAATGAATAAAACCATCAGGAGATAAGTATTATGCCGGCAGAACAGAACAAAACAACAATTCATCTTTCAAAGAGACTTTTCTTCTATTATATTGCTATTTTTATAGTCCCTTTTTTCGTAAGCTGGGTCACGCTTGTCAGGCTCCAGATTTTCAGCGTCAAGGAAACTCTGATTGGGTTCACATCCCCCTTCGCCCTAGTCGGTGTCCCTGTGGTCTATGCTTTCGTCTTTTTCTGGTGGTTCTCGCAGACCAAACAGATTAAATCATTCGACGCGAACGACCCTTCCTCAATCATAAGGACCAACAGGATTACAAAGCGATTCCAGAACGTCACCCTTGGAGCGGCCCTTTTAAACTCGATTTTTTCCGCGCTGATTGTCCAGGGCTCCTTCGCAAACAAAAAAGTCTTCGTGGACGTGCCCCCGCTCTACACAACCTGCTGCGGAAACGTGCTTTTGGTCGCACAAGTTTTCTACAGTCTCTTTCTCAGGGATTTGGAATCCACCTTGCACGTACTTCCGTTCCGAAAAGCATTCCATTCCATGCCCCTGATTGTCCGCTCCATTTTCATAAGCACATGCGGAGCCATAGGATTCATACTTCTCACAATCACGCCGGTCCTTTCATCCGCGCTCCAGGACATACCGAACACGAAACTTGTGTGGAGCTACATTTTCCCGGAAGGAATTTTCGGCGCAATCTTCATAATCCTTTCAAGCCTCATCCAGATGCGGTCCGTGAGCGGAAGGGTCAAGGTCATCCAGGATTTCACGCAGCAGGTCGCGGGAAAAGACTACACGGGAGAGCCCCTTTTGGTTACGACCCGGAATGAGTTCGGACTTCTCATAAACGATTTGAACACATTCAAGGACGAGACTCACAATCTTCTTTCTGACATTGAAAAATCCGTGGAGATTTCACTGAGCACGGCGGACAACGTAAGCACTAGCATGACCTCGACCTCAAAATCCATCGGGGAAATCATGTCGAACATAGACAAGATTCAGGAGCGCACGGGGTATCAGTCAGAGAGCGTCCAAAAAAGCGACCAGACAATCCAGAACATGATTTCAAAAATCCATGAGCTAAACGAAAACGTAAGGCATCAGGTGGAGTGCGTCACAAACTCATCAAGCGCGGTGGACGAGATGGTGGCGAACATACGCTCGGTGACACAGATTCTTGAAGGAAACTCACGCACGGTACAGACGCTCGGAACGGAATCGGAGACAGGCCGAAAGCACATAAAGGAATCCGCTGCCCTTGCCACGACAATCCTTGAAAAATCAGCGGGTCTCATGGAAGCCTCGTCCGTCGTACAGAACATCGCGCGTCAGACAAACCTCCTTGCCATGAACGCTGCGATTGAGGCGGCACATGCGGGAGAAGCCGGAAAGGGATTTGCGGTAGTCGCAGATGAAATCCGTAAGCTTGCGGAACAGTCGAACACACAGGGAAAAAACATCGCGAACCAGCTGGGCGAGCTTCAGGGGATAATCAAATCTGTTTCGGAAAACACAAAGTCGGTGCAGAATCAGTTTGAGGTCATCTTCGACCTGACGAACAAAGTGCAGGAGCAGGAGGCAGTAATCCGGAACGCCATGGACGAACAGAACAAGGGAAACGCGCAGGTCCTCCAGTCCATCAACGAGATTGAGTCCTCGGCAGATACGGTAAAGGAAAACACGACCGTGCTTCTTGACGGCGGAAACCAAATCGGTGAGGAGATGAAAAACCTTGAGAACGTGACAAAGGAAATCACCGAGTCAATGAACAGGATGACTTCGGATTCCAGGGAAATCGTTCAGTCAGTTGAGACCTGCCACAAACTCAGCGACGAGAACCAGAGCAATCTTGAAGCCCTGAAACACAACGTGGGCATGTTCAAGATAAAGTAATCAGGATGACCTGAATGAGATTACCCGGTCGAGCCGGGTAATGACAGGTTATCGAACCAGATAATGACAGGTTATCGAACCAGATAATGACAGATTGCAAAACCGGGTAATGACAGACTGCAAAAACGGGTCATGGCAGATTATAAACTTTGGTAATGACACGAGCATTTTAATCACCTTGCGTTTTTTTCCTTGGTCCCGCGGATTGTGCCTGCAAAATATGTGATGGCATCAATTCTCTGGAATTTCGCACGGTAGTCCCTGAAAAAATCCGGGTTCCGAATCAGGCGCACAAAATCATCGAAGAGAAAACTTGTGTCCAGGGGTCCTGAGCATGCCTCGGGATGAAACTGCACGCTGAACGCAGGAATCTTCGTGTAGACAAGTCCCTCGTTGGTTCCGTCGTTGGTGTTCACGAAACTTGGGACTGCCCCCTCAGGAAGACTGTCGTTTTCCACCGCATATCCGTGGTTCTGGCTTGAGATGTAGACACGCCCCGTACTGAGCTGCTTTACCGGCTGATTCGCACCTCGATGTCCGTACTTGAGTTTTACAGTTTTCGCTCCGTTCGCCAAAGCCAAAAGCTGATGTCCAAGGCAGATTCCAAAGACCGGGATTCTAGCATCCAGAATCTTTTTGATTTCTTCTATTATATTGACATTTTCCTGGGGATCTCCGGGACCGTTACTCAGCATCACGCCGTCAGGATTCAGCGACAGGATTTTTTCTGCCGTGGTCAATGCGGGAACAGACACAACATCAAGGCCCCGTTTCAAAAGCTCACGCCGGATGTTTGCCTTGGCTCCGAAATCCCAGAGCACGACTTTCTTCCCCTTTCCGTCCCTCATCGCGGCCTCGGGATCATTTTCCTTAGTACCGTCCGAACGCACGGGAACAAATCTGTATGACGCGCTTTCCTTAAAAACAGTCTCCGCACTCTCCTCAATTTCGGAAGCGGAGCAGGTCACGCTCTCAACGGCATTCTCAATCTTGTACGAGCGGATTTTTTCCAAGAGCCGATTTTTTTCGTCAGGATTCTCAAGGGCTGCAAATATTTTTTTCGCCTCGTCGCTTTCACCGCTTACAAGCATTCCGTTCATCACGCCGGACTCGCGGAGCACTTTGGTCAGAGCCCTTGTGTCAATGTCGTAAAGTCCGATTATGTTCTGCTTTTTGAGGTAGGAATCCAAATCACCCTCGCAGCGGAAGTTTGAGGGAGCCTCGCACCACGACCGCACGATGTAGCCCCGCACATGACACGATGAGCTTTCAAAATCCTTGGGGATGATTCCGTAATTTCCGATGAGGGGGAAAGTCTGCGTCACAATCTGACCGTAGTAGCTTGGATCGGTGAGCGTCTCTATGTAGCCGTTCATTCCGGTAGTGAACACAGCCTCTCCGACGATTGTGCCGGAAGCTCCAAAACTTTTTCCTTTAAAAACCAGCCCGTTCGCAAGCACAAGACAGGCGTCCGATTTATCATTAGTTCCGTTACTCATACCGGGATTATACCCTAGCATTTTTCCGCTGATTTTTCAAGTACCCTGTGAAAGTGGAAAACGGAGAGTGGAAAGATGAAAGCGGAAAAATAGTTTTGTATAGAAAAAAATACCCCCTTGCTATTTTCCTACTATTATGGTAGATTTTACTCTATGTATATGAGGAGGGCAAGTACCGAATTCAAATACCATGAGAGGAAAACTGGTGGAAGCGAGGGGCTGAACCGAAAAAAATCTGCACAAGCGTAGCGCGGAAGCCTTTTTTCGGGGCAGACACTCGCTGGGAGCCAGTTTTTTTCGTATATTAGTTAAATTCGGCATTTGACCTAGGAGTAGAAGATGACCATACAGCAGGTACGATATGTGATAGGAATCGCGGAGGCAGGCTCGTTCAACAAGGCGGCGGAAAAACTCTTCATCGCACAGCCGTCACTCACAAGCACGATTCATGATTTGGAAAACGAGCTCGGCATACAGATTTTCAACCGCAACGGAAGGGGCGTTACGCTCACCGCTGACGGAGAGGAATTTCTTGCAAACGCGAGGCAGCTTTACTTCAACTATCTGAACGTCATCGACCGCTACAAAAACGGAAGCCAGATGAAAAAGCGATTCGGAATCTCCACGCAGCACTACTCCTTCGCGCTCAAGAGTTTCGTGGAAATGGTCAAGCACTTCAACACAGCCGAATACGAGTTCGCAATCCGTGAGACGAGGACAAAGGAAGTGATTGAGGATGTGGCGAGCCTTAAAAGCCAGATCGGAATCCTCTACCTGAGCGACTTCAACAAGCAGGTCCTGCAAAAGCTCATGAACTCAAAGAACCTCATTTTCCATCCGCTCATCTCCTGCAAGGCTTATGTCTACATCTGGAAGGGACATCCGCTCGCAAAGCATGAGTCAATCTCCTTCGAGGAGCTGGAGGACTACCCGTGCCTTTCCTTCGAGCAGGACGACAATGACTCTGTTTATTTCGCCGAGGAGATTCTGAGCACCAACGAATACCACCGCACAATCAAGACAAATGACCGCGCCTCCATGCTGAACCTGATGGTGGGTCTGAACGGCTACACGCTCTGCTCGGGAATCATCAGCGAGGAGCTCAACGGCGACGACTACATTGCCATCCCCTTCCGCGAGAACGACAAGAACATAAACCGCGTGATGGAAATCGGCTACATAACGAAAAAAGATTTTATCCTGGGTGACGTGGGAGAAAGCTACATCAGGGAGATAAAATCCTACCTTGGAATCAAGGACGGGGCAGATGAAAAAAAGGAGCTTAAATCATCCAAAAAGAAATGATTTCGGACGCACCTTTAAGGAAGGTATTCCCGCTGGATGTTCCTGAGCGCGTTGAACATCTTTTCCTTCGCGTCACGGCTTCCCTGTGTCAAAGACTCAAGTCGGCTCCGGGCGTCCTTTCTTCCCGAGTTGTCCTGATATGAGCACGTGCATGTGGTCGTGATGTAGAGCGCATTTTTCGCATGCTCCTTTATCATCTCCACGTCGGCATAGCACAGAGGCCGGATTATCGTAAGCGGATACTTTTGGTAATGGAACACGGGAGGCATGGTCGCAAGCTCGGCTTTGTTCAGCATGTTCATAAGGAGCGTCTCAAGGATGTCGTCAAGATGATGGCCCAGAACCAGCTTCGTGTATCCGTGCTCAAGCGCATAGTGCAAAAGCTCTGTGCGGCGTTGGGTCGAGCACCAGTAGCAGTTCATCTTTCTTCCCTCTTTCAACCTTCCCACCACGTTCACGAAAAGATTTTTCAAATCCACGTTCCACTCGGCAAAGAGCTGCCTCAGTCTTGGACTCATCGTGCAGGCCTCAAAATCGGTCTCCACGTGCATGGCTGTGTATGTGAAATCGGCTCCGGGTCTTTTGGCTCGGTTCGAAAAATATTCCACGAGCGCGGTAGAGTCCTTTCCACCGGACGCACCTATGAGGATTTTATCCCCCGGCTGAATCATGTCATAATCGTAAATGGCTTTGTCTATCACACTGAAAAGTTTCGGCTGCGGCATACTGCGGATTATACAATATCAGCGCGGGTAATGGCAAGGGAGGAAAGAATTTGAAAAACAGAAGAATTTGTGTTATACTTAATCCATAAACTCTGAAAGGAGGATGCCATGTTTGCTTTGAACGGATATATAGACGGAAATACTCTTATTGCCACCGATGACAGCTTGAAGAACTTTCATGGGGATGAGATTCTAATTCGTATCGTGAGGAAAAATGCCCGGAAAAAAAATGTCCGAAACATAGAAGAAACTGAAAAACTGTCTGCCCTAAAAGCGATTGGTGGTGTACTCAACCAAAACACAGCGATGACTATTGCGGAAATCCGAGCGGAGAGACTGGGATTATGAGCCCGAATGTCGAGTTTCACATTTATTGTAAATTTCCCGAGAATTTTTCCTTGCCAGATTGGTCTTATGTCATTG
>DFKI01000051.1:0-11071 GCA_002373325.1 Treponema sp. UBA3649
AGAACTGAAAACTGAGAACTGAGAGTTGAGAACTGAGATTGGAGGGAGACTTGACTGATAGTTTAATTTCGGAAAAGACAATTAATTTTGCAGTTCGAATTGTACGGTTCTATAAATATTTGTGTGAAGAAAAAAAAGAATATATCCTTTCAAAGCAGATTCTACGCAGCGGAACAAGCATCGGAGCAAATGTAAGAGAAAGCCGCAATGCACAAAGCCGGGCAGATTTTATAAGCAAACTCAACATCGCACTGAAAGAAGCCGATGAAACTGACTACTGGCTTGAACTGATGGAAAAATCAGAAATAATAAAATCAAATCAGATAGCGGATTTAAAGTCTGATTTAAACGAAATCACGGCAATTCTAGTAAAATCATTAAAAACCTTAAAAAATCAACATACCTCTTGATTACCACCAACCCCTCAACTTTCACCTCTCACCTCTCAACTTTCACCTCTCAACTTTCACCTTTCCAAAGGAAACTCAGTTCGTGCTTGTTGTAGTTCAGATGAACGACGCGGCTTCCGGGGATGGCGGCAAACTCGGCGATTAGATCCCAGCGGATTTCTCCCTGCATCTTGATTGTGCAGATCATGTTGTCGCAGAGTCCTGAGTCAATCCATTTTTTTACCCAGGCCAAAAGACGCTCCGGGTAGCAGATTACGTCGCTGAAAACCCAGTCAAAGTGCCCCAGATTCTCAGGCGGCAATGTGAAGGCATCGTGAGCCATAAAAGTCACAAGGGGATTTTTCATCAATGACGGAGCAAGCTCAGCCCTGTCCACGGCAAAGACTTCCGACCCGAGTTCCGTAAGAACCCATGTCCATCCACCGGGACACGCTCCAGCGTCAAAGCAACGGCTCCTCTTGCCAGGCAGCTCTCCTCCGAAAAAATGCGTGTGCAGGCAAAGGGCTTCCTGAACTTTAAGATATGCCCTGCTCGGCGGATTCTCATGGTCCTCGTTCCATACAACGCTTCCGGCAGGCAGACAGGAATTTGTTTTCGCGGACGCAACCATCGTGTGCTCGTCCAAAAGGCAGTAGACACCGATCGGCGAACGCGGGATGCTGATTGGAAAATCGCGGCTTTTTAAATTCACGCGGGGAAGTTTTTCCTGAATGAGCGACGTGCGGCGAAAAAGATTTGATGAGCATGGAGCCCATGACCTCTGCATTTCCCTGAGTGCCTTAGCACCGTCCCCAATGGAATCAAAATGGATTTTAAAAGGCTCCACCATGGCGCACCTGCACCAGTACGGAATCTTCGCCGAGTCAAAGCGGTAGATTTTCTCACTTCCGTCCTCATTTTTTTCCGACGCAGATTTCAAATCATCCAGGGAAAAATCCGGCAGATAAAAAAAATCTCCCCATCGCTCGCAGGAGTCAATCTTTAGTCCGAATCTTTTCTCGCACTCGGAAATCAAAAGCGGGTCCATCTCGTCAAAGGGAAGGAAAGCGCATCCCTCAAGTTTTTCCACGGAATAAGCCATGTTCAGTCCTCAATCAAAATCAATGCCTTCTGATATTTCGGAAGGAATTTTTTCACGCTGCCGTTCTCAAACACAACGGAAATCACATACTCTCCCTCGCTCATGCGTCCTGAAGAAATGATTCCCGGTCCCCAGTCATCATGGAAGACGGAGGCTCCCACGCGCCATTTTTTCGCAACCGGATCCACCGCGTTTTCTCCGGCAAAATCTCCCTGCATGGATGAGGGCATATCTCCGACCACACGCATCTCGTCCGCTCCAATCTCTGAGAGAAAGGGTGAAGGGCTCATGTATTTTGTCTGGCCGTACATCCTCCGGGAGGCGCAGGAAGTAAAATAAAGCTGCTCCCTCGCACGGGTGATTCCCACGTAAAAAAGCCGTCTCTCCTCCTCAAGTTCCTCGCCGCTTTTGTTCTCACGCGGAAAAACTCCGTACTCAAGCCCGGTGATTATCACACGCGGAAACTCAAGTCCCTTGGTGTTGTGGAGCGTAATCAGGGTAACACGGTCAGTGCCGTCGGAAGACTCATCCTCAAGCGATCGGTCCAGCTCAATGTGGTCAAGGAATTCCAAGAGACCTTCCATCGTGCAGGGATAAAGTGCCGCCGAGTTCGCGAGTTCCTCAAGGTTCAAGACTTTTTGTGTTCCGGCAATCTCATCCTGGCTCCTGTGGAATTCCTCAAGCCCGGATTTTTTTGAAAGAGCGTCCACAAAATCAGAAAGTTTTTTGGCGGATTTTTTTTCTTTATCTGATTTTTCCTCCGCCGATTTTTCATCCTCAGCGGCATTTGAAGGAAGCATGGAAAGAAGCTCCTCCGCGACCGAAAGAAAATCATTCAGCCCCTCAGACGCTTTTTTTGAAATCTTCACGCTCCTCGCATTCTCAAGGATTGATTTTGCCGCACATGCCTCCACGATTTTTTCCTGAGTCACGGCGCCAATTCCACGCACGGGTTTGTTCACGATCCGCCTGAAAGCAATCTCGTTTTTCGGATTCGCAAGAAATGAAATCCATGCAAGCGCGTCCTTGATTTCCTCACGCTCGTAAAATTTCAACGTTCCCACAACCTGATACGGAATCTTCCTCCGCAAAAAAGTGGACTCGAAGCCCAGGGACTGTGCGTTGGTCCTGTAAAGGATTGCCCAGTCGGAAAATGGAACTCCCTTCTCGTGTGCGTTCAAAATGAGGTCGGAGCAAAAATCACACTCGTCATCCTGATTCGGAAGATATGCGAGAACCGGAATCTTTCCCTTTTTTTTCTGGGCCTCAAGAGTTTTTCCAAGACGCTTCTCATTGTTTGAGATGACGCTGTTGGCACAGGCAAGAATCTCCGGGGTGGAGCGGTAATTACGGACGAGCCTTATGAGACGGGGCTTTGAAAAATCCTTCTCAAAATCAAGGATGTTCTGCACCTCCGCGCCACGGAATTTATAAATGCTCTGGTCATCGTCACCCACCACGCAAATGTACACGCCTGCTTTCTCCTCAATGCCGGCAAGCTCCCGTAAAAGAAGAAACTGCACGCGGTTCGAGTCCTGATACTCGTCCACCAGAACATAGCGGTAGCGAAGATGGGTTCTGTGCCGGATCTCAGCGTTGTTTTTCAGCACAAGATAGGGGATTAAAATCAGGTCGCCGAAATCAACGTTGCCTGTCTGACGGAGACGCTTTTCATAAAGGGCATACTGCTCGCGGAATTCCTCGCCCGCATCAATTTCGGAAAAACTCTCGCTTTCGGGTGTGAGTCCGTAATCCTTCGCAAGGGAGATTTTATGGGCGATAAGCGCCGTCTCCTTTTTGGGGATGGAAGGAATCGCCTTGGAAACCAAAGTCGCCATGTCATCATCATCGTACACGGTAAAATTTGAGTCCACCCCGCTTATGCCTTCCCTGCCGTAGACCGCCTTGAAATAGGACGACGCCTCGCTGTGGTACTTCCTCAAAAAATACGCTCCCCAGGAATGGAAGGTCCGGATCTGAGCGTACTGGGCTTTTGGTTCAAGACGCACCGCCCTCTCGCGCATTTCGTCAGCCGCTTTTTTCGTGAACGTGACGGCAAGAATTGAATAGGGATCAACGTGCTTTTGTGAGATTAGATACGCAATCTTCGTGGTGATTACGCGGGTTTTTCCGGAACCGGCTCCTGCAAGAATCAGAAGATCCTCCGAGCCCTCCCCCGAATGTACGACGGATTCCTTTTGCTCAGGATTCAAAAGCGAAAGATACTCATTTGCTTCCAAGGTACACTCCGTCAATGTCCACGTCGCTCGATGCAACGGCCTTACACTTCACCACGGCACCGGGCACAATCGCTTTCACGGCATCCTCATCGTCGCGGTCATAGCGTATGACAAATGAACCGTCCACCTCGGGAGCCTCGAACCATGCACGACCGATGGCAAGTCCGTCATCACCTCCGCTCAGGTTCTCCACAATCTCCTCAACGAGCACGTCGTAATTTTTTCCGCACCTTGATTTGAGTCTTTCCCTCGTAATCTCCGCCTGGATTTTCTCAAGTTCCGAAGCCCGTTTTTTTGCGACCTTTGAGCTCACCCTGCCCTTCATTTTTTCCGCCGGGGTCCCTTCCTCAAGCGAATATGGGAAACAGCCGCTCCAGTCACTCTGGATTGATTTCAAAAAATCCCTCGTGTGTGAGGCAGACTCTTCGCTTTCACCGGGGAAGCCTGTGAGGAATGTGGTCCTTATGCAGGAGTCGGGAAGCTCAGCCCTGATTTTTTCAACGAGCCTTTTGTAGATTTCAAATCCGCCCTTCCGGTTCATAGCCCTTATGATTCCGTCCTCGCCAGATTGAAACGGTATGTCAAAATAATGGAGGAAGCGGGAATCCTTTTTCATCACGTCAAGTACGTCGGGATTAAAATGGTCGGGATGCATGTAAAGAAGACGCACCCAGAACTCCCCCTTGACGCGTGAGATTCTTTCCATTAATTGTGCGAGAAATGATTTTTCACCGGCGGAATTGAACGCGGGATTTTCCAGCACGGGATTTTTCAGAGTCCCGAAGATTTTCTCGAATCCGTTTTTTCCAGAATCCGCAACGTCATCTTCCTCGCCGCAACCGTAAGCCGCAAGGTCCTGCCCGATTAAATTTATCTCATGGATTTTTTTCTCATGCACAAGGCTCTCAATCTCGCTTGCGATTTCCTCAATCTTCCTTGAGCGCAGGTCCCCGCGGATAATCGGAATGGCACAGAAGGTACAGCGGTTGTTGCATCCCTCGGTAATCTTCACATAAGCCGAGCCCCGGAATGAAAGGAGCATGTTTCTGTCGCCGCAGCAAACGCCTTTTTGCGGTGGACGCACCACGGGCCGCTCATTTTTGAAAAGGGATGAGACCGCCTCATTGATTTTGCTTAAATCTCCGTTGCCGAAAAATCCGTCGGCCTCAGGAAGGCTCTCACAAAGCTCCTGCGCATATCGTTCGGCAAGACAACCGGCAAGCAGAATCTTCGCGTTTGGATAGGAAGTCCTTGTGTCAATTACGGCGTTGATGCTTTCCTCTTTGGCGGATGCGATGAAACCGCAGCTGTTTATGATTATCAGGTCGGCCTCGTCAGGATTCTCTGTTCTCTCATACCCGTCTTTTTCCAAATGCGTAATGAGAATCTCACCGTCCACCTGATTTTTGGCACATCCGTGCTGGTCAAGGAAAAACTTTTTCATCAAATCTCCGTCAGTTCACGTCCTCTACGACAAGGCGGTATCTTCCGTCAGTGTTGCTGTATACCCACTTGATGTCCTCGACCTGAACATGTCCGTCGGGTCCAATGGCAAGATCCTCGGTTTTGCCTCCCGCATTCACCTGAAGACGCACGGAGTTGATGTTGCTGCACCAGATTCGGACTCCGTTCTGTGCCGTAAGAGGGATTGACGAGCTTGCCGCGGTATAATGGTTCTCAAGTTTTTCTCCGCTGTCCACACGGTAACGGAAGAGACATTCCCCACGGAAAGTGACCGTAAGCGTAAAGGGATAGGCTCTGTTGTCGTCAAGAATCACAGTCTGGTTCGCGTTCGCAACTCCAACCACTGGGGCGGGGGTTGCAGTCTGGCCAGAGTCTGTCTCTGCTGCGACCGGTGCGGATGATGCATCGCTCAAAAGCATCCTGACCTGTGCTCCACGGCTTTCGTCCACCATGTCCACGTCGCTCAGGTAAAGAATCACGTCGCTCACGGAATCTCCGTCAAGATCAAGCGGACGCTCTTCTCCAAGGTCAATCCTCTGGTCTCCGTCAGCGGGGGTCTCGAGAGTAAGGCATCCGAGTGTTCCCTTCACGGTGAGAACGACATTGCCCTTTCCCTCCTTCGCGGGAATGAGAATCTGGTCGCCCACATACATGCGGTGGGTCTCCGTCACTCCGGAAAACTCGTACTGGTGGGTCTTTTTTATCTCGGCAAGCATTTTCTGGCTCTCAAGTCTTTTCTGGGGAACCTTGAATACGAAGAAATAAAGGTAGATTCCGGTTCCCGCAAGAATCAGGACCAGAAGGATTATAATCAGGGGGACAAGAAATTTCGGCTTCTTTTTCTGCAGGAGCTCGATTGGTACAGGCGACTCCTGGATTTTCTTCGCGTGATAGAGCTTGAGCACGTCCTCGCCATTGAGTCCAAGGAATTCCGCATAATTTTTTAGGAATCCAATCATGTAGGGCTCACCGGGGAAAACTCCGTTCTCCTCGTTCTCAAGTCCTTCTATATAATGACGGGTGATGGATGTCTTGGCCTCCACATCCTCGACTGAAAGTTCCTGCTCCTCGCGGACTTTTCTTAAGAGTTCTCCATAGCTTTCCATTTTCCCTTACTCCTGGAACAAGAAATTGTTGTAAGCGTTAACGGATGCCGGCGGATCGTACATGAGGTCGTTGTCTGTCAGACGGACGTTCAGGTGATAGTTCGTAAGGTCGAACCTGTAGACTTTTCCCAGGGGAGTGGTCGCTATGACACGCCTTATTAGCTTGGATTCGGAATCCACGGAGATGCGTATGGTCTCGAACGCCTCTGAAGGGGCCCGTCTTGTGAGCAGGAGATTGACAACCATCGTGCCGCTTCCCTCGTCAAGGGGTACGGGATCTGCGCTGGTCTCGAACGCAATCGTGTAGTAGCGGCGGAAAAGGGTGAGTCCCCTGGGTGAGATGTCGTCGTTGTCGGATGTGGCAAGGGAAACTGACTGCTGGAGTACGGTCCTCTGCTCGGGAAGATAAATCTGAAGAAGGTTTCCGTCGAACATCACCACCTGGCCGCGCGGACTTGAAAAATTGATTCTGAGAATCTGGGGACGACCGTGGAGGGCATAACCCGCCATCTTCTTTCCGTCGGCATCCACTGAGATATTGCACGAATAGGTGTAGAGCCCCGCATAAAAATCGCTCACGTCATTGAAATAGGAGCTGGCCGTGACAATCTGGGAAAATGCCAGCACAGAGACAAAGAGGGCACCGAAAACCGTCAAAAAAAGCTTTTTCATTCTCTAACTCCAAATGAACCGCCGGTGAAAAATCCGACAGAACAATACCACCATAATAGAAGATAAATGAGTTTAGGTCAAGACGTTGACGGCTTGATTTTGTGGATTCGGGGGCGTTGCGGGGGTGTCCCCCGCTGAGAGGGTAGCGACCGACGAAGTGGGCGCGAAGGGGGAGACTTCCCCCTCCTTTTTTTGTCCGACAAGTGATTCAGGCTACAGATGATACCTCACGCCAAGGTCAAATCCATGGCCTATATAACGCAGGTTTTGGGAGCTAAGATATCTCCATGCGGCGAATACCTCAAGGGGACCGGCCACCATCATTCCTACCTCAAGGTGGGACTCAAACATCATGAAGTCGTGGTCGGAGGGATCGGACATGTCAATCAGGGTTCCACGCCATTCGATAAGGAGCGGCTTTACGGGATAGGACCTCGCAATCAGCTGAAGGAAAAGTCCGTTGTAGCGCACATCATAGGTGGAAGTTTTGAGCATGCTCCATCCGATTGTCCAGAAGAGGCTCAGGGGGTTCGACTGGAAAATGGACATCTGAAGTCCGAGCTGGAGTCCGAAATCGGGGTTCTGGAATTTGAAGAAGGAGCCGCCTGAAGGATTCATGTCCACCATGTTGCTGAAATCAAGCTCTAGGATGGGACCGAAGAATTTCCAGATGAGTCCCTCGAAGCGTACCTCCGTGCCCGCATAGAGTCCCGGATAGCAATAGACCGATGTGTCCGCAGCGAACCGGTACCAGTTCGCCTCGTATACGTTGGGGTCGGTCTCGTCAAAGCAAAGGTATTTTTCTCCTGCGTAGGGGTAATCGTCATAGTTCACGAGAAAATTGTTCATAATCCAGAGCTCGATGATTATCTCTGTGAAAAGGTCCACGAAAAGATTTCCTGAGCTTGACGACGAGCATAACTGAATTTCGGGTGAGAGAGCGGATGCGGGAAAGGTCAGCTCCGAGTGGGAAATTGACGGGTCTGCGACAGAAACTGTTGACACGACCGCCGCGTTTGATGCCGTTGAGAGACTTGCGCTGCCTGCCGGATGTGCCTGGACGCAAATCATTCCCGCGAAAAGGAAAACCAATGAGATAAAAAACTTCTTCATATTAACCTCCGTTTAACGTCCGTTTAAAATCCGTTTGACCTTCGTTAAAAAATCACGGCAAAAAAACGGACTTTCCTACTTTACGGCAACCAAAACCATGGTCCTTGCATTCTGGTCGTATGGCTGCCTTTCAAATCCACCGTAAATCTCCGCCTTGGAAAATCCCATGCGCAGAAGCCGGTCCCTGAGTTCTGGGGCGGAATACAATCTCTGCACAAATTCATGTTCCATCCGCTTTCCGTCCTTGTCTATTAAAATCCATCTGGAGCGCAGTCCTTCCCACGCACCCACGACGCTGAAATCGGTAAGCACTGTCTTTCCCGCGCGCTCAAACCACTCGCCGTCAGTATAGTATCTGATTGCGGTCTCACGGCTCACGCACTCAAGGATGAACGTTCCACCCGGCTTGAGGGACCTGAGTATGTTCTCCACAATCTTCAGATCCTCCTCCTGTGTCGCGCAGTAACCGAAGGAAGTAAAAAGGTTCACGGCGGCGTCATATTGCTCAGGACGGCAGAACGTGCGTAAGTCAGCTTTGATGAGCTCAATGTCCGTTTCCTCGTCCAGGGCTGTTTCCCTCGCGGCGTCAAGATAGGGCTGAATCATGTCCACTCCGGTAACATCCAGTCCCAGCATGGAAAGCTCAACGGAAATCCTTCCGGGTCCGCATCCGGCATCAAGCACACTGGCTCCTTTTTTCAGGGATGCGATTGAGTACACTGCCTCCGCCACCCCCTTAGCCTCCGCCCAACGCTCCTCGTCGAACATTATGGGGCCGTAATTGAGCCAAAAATCCTCGCTCTCAAACCACTGTCCAGTTTCCGGCATGACACTTCCCCGCCCTGCTTTTCAGAGAGCATTCTCCGTCTTTTTCTCAACGAAACAACTGGCCTTTGGTGCGTCGCAAATGGGGCAGGTCCAGTCTTCCCTAATCTCGGCAAAAGGAGTTCCTGGTGCTATTCCGTTTTTCGGGTCGCCCTTCTCCTCATCATACACATAGCCACATATTTTACATTCATAAACCATGCCTAAATTATAACACAGACTGATTGGAATTTCAATAGAATGGATTTTTTTCAGAGAAATTCAAAAAAATTCAAAAAAATTTTGCACTTTGATTACAGCGGCGGGATTTTGTGGCTATTAGTATATATGGGGATTTTTCTGATTGATTTTTTCGATTGATTTTTCGATTGGAAAAAGTGCCCCGGAAATCGGTTTCAGGAGAACATAATGAGGATATTCAGTTTTTCACCGTTCGGCTATGAGGGGTCCCTTGTGAGCGTGGAAGTGGATTTGCGGCGTGGGATTCCCGCGGTGGATTTGGTGGGACTTGCGGACGGTGCGGTAAAGGAAAGCAGGGAGAGGATGCGCTCTGCAATCAGGAACAGCGGATTTGACTTTCCGCCTGAGAGGGTACTTATCAGCCTTTCACCCGCGGATTTGAAAAAGGAGGGAGCCGGATTTGACCTTGCCATAGCTCTTTCTGTTCTTGCGGAAAAAAAGAGGCTCGACACTATGGAAAGGGATTCGGACGAAGGGACTGATTTTCCACCACCTGATGACGACGGGAAGATAAGCGGAGACAGCTCCATACTTGTGATGGGGGAGCTTGAGCTTAACGGAAGGGTGCGGCCTGTGAGAGGTGTTCATGCGGCTGTGAGTACGGCGATGGAAAGCGGAATCAGGCTCTGCATCGTGCCGTCGGGAAACGCTCAGGAGGCAAGGGAAATAAGAGGGATGCGTGTGTTCGGGGCGGAGAATCTTACGGACGCGTTCATGGCCCTTGACAATGAGGAAAGCTTTTCTTCGGGGGATTCAGATGAGACGGACGGGAACTCGGGAAGGAATTTCGGGATTCCGGAGGGGAGCGTTGATATAGGAGGGGTTCTTTTTGCAAGGAAGGATTCCAGCTTTGATTTTTCGGACGTGCGGAATCAGGGTGATTTGATACGCGGATTGCAGGTTGCGGCTGCTGGAGGTCACAACTTGCTTGCGTTCGGTCCCCCGGGTTGCGGCAAGACACTTTCCATGCAAAGGTTCGGTGAGCTTCTTCCCCTTCTTACCCTTGAGGAGGCTCAGAGCGTGACAAGGATTTATTCCATCGCGGGTCTTTTGAATCCGGGTCTTCCCATTGTACGTGTGGCTCCCTTTCGACAACCGCATCAGACGGCTTCGCTTGAGGGAATGTGCGGTGGAGGCGTGCATTGTTCTCCGGGAGAGATTTCCCTTGCCCACAACGGAGTCCTTTTTCTTGACGAGGCGGCTGAGTTCAAAAGCTCGGTCCTTCAGATGCTGCGTGTGCCCCTTGAGAGCGCTTCGGTAACATTGAGCCGTGCAGGAAGGTCCACGGTATATCCGGCAAGTTTCCAGCTTCTCGTCGCGATGAACCCATGTCCCTGCGGATTTTTCGGATCCAGGGATAAAATCTGCCTGTGTTCGGCAAAGAGCGTGGAGCAGTATTGGAGGAAAATCTCGGGTCCGCTTCTGGACAGGATTGACATCCGGATTCAGGTGGACGCAAACTCGGAGAAGAATGACCGTGGAGGAAATCCTTCGGCAGAGGGAAAATCCACGGATGAGCTCAGGCGGGAGATTGCGGTGGCCGTGCTTGCCCAAAGAAAAAGACAGGGGAAGAAAAACGCTCGTCTGAATCCCATGGAGATAAAGGAATTCTGCCCCATGGACCAAAGCTCCAATTTCATACTTTCGGCATCTTCGGACAGGTACGGATTCTCACCGAGGGCGGTAAGCGAGTGCATAAAACTTGCAAGGACCGTGGCTGACATGGCGGGAAAGGACCTGATTGACGGATCATGCATGGAGGAGGCCGTGTCCCTTAGAAAAAACAACGGCGGGATGGACCTTGACCTGCAATAAAAAATCCCCCGGAAAACCGAGGGACTGACCTAAAAGGTATACCGGCTCTGAGACTTGAACTCAGACGCGATCGCTCGCAGCAGATTTTGAGTCTGTAGTGTCTAC
>DFKI01000051.1:11125-12023 GCA_002373325.1 Treponema sp. UBA3649
GTCTACCATTCCACCAAGCCGGCAAATCTTTTAGAACTATAGCATAATTGAAAAAAAAATGCAAGAGGGTTTTCTTTTTTTTTATGCGCGGCAAAAACTTTCTTTCGGAGGTTTAATAAGTGGAAGAAAATCGCTATAATTGGATTCTTGAGACTGTGACGGGACTTTCAAGACAGTTTGCGGAAGTTCTGAGGGAAGACGGATGCTGCTATGTGAATCAATTCCTAGGGAATCAATTTCTAAGGAATCAATCCTTCGGTGAGGAAAGGGACTGCGGATATCAGGAGAAATCTATGGAAAATACAGCGGAACATGTGCTGAAGACAGTTTTCGGCTACAATTCATTCAGGCCCATGCAGAGGGAAATCATACAAAACGTGCTTGACGGACGCGACACCCTTGCAGTTCTTCCGACCGGCGGTGGAAAATCTCTCTGCTACCAGATTCCGGCTCTCTTGCTGAAAGGTCTTACCGTGGTGGTCTCTCCCCTGATTGCGCTCATGCAGGACCAGGTTTCCCAGCTTGAGACCTTAGGCGTGCCAGCCGTTTTTTTAAACTCATCGCTCGACTGGGGAAGCTACCGGGAGACTTGCGACAGAATCCGAAGCGGCGAAATCAAGCTGCTCTACGTCTCACCCGAGGGACTGAACACAAACCGAATCCAGGATTTGCTCCACAGCGAGGGTCTTTCGGAGGACTGCATCACGATTGACGAAGCCCACTGCATAAGCCAATGGGGACACGATTTCCGGCCCGACTACCTGGAGATTGCATCCGTACGCGAACAGTTTCCGAAATCAGTATGTCTCGCACTCACTGCAACCGCAACAAACCAGGTTCGAAACGATATTGTCTCGCATCTGAAAATGGACAATCCAGAGATTCTTGTAGCAAGCTT
>DFKI01000063.1 GCA_002373325.1 Treponema sp. UBA3649
TGTTGGGCATCTGGAGCATGGAGGTTCCGAGTCCCTGTGAGACAAGCCCGCCCCATTTGTTCTCGCGGAAAGACATGACAGCAAATCCAATCATGTTTGCAGAGCATCCCGCCACCGCAGCTCCTCCTGCAAGACCCACGAGACCGAGTGCCGAGCAGATTGCCGCAGATGAGATTGGGAGCGTGAGGACGATTCCCACAATCACCGAGACGATGATTCCCATGACGAAGGGATGCAGGTTCGTCGCCCACATAATCACCTTGCCCACTGAGGATGCAGCGAGCCCGATCCATTTTGCAGTGAGGACAGCGAGTATGGCTCCCGAGAGGATTGTCACGATCGGAGTTACGAGAATGTCAACCTTTGTTTTTTTGGAGACCAGGTTTCCGAGTTCAGCCGCTATGATTGCGATAATCAGGACGGAGAAAGGACCTCCCGCCCCGCCGAGTGTGTTTGCCGCAGAACCGACCGCCGCAAGTGAAAAAAGGACAAGCCCCGAAGATTTGAGCGCGTAACCGATTGCGATTGCCATTGCGGCACCCACCACATGAGCGTCCGTCGCGAAATTTCCAGCGTCAACCAAAAACTGGAAGACAGGATTTACATTGAGCTTCAAGAGCACTTGTCCCAGTGTCTTTACGATGGTTCCGACCAAAAGCGACGCAAAAAGTCCGTGGGCCATGCCGCCCAGTGCATCTATAAAATAACGCTTTACAAATTTGTTCATATTGAATTCCTTAAACTATGATTCCCTTGGTGGATGGAATGGCTCCGTTCCGCCTAGGGTCAATCTCCACGGCTGCCCTGATTGCTCTGGACGCTGCCTTGAAAAGTCCCTCCATTTTGTGATGGTCGGACCTTCCCCGGATTGTGTCCAGGTGGAGGTTGCATCTCGCTCCGTTTACGAATCCCTGCCAGAAATCCTCAAAGCAGTCGGTCTGAAAACTTGCCTGCTTTCCCTCGGGACTGATTGAGACAAGGGGGATTCCCGTAAGCTGTGCGTTGCAAACCAGAAAAGAGCGGCCTCCGAAATCCACGCTTGCCTGAAGAAGGCTTTCGTCCATTGGGTAGATGAAAAATCCTGAGCGGTAGATTCCGGCGCAGTTTCCGAGTGCCTTCGCAAAACACATTCCGAGCGCGATCCCGGTGTCCTCAATCAAGTGATGCTGGTCAACGTGCAGATCTCCTTCGAGTGTGCCCGAGAGGTCGAACATTCCGTGCTTGCAGAAAGCCTGGAGCATGTGGTCAAAAAATCCGATGGGGTTTCTGACCGAGCATTTTCCGCTTCCGTCCAGATTCAGCGTAAGATTAATCTGCGTCTCAAAAGTGTTCCTTTCCACAGATGCGATTCTTTCCATTTTGTCCTCCGAAGGATTTCAGATCATCACTTTTCTGAGCTCGTACTCAACGATGTCGCTCGCACCCTCTGCCTGTAATTTCGGAAGCAGGGTAGGCACGTCCGATTTTTTCACGGCGATTTTGATTGCGTATCCGTTTCCGCCGAAGAGGGGACTCACCGTGGGACTCTTCATTGACGGGAGGGCTTTTACGAGCGCGTCGAATTTTTCCTCGGAGACATTCATCTCAAGCATGACCCTTGAGCGCGCGTTGAGGACTGTCTGGAAGAGCATCTTGAGCTCCATGATTTTCTGTCTTTTCTCAGGATTCTGCATCGCTGTCTTTGAGGCGTACATCCTTGTGGAGGATTCCATGAGCGTGTCCACAATCTTGAGTTTGTTTGCCTTGAGCGATGAGCCCGTGCTCGTGTTGTCAATGAGAATCTGGGCGATGGAGTCCTCGTTGTCCTGGACGAATCCCTCGCTGGTTCCCCAAGTCCTGAAAAGAGTGCCGTCAATCTTCTTGTCCTGCACCCACTTCCGGCTCAAAGTCTGATATTCCGTCGCGATTGTCACCGGCTTGGAGATGATTTTCTGGAAGTCGTATGCCTCGGGAATGGCCGCCACAATGCGAACGGGGTCGAATCCCAGGTCCATGATTTCTTCCACATCATCCTGCACTTCGTTCTCGTACACCCAGTCCTTGCCGGAAAAACCAACGTCCGCCTTGTCCGTCGCGAGAAGGCAGCTTACAATCTGGGGCTTTACGACCTGAAACGCAAGGTCATCCTGATTTGTGATGGGGAAGTATGTGCGGTCGGGCAGGTAGATTGAAATGCCCACGTCGCTCAGAAGCTCATAGACCGACTCGTAAATTCTTCCTTTGGCCAATAAAATCTTTAACTTTTCCATGCTTGGATTGTACAGGATTCGGGGAAAAAATTCAACAGGTGGAAAAAGAACTCCGTCCGCATGAAATGGTGTGTGCGTGCAAAGTGTCGTGTCATGTGCGTGAGAAGTGACGTGTCATTCCCGTGCGGCGACACGGGAATCCCTTTAAAAAAGAGATTGCCGGGTCGAGCCCGGCAATGACAAGTTACGGTTAATCCGGCAATGACAAGTTACGGTTAATCCGGCAATGACAAGTTACGGTTAATCCGGATGTGAGAAGCGGTTGGAAATCAGAAGCTCACGTTCACGAAATATGCGTAGTGGGTAAAATCAACCTCGTCAGCGCAGTGTGTGAAAATCAGCCAGACTCCCATGGAGCTGTTTATGACATCCACGTTTCTGATTGCCATGACCATGTAAATCTCGTTGTTGTCTATAGCCTCTTTTTCGATGAGGTAATCTTCCACGGTGGAAATCATATCCTTTTCCTCGTCGGTGCAAGAATCATCCGTCAGCTGGTAAAATTCCTCTATGGAAGCCTCGTTTCCAAGGCTCATCTCAAGCATGGACAAAAAGTAATCCTCAGTGATTTCCTCAAAGGTCTCCGCGAATTCCTCCTGCGATGCCTCTCCTATGCACTCGGAGTACATAAAGTTCGACTGGTCGATTGCGGATGCGGATGCGATTGCAAAAATCATTACGGCGGCAAGGGTTAAAAATCTTCTCAATGCTTTCATATAGAACCTCCATAAAAGCGGGGCTGAAACGGATGCTTAGGCATTCTTTCTTCCATGTAAACACTCATGCTTACGGAATGTTACAGGATGCCCAAGTTTCTTGTACCGGCCAAGGAATGCTCCCCAACCGGAATCAGTCTGATTTTTTTTAGGGAACCTCAAAAAACTTCAGTTTTTCGAAGTGCCCTTTAGTCTATGCTTCTCATATCGGCCAAATCAGCCTCGTAGTCAACTCCCTCCACGTCAAATCCGTTGATGTTCAGGAAGTCGTGGCGGAGTCCCTCAAGGTCGGTTGTCTCTGCTACATTCTCGGCAGTGACCGTCGGCATGATTTTGTCAACTTCGGCCTGTACCTTTGGATCAAGCTCCCAGTCATCGATGCGGATTCTGTTCTCCTCGTCAACAGGAACCTTTCCCGCGGCACTGTTTTCTCCGGTAAAGAGACGCTCGGCAAAAAGACGCTCCATCTGCTCGATGCATCCCTCGTGGGTTCCCTGCTTTTTCATCACCTTGAAGAGCACTCCGAGATAGAGGGAGATAATAGGGATGACTGCGGATGAACGGGTAACGAGTCCCTTGTTCACGCTCACGTAAGCTGCCCCGCCAAGCTCCTTCAAAGAAGCGTCAATGTCCTTCGCTCTCTTCTCCAAATCCTTTTTCGCCTCGCCGATTGTTCCGTCGCGGTAAATTGCATGGCTTAAAGACGGTCCGATGTAAGAGTATGCGACCGTGCGGCATCCTTCTGCGAGAACACCTGCGTCCTTGAGCTGCTTCATCCATCTTTCCCAGTCCTCACCGCCCATGACCTTCACCGTGTTGGGGATGTCGTCACCTTCCGCGGGTTCTGTGCTCGCCTGGGTGATTGTTCCTGTCATCATGTCGAGTGCGGCACCTGCGTAAACTTTGCCGATTGGTTTAATCACTGACTTGTACATGACCTTTGTGTCGGGATCAACGCGTACCGGGCTTGCAAGGCTGTAAATCACAAGGTCAAATTTGCGTCCCCATGATTTTACGGTCTCGATGATTTTTGCCCTTGTCTCATCTGCGAATGCGTCGGCGTTGAAAGTTTCGGATTTCAGACCTGCAGCCTTTGCCTCCCTGTCAAACTCAAGGTTGTTGTACCATCCGGGGGTACCGTATTTCTTTTCGCTCGCTTCCTTTTCAAAAGAGACACCGATTGTGTCCGCTCCGTACTCAAATGCCGCGCTGATTCTGCTTGCGAGTCCATAGCCTGTGGAGCATCCGAGAACCAGAACTGTCTTAGGACCGTTTCCACCCTCACTTACAGATTTTGTACCGCGCTTTGCTTTCTGGGATTTTACATAGGCAATCTGGCGGGCTGTCTCCTTTGCGCATCCGATGGGGTGAGCGTTAATGCAGATGTTGCTGCGAATCATTGGTTTTACGACCATTTTTTTCTCCTGAAATTAAAATTGGTGCGTCCGGAAACAGAATTCCTTGCACCTCGAAAAACTCATTCCGATTATAATTATTTCGACAAAATCTGTCAATCTGTCGAATTGATTGCAGTCCTAAATCAGATAGAGGACGCTGAAAAAGTGAAGGACGCTGCCTCCCATCGCAAGGACGTGGAAAATGCAGTTGCCGAGCGGGAATCTCCGCAGAAGGAAGAAAAATCCCCCCGCCGTATAGACGATTCCACCCACGAGAAGCAGAATCATGCTGTGTGACGGAATGTCTCCCGCAGTCTGGCATAAGGCAAAAAGCAGCCATCCGAGGGCAAGGTAGATTATGAATGAGAGCGGACTCAAGCTCCTTCCGAACACCGCGTAAAGTGCGCACAGGATTGCGATAATGCTCCAGAGCACGATGAAAACCGTAAGCCCCTTGTTCCCGAATCTCGTGAGAAGAAAAGGCGTGTATGTTCCTCCGATCAAAGTGAAGATTGCGATGTGCGTGAGGATGGAGAAAACCTTCCTTGCGCCATAGGGAATCAACGAGTGGTATAGGGTGGACATCATGTAGAGAATGAAAAGCGTTGCCCCGAAGATTGCGAAACTTGTCACATAGACGCTTCTTGCTTCCGGAGGTGATTTTAGACATGCCCTTACGACAAGAAGAACGATTGCCGCCGCACACAATCCTGCACCGATTCCGTGTGAGATTGCGTTGAAAAGCTCCTCTCCCATGCTTAACGGACGTGCCTGCCTTGAGCTGTAGTTAATCCGTGCGTTTTCCTTTTGTATGCGCAGATTTTTTCTCTGCTCCCTTTCCTCTTCCTTCTCCCGTATTCTCTCGGGATTTTCGTCGTACTGTATTCTAAGCTCCCGGATTTTTTCCTTGGCCTGTTGCTTCACTGTTTTAATCGCAGCCTTCTTTTTTGCCGCGAGTGATTTTCTTCTTATTTTAGCAGATATGTCCGCCATGATTTTCCTCCGAGCTTTATCCGGTTTCAAAAGTCTGTCACCTCTGAAACTTTCTCCTTTCTCTTTTATGAAAGCAGTTTCCTTCTATTATCTCATATTTTTGGAGTTTGTAAAGGTGAAAAATGAAAATTGTGGACGGACTCCGGGATTTTCTCAGTGGATGGTGGGAAAATCAAGTCCCCACTTGATTAAAATGACAAAAAGTGTTAAAGTGTCAACATGAATACATACGTCGCATTGTGTGCCATTGGCGCTGAGAAGATTTTGGGAAATGAGATTAAGCACTTGGGCTATCACCTTGAGGGAAACGCACCTGGAAGAGTCATTTTTACCGGGGACGACGATGCCATGTACCGTGCGAATTACTGCCTTAGGACAAGCGACCGGGTTTACCTTCAGATGGCGAAGTACAAGGCCTCTGATTTCAATGATCTTTTCGACGGATGCTACGCCGTTGACTGGCAGGATTATTTCAAAAAGGACGTGCGCCTCGTGGTGGACAAGGTTCGCGTGTACAAGAGTCGCCTGAATTCCGAGCACTCAATCCAGTCGATGATTCAAAAGGCAATCTACAAAAAGCTCGGCGACGTATGGCATATCACGAACCTTCCCGAATCCGGTGCCGAAAGTGATGTAAGGGTCTATCTTGACGAAAACGAAGCCCAGATTTTGCTTGACACAAGCGGGGATGCCCTGCACAAGAGGGGATACAGAAGCGAGGGTGGACTTGCTCCTTTGCGAGAGACCACAGCCGCAATTCTCCTCCAGGAGATGATGTGGCGAAGAAAGACTCCCCTGCACGATCCATTTTGCGGAAGCGGAACCATAATCACCGAGGCTGTCCTTTATGCCCACGATGTCGCCCCCGGACTGGGACGGCACTTTGCCTACGAAAATCTCGCAATCTACTCGCAGAAAAGGGCTGTGGAGATAAAAAAGCAGGAGGCCTCCAAAATCAGGACGGACGTGGAGTGCCGCATTACAGGAAGCGACATTGATCCTGCCGCAGTTGACCGTGCGAGACTTAATGCCGAACATGCGTGCGTGCTTGCGGGGCGTGCCTTGCAGATGATTGGAAGCGACGCGAAGATTGTGCGTCCCGATTTTATAGTGAGCGACTTCAAGGACCTCCGTGCCCCCTATGAGGACGGAATGATAATCACGAATCCGCCCTATGGAGAGAGAATCGGTGAAATCTCCCAGGCTGAGGAAATCTACCGCGGCATGGCATCTCTTTTCACCGACTTCCCCGGATGGCAGATGGGCGTAATCACCAACCAGAAAAAATTTCAGGAATGCATCGGAAAATACGCGAACCTGCTGAAATCAATCAAGGCCGGAAATCTGGACACGACGCTTTACATTTACAAAACTCCGCTTCCGCCAAAGAAGAAGGATCAGTAAGGGTGGATCCAGATGGCAGTTGTTGTTGAGCACGAGAAACGAAAGCACGAAATCCTCGCGAAATCCCTGGACCTTTTCATAGACGAGGGCTATGAGGACGTGACCTTTCAGAAAATCGCTGACCGGTGCGGAATCACGAGGACAACGCTCTACATTTATTTTAAGAACAAGCGCGAGATTTTTATCTGGAGCATCAAGGAGCTGACCGAGACTCTGGAAGTCAAGCTGCGTGAGATTATTGCGGACGAAAAACTTTCTTCCGTTGATTGCCTGGACCGTGTTTTGGACGTAATTTTGGATGAGTGCGAGGGCAACAAAAAGCTTTTCAAAATCCTCTTGGTCTACCTGATTCAGATTCAGAAGACAGGTGAGAACGCCGGGAAAAGAATCTCGCGCCGGGTAATCCGCCTGAAGCATCTCCTGAACGTGATTTTGATTCGTGGTCAGGAAGCCGGGGAGATTAAAAAGGCACCCATAAAAACCATAATCGACATGATTTACAGCCTCCTGGAGTCCGCTGTGTTCCGTCTTGCCGTGGCTGGGGATGAGAACGTCGATGAGTCAAGGTCGCTTTTCCACTCGTTCATAGAAAATCTGAGGGCGTGAGGTTCATAATCCTTTGCTTAATTTGCAGCACCCGGTTTAATGGAAGTCCCGTTGCCTGCGATATCTGCTCGTCTGTGATTGCCCCCATCCTCAGAAGATTTTCTGCGGCATCAACTCGACCTTCTTCTCTTCCTTCTTCTCTTCCTTCTTCTCTTCCTTCTTCTCTTCCTTCCTCGTAGGCAATATCCTTTTCTTCGTCAATGGTCTGCTGCCATGTCATGTACTGTTTTCTCCATCTCATGTTTTTCTTGGCGAAGGAAACTTTTTCCTCTATTGATTTTGTCAGCTCACTTTCTGCTCCAAGACCAGACAAAAATTTGAAAAAGCTTCTTTCCTCGCTGCCTTCCATTTTAGCATATTCGCTCGCAATAAAAAAGACCTTGTATGCCTTGTCGTCCAATTTTACTTCGCCGTCATTTCTGCAGATGTTCTCGAAAAAATATACCGGATGCAGCTTTGCGAAGGGTGAGTTTTGGCACAGGAAAATCACGTAGGAATCCTTGAGCCTGGTATAGTTCTCTCCCTTGGAAAGATTGTCCATGTCAATTACGCTCTGATAGTATCTGGAACGCTTCGGAAGATTTTTGCTTGTGCTTGTCTGCATCTCAATGTCGAAAATCCGCTTTTCATCCTTTGCGTATACATCGAAACGCACGCTCTTTGAGTCCATTGTCTCAAGCATG
The DNA here is from genome assembly GCA_002373325.1 of Treponema sp. UBA3649. Classification (GTDB taxonomy): domain Bacteria; phylum Spirochaetota; class Spirochaetia; order Treponematales; family Treponemataceae; genus Treponema_D. Next base: position 8,049 of record DFKI01000063.1, read on the forward strand.
GTGCGCTCGGCCTGTACGGGCTTCAGTTTTTCAATTTTCACGTCAAGAAGCATTTCAAGAATCCTCCGGCACAAATCCGGCTCGCTTTCCATAATCTTGCAGA
>DFKI01000016.1:0-425 GCA_002373325.1 Treponema sp. UBA3649
ACAGGGTATCAAGTACGGCAATGACGGGGGGCTCAGTTTGACTGGGCTTCTTTTTTTGCTTCCTTGTAATTTATGGTGACGGCTTTTACGCACACTTTTTCGCTGTAAAGAACATCGTCCGTGATGAAATCCATGCGGAGTTTTTCATCTGCTTTTTTCTTGCAATCCTTGAGCGGAAATTCAAAGAAGAACTCACCTGCGACAGTTTTCTCTATGTGAAGCGGGATGGAGTTCTCAAGTGAAATTTTCAAATCTCCGTCGGGGGCAAGAATCTCAAGGCGCATCTCTACGGAAACGGGCGAGTCTTTTTCAAGCACCAGATGGGCAGTCGCATTGTGCTCCCTGATGAAATTCCGTGTGATATCTCCTTCGCTGCTTTCCTTCCATGACTGAGGAGTGAAAATGCTTGTGGCAGGCGGGGTTTT